>JAZDOU010000324.1:0-38158 GCA_043798385.1 Pseudomonadota bacterium
TTTCTGTTTCCGATATAATTTAAGAAAGCCATACCCTAACAGTACGGCAAACCAGATCGTACAAATTCGGATAATAATAGTGGCCGTGGTGGCCAGGCCCTTGGGTATCTGAATCAAAAGCAGAAGACCGGTCATGCTCCCTTCCGCCGCCCCGATCCCCCCTGGGAGCATACTTAAAGCCCCGACCAGGGTAGAAAAGGCATAAATGAAGGTGGCCTTGATCAGGGAGATCTCCACCCCCAGGCCTTTAAAAACCATCTGAAAGGCCAGACACTCAAAAAACCAGGCCGCCAGGCCCAAGGCAGAGGCCCAAAAAAGGAGACCAAAGCCCATCAGGTCATGAAGGGTCTGAAAGGCCTCGGTTAAAGGGGCCTCCAGTCGCCGCCCCAGGGAAAATTTTCCCATTACTCTCAAAAGGCCCTGAAATAGTTTTGGAGAGATCAAGGGGAGCAGACCCAAAACCAACACCGCCAGTCCCACCCATAAAATCCTGGACCCATAGGCAAAAGAGATGCCGCCTAAGAGGGTTAAGAGATAAACCGCCAAAAGATCAGTAAACCGTTCTGCCAGGACAATGGGTCCTGAACGGGCCAGTGGTATTTGATGGCCCTCCTTGAGGAGATAGGATTTCAATAATTCACCCATCTTTCCCGGGGTCACGGTCATAACCAGGCCGCTCATAAAGATAGTAAAACTCTCTTTCCGGGTCAAAGAAATTTTCACCCGCCTCAGGTATAACTCCCAGCGCCAAAAGCGACTGAGATAATTCATGAAGGCCAGGGCCAAAATCAGGGGCAGGATCCAATAAGAAAAATGTCTGAAGGCCTCGGATACCGCTCCCCAGTTTCCATAGAGGGAAAGCCCCAGGAATACCCCAACCCCCAGGCCTAAAAAAAGAAAAAACCGTTTAGAGAGAATGGAAAATCGGGGCTCGGCCATTCTTATTTTAGCCATAGAGGACGATCAAGACGGTAATGGTCCAACCTACGACGGTCAAAAGAAGGGGACGATCCGTCAAAAGTATCTCTTCCGGTCGGCCGCCTTCCACCTTTTGATGGACCAGATAAAGATAGCGGAAAATCCCATAAAGAACAAAGGGCAGTGTGAAGATCAGATTAGTGGTCTGAAACTTGGCGACGGTTTCTTGTGAGATGGTGTAAAGGGCATAACTCATCACCGTGGTAGCCGTTACCACCCCCATCATCTGATCCAGCAGATAAGGAGAATACTCTTTCAGGATCTGACGGTGTTCTATAGCCCCTTCTTTGAGGATGACCAGTTCATGGCGTCTTTTGGCCATCGCCAAAAATAAAGAAAGCAGGGTCGTACAAATTAAAAGCCAGGGAGATAGTTGAACCCCGATGGCCAACCCACCGGCAACCACCCGCAGAACAAATCCGGCGGCAATGGAAAAGATGTCCAGGATAACCTGATGCTTTAAGAAAAAGGTGTAGACAATCTGGAGCAGCAGATAGGCCCCCAGGACCTTGAAAAAGGGCACCGAGAGCATCCAGCCTCCCAGAAAACTCACGGTTAGAAAAACCAGTGCCGATATCCCTGCCAGAGTGGGACTAACCTGGCCGGAAGCCAATGGGCGATTCCGTTTAATCGGGTGGAGGCGGTCTTCGTTGAGATCCTTCAGGTCATTGATGATGTACACCGAACCAGTCAGCAGGCAAAAAAGGACGAAGGCCTCTAATGACTTCAGGAAGAGGGATTCATTAAATAAATTTTGTGAAAAAAGCACCGGGGCGAATAAGGCCCCGTTCTTGATCCACTGTTTGGGACGCAGAGAAAGAAAGAGCCCTTTAAGGAAAATAAGCCGGCTTTTATCTTTTATCATCCATCACCTGACCGATTCGGCAGCCCCCTGGAACACTTTCCAGGGAACAGGGTTGAGGGTTCATTTAGCTTTCTGGAGTTAACCGAAAGAAATTCCAAAAAAATGTGAATATACCGCTAATTAAAGAATTCTGCAAACAAAAAGAAACCTCTGGTTGTCAGAATAGAGAAACTATGATAGCCTGTTTTTTATGGAAACCGTTCTCATTGAAGGAGTCACCCTTTATCTGGGTCATTGTGATGACCTGCCCCTGGATTGGGTCGGCCAGCCTGATCTGATCGACCAGGTACTGGCCGCCTGGCTGGTGGTGGAGGAAAAGGACCTGCCCTTGCATCCCCGGCTGATCGGCAAACCCGGCGTCGGTAAAACTACCCTGGCCTATGCCGCGGCCCGGCGACTCGGCCGGGAAGTCTATTTTTATCAGGCCACCATGGATACCCGACCGGAAGACCTGATCGTAACACCGGTGATCGCTGAACAGGGAAAGATCCATTATATGGCCAGTTCCTTGGTGACGGCCATGATTCGGGGCGGGGTCCTGATCCTGGATGAAGGCAACCGCATGAGCGAAAAAAGCTGGGCCTCCCTGGCCCCTTTATTAGACAACCGCCGCTATGTGGAATCCGTGGTCACCGGGATCAAGATCCCGGCCCATCCTGACTTTCGTTTCTGTGCCACCATGAATGATGATGCCAGCACCTTTGAACTGCCGGAGTATATCCACTCCCGTCTCCAGCCCCAGATTTTTATCGATTTTCCGGAGCAGGAAGAAGAACACCTGATCTTACAAAGAAACCTGCCCTTTGCTCCGGAGGACATCCTCCATTACGTGGTCCATTTTTTACAAAGGGCCCATCAGGCCCAGGAACGCTATACGGTCCGGGACGGTATCAACATCGCCCGCTATGCCTTAAAGTTATTGGAAGGGCAAAGGGTCCTCAGGAAGGTTCCCTCGGAAGAACGGAAACACCTCTCGTTGCGCCTTTCCATTGAAATGATTCTGGGGGAAAAGGCCTTGGACTATTGGCCCCAATAAAAGGATGCCTTTCCGGTTAGTGACTTAAAAATAAATTTCTACGCAAAATGGAAGGAATTTATTCAAGAACAAGCCGTTGACCCGGACCAACCCAGGAATTTAACACGTTTCGGATATCCAATTTTGGTTCCGGCTGGTCCGGGTTGGGTTATCACTATTTTAAAAATTTCTATTGCAACCATCTTTGTCTTTGTTAAAATAAAATTTATAGGCTGGGGTTTTTCAATCCCATTTTGGTCCGTCCGATATTTAAGTATAAAATTCAAAACAAAGAGAGGGAAAAGATGAAAAAAGTAATCACCTTAGTATTGATTGGAATATCAGCAACCTTATTGTTCTCCGGATGTTATATTTACACCAATCAACCACCTCCCCCTGGTTCGATCATTTTAATCGATCCGAATGCGCCTCCGGCTCAAACTCAGTCTCCTGCGGCTCCACCGCCTCCCCCACCTTCCGGCGCAGTCGGTCCCCCAAGGTATTAACCTATGAAAGGAGACGATTTGATGACCACAAAAGGCCTCCCACAAGCGCTGTTTCGAGGGCCTGATCGATTGAATCGTATCCTTAAAAAACGGACTTGGGGAATTTTTTTAGGGATTTTCTTTACTGCGGTTTGGGCAGGCTGGGCCTCGGATGCCCGGATACAGGTTTATGGGATCGGCTATCCCCCGGTTAAGGCCCAGAACAAGGCCCAGGCCCTTTTGATGGCTAAAAGGGCGGCTGTGCTGGATGCTTACAGAAGGGCCTTGGCCGGCCAGGGGGATCAGACCGGACCCCATGAAGAGGGGAAGGGATTCTACCGGGGGCTTTCCGGATTTGTAAAAGGCCTTACGATTATTACAGAAGAGTACCTCCAGGATGGAGGCGTCAAGATCGAGGCCACTGTGCCCAAGAGGGCGATTTCCCTGTTTAAGAGAGAAAAATATCCTTATCCGGAAATCCCCGGAACAGGTCCAAACCGGGTGGGGGGACCATCCAGAGTGTCCATTGAAGAGTGGTATGCCATTATTGAAAAAATGGTCCAATTCGAAGGCGGCGAACTAAAAAGGGGGGAGAAATGAATCACGTTTTTTTTACCAAAAGGGCCGGCGGTCTGATGCTTTTTGTCTTGATTTCGATGATGGCTGCCGGACCGGCCTTTGAGGCCTCGGCCCAAAGTGAGGGCCAGATCCGCTTACTGACCCGAAGGGCGGCCAAGGTAGACGCCTTGAGAAATCTACTGGAAGTAATCTACGGTCTGCAAATTGATGCCAGAACGAAAGTCAGGGATTTTGCCACCGAATCGGATGTCATCAGAGCCCGTTTATCCGCCACTGTTCAGGGGGCCAGGGAGATCGATTATAGGGTGCAACCCGATGGGACGGCGGAGGTAACGGTAGAAGTTACTTTAGGGGCGGTCCAGGATATCCTGGGCCGGAGGCTCTTATATGATCGGGAGACGATAGAGGCTACCGGCTATGGCGCTCCTCCGGGCCCTGCTGCGGCCGCACCGACCACCACCTTTTCCGGCCGAGCCTTAAGAGCCAAGGGATTTGGGGTGCCCCCTCCCGAACAAGATTTAAGCCCGGCGGAAAAAAGCCTTTTAGCCAAGCGGGCCGGCAAATTGGATGCCCTCCGGAACTTGGCCGAGCAGGTCTATGGCGTTAGAATTTCCGGCAATACCCTGGTCAGGGACTTTGCCACACAGAGTGACGAGATAAGATCCCGGGTCTTTTCCTATATTCAGGGTGCTCGGGTGGTTTCCGAGCAACTGCAACCTGATGGCAGTTATCAGGTGGAAGTGGAAATTGAAATTGAACCCTTAAGAGCGCTTCTTGGGGTACGCTGAATAATGATAATGAGGAGGAACACATGACTAAAAAGACTATTTTTCTATTATTGGGATTATTGTTTATTGTCTCCGGATGCTATATCATGCCGGCGCAACAACTCGCCCCTGAACCCGCCCCTTCGCCACAGGGAGAATGGGCCCCGATCGTCATCAGGGCCACTGGCGGCGGGGCCCCTCCGGAAAGGGCTATTAATCCGGCCCAGGCCAGGCTCATGGCCGAAAGGGCGGCCAAGCTGGATGCCTACCGAAATTTATTGGAGCAGGCCTACGGGGTCAACATCTCCTCTAAATCGACTGTGCGAAATTTTGCCTTGCAAAACGATCTCATTCGGTCGAGGGTCGAGGCCTATATCCGAGGGGCCAAGGTCATAGATACGCGCCACCTGGATGACGGTGGAGTGGAAGTAGAAATGGAAGTGACCCTCGGTTATGATTTTAGACGGATTTTCCCTTAATCGATTTTTCACAACGAACGATCAACTCTTTTCCGTCACCCTGACTTTCGGGGTGACGGAACTCATTGGATTTACGGGAGGTGCACCGGTCCCCAATAATCCCGTTTATCAAACCCGCCTTTGGTGGGTCCCCTTTAAATAACTTCCTGGATCCGGTTCCAGGTTTTAATGTCGGAGAAAAAATGAGGGTCTTGTGCCGCTTCCTTTGTTTTTGTTGGGTTTTCCTCCTTTTCCAGCCAACCCCGGTTTTTAGTCAAACTGATTTTATCATAACAGACGGCCTGGCCGCCATCATCAGCGGCAACATCCCCGCGGCCAGAGACAAGGCCATTGACGATGCCCTGCGTAAGGCCGTCGAACAGGCCGTCGGGACCCTGGTTTCCTCAAACACCTTGACCGAACAATATAAGGTTATTCATGACAAGATCCTGGCCCAGACCACCGGGTATGTGCAGCGCTATAAGATCTTATCCGAAAAACCCGAAGGAGAGGTCTATCGGGTTAAAATCCAGGCCGAAGTAGGCCGGGCCAATCTGACCAATGACCTGCGGGCCCTGGGACTCCTCCATGTCCTGGCGGAAAAGCCCAAGGTCATGGTCATCATGGAAGAAAAGGTCATGGGGGTCTTTGGGACCACGGCCTTTGAAGATGTCGGTCAGGCCGAATCGACCCTGATCCAGAGGTTGCTGGCAGCCGGTTTCAACGTCGTGGATCCCCAAACCGTGAAGGCCAATATATCCCGGGATCAGGCCCTCCGTATCCTGGAAGGGGATAATAATGCCGCCGCCGCCGCCGGCCTGCAATACGGGGCCCAAATCGTCATCTCCGGCAAGGCCTTTTCCAAGAATGCCGGTGGGAGGCTTTTAGACACCCAGTTGCAGTCCCTGCAGGCCACCTTGCAGGCCAGGGCCATACGAACCGATAGTGCTAAAATCATTTCATCCCGAAGCGAACAAGGGAGGCAGGCCCATATCGATGAGGTCCAGGGCGGGGCCCTGGCCATCAAACAGGCCATGGAACGAATGGCCACGCCTATGATCAACGACATCCTGGCCCAGTGGCGGAGTGAGGCCTACGGGCGTTCCCGAGAAATTACCCTGGTGGTCACCCGCCTGGTGTCTTACCGTCACCTTTCGGCCATCAAGACCTTCCTGGAAAAAGGGTTACAGGGTGTCCGGGCGGTCCATCAAAGGAGTTTCATCGCCGGTTCGGCCGAATTGATGCTCGATTACGGTGGAAAATCCAGCCACATCGCCGATGAGTTGGCCAATCGGAAATTTACCGGCTTCCGACTGGAGCCTACCAATGTGACCCCCAGTCGGGTGGATGTCAAAGCGGTTTTGGAGAAGTAACTGCCATTTATTTTCCCGACATCGCCTTATGTGTTGTTGATCATATCCATAGCCTGCAAGGAAATCCATTCTCTTACCCTACCCGGGGGAGGAATATGAAAACACGGAGAATATTTTATTTTATTATCCTTGGCGTCCTTTTTTTATATTCCGAGGCCTTTGGGATAGGTCCTCTGCCGGCAGTAGTGGCTGTAGGCGCCGTTTCCGAAGGCACCGTTCAGGTCGGTTCCCAGGCATCGAACAGCTATTCCTGGGTCACCTCCAAAGACCTGAACAAAGATCAAATAAAGCAGGTCCAAGAGGCCATTAATTATCTAAAGGGCAAAGGCTTCACCCAGGAATCGGCTCAACTCCAGACGATGTTGAATAATTCCCAAAGTTGGTTCTGGAAAAGAGCCGGAAGCACCATTGTCTATAAAGAACCGGCCATAATGAAAAACGGGAAGCCGGATGCCTCTTTTGCCGAGACCCACGGCGGACCTGTAAATGCTGTTTTTAATAACGGCTACATCAAACTCCAAAATTTTTTTAACGTCCCCAATGAAGACGGCATACCCATTGACTCTGCGGAAAAAAAGACCCGCTCCCAGGCCAGGATCCTTATCCATGAATTGGAACATCTCAATACACAGGCCAATAGCCAACGTATTCGGATCATAGATGGGCTAAGGGATTTTGAGAGGGGGCCCATGGCAAAAGATATGGGGGCCATGAAAAAGCTGGGATACACCGAAGAGGAGATGAAGATACGCCAGGAAACCTACCTGGGATTGCCTCCCAAGCTAAAATCCAAGCTGGAAGAAAAAGGGTTTACCCCGGAAGATCTGCAGACCATAAGGGATAAAGGATATACCAAAGAGATTGAACAAAAGATGAATGCCAAAGGCCTGAAGATTGACCGTGGTGAGAGTGAGGAAGTCAAAAAAAAGGATCCCGGTTCCGAATATGTAGAAATTCCCTCTAAAGCTTATAAGAAGTACGCCAAGGTATTGGGAGAAGAGATCAAGAAGCCGGACCCCGATAAAAAAGTCGATCAGGAAAGCAAGGGAGAATCCAAATCGGAAAAGCCTGCTGATGGGGCCAAAGGAATAGTCAAAGAACCGAAACCGGAATCAGGAACCAAAAAGGACCCTCTTCCCCTGCCCCCTTCATCCGATAAAGATCAGACCACCGTCAAGGGGGAAAAATCGGACAAGGATCCAACCAAAACCAAAAGCCCGCCCGAGAAGAAAGAACCGGGCAAGGATCAAAACCTTGGGAAAGGGGAAAAGACCGAAGGAACACCTTCAAAGGAAAAGGCTCCTTTAAAAGCAAAGGATCGGGAAGATAAAAAAGATAAAGGTCAGGGAGATAAAAAACCGACCACGCTGGAAGAAAAAAAGCCCCCGATAACCCGGAAAGACAAATCCCCGGAAAAGCAGGCTCCTAAAAATTGGGATCAAATGACTCAGGAAGAAAGAAAGGATGCCCTGAAGAAAAATGATCCTAAGGCCTGGGACAAGGTCCGGGATGCCCTTCTGGGGAATAAAAAAGCCGGGCAGGAGGTTATCGG
This sequence comes from Pseudomonadota bacterium, assembly GCA_043798385.1. Taxonomy (GTDB): domain Bacteria; phylum Desulfobacterota; class RBG-13-43-22; order RBG-13-43-22; family RBG-13-43-22; genus RBG-13-43-22. The sequence continues at coordinate 8,073 of JAZDOU010000324.1, forward strand.
GGCGATTGACTCCGGGAAACAAAAAGGTTCCTCGCAATCCTATAATCCTCTGAATGATCCCAATCTGAAGACCAAAGACCGGCCGGTAGATCTGACTGAGGTTAAAAAATTCGGAGAGGATTTTCAAAAAAACCAATGGGCCAATCTGGACAAGAAAAATCAGCCTCAAACCCAGTACCCCGTACCACAGCCCCCGGAGTACACCACTGGAGGCCGCCCACCCACAACACCGGGACAGACCCCACCCACCTCCACAATACCTTCGACTGCCGACAAAACGGGCATCGAAGTTCAAGTAGTCGGCAATGCCCCAGCCGGTAAATGTATCGTTGTTAATGGTCAGTTAGTCCCCGTTCAGGGGTACCCGATTAAGATTGCCAATTTAACGGTGGCTCTAAGCGGTCCGGTCAATCAAACAGCCACCAGTTCGGCCGGTGGGACGTTCAGTTTTCCGGAAATTCCGGCGGGCAATTACATTATTTCCGTGAAGCAATGGAACTACGGCATGACCAAGCAAAATTTTGTGGCCCCTTCAGGCAAGAGTGTCAAAATCGTACTGAAAGGCTCCTGTCCATTTCTATATGTCTGGACAGGTCAAAAATATGAAAAAGAAAATGACATTTTTTCTGTAGCCCGACTCCTGCCTCAGGAACTCCTTTCCGAAGAGGCCCGGCAATTAGCCAACAAAGAGGGACTTTTCCTTAGTCCGATTTCTTTCGAAAATATTCCGGAGAAACTTAAGAAGGAAAAGTCCCTTAAGGATTATTACCGGATCGGCCGACCCCTGACCCCGGACTCGGAAGGGAACTATCGTCTCAAGATCGTGGAACAGGCCGAAGAATATTCCTTTACAGATTGGGTAGGCCTCTCCATCGTCGATCATCAGAAAGATTCGAAAATAGGGATCTCCCGAGAAGGGCAACCTTTTATCTATGAAAGGTTGGAGTCCCTATCTATTCAGGCTCCTATTTCCTTCTATAATGAGGATACCACGGAAGTTAGGATCCCGACAGAGGCTTTTCAAAAGGGAGTGGTGGCGATTACCTGGCAGGGTTTTCTGGATGGAACGGCTGAAGGGCATAGCAGTGCAGCCGGGCGTCCTCAATTGGCCTTGCAAAGGATGAATCCCCAGGGGCAATGGCAGACGGTGGATTGGGTCTATCCCAGGGATGAAGTCCAGGAGTCTTTTTTCGTATTGAAAGAACTGGGCTCCGGCTGGGATCAGGGAGGGAAGATCCGCCTGAAGGCCTCCAGTTGTCATCCTGATAAATATCACCGGATAGATACTTTGGGTGTAGGGACGTTGGTGGCCGAATTGCCGGGAGCGCCCTATTTAGAATTATTATCAGCCACCAAATCAACCGATGAAACGGTCCTGAAGGCCTTACAGAAAAGGGACGGTCGGTATATAGCCCTCGGTCCCGAGGAATCGATCAGCCTTATTTTCCGAGGGGCGCCCATAAAGTCCGCTATGGAGAGAACCTTTATCTTTGTCTCGGAAGGGTTTTATATCCCATTACCCTTGATAAGGTTGACTTCAAATTAGAGAATAAATTAGAATAGTTTCCATCCGGAAAAGATATTTTTCGTATGAGAGCGACCAGCTTTCAACTTTTAGCAAAAACAATAAACTATTGCCTGGCATGGAATTCCGCCATGGCTGGACTCCACTAGGTGCAGGGAGTTTCAATTTTAAATCGGCACCTCCTCTACGGCATGATGTCAAGGTGGATTTTGCAGATCAATACAACCATAATCAGCGAAAAGGATTCGTTATGAACCCGGCATATAAGAAAAGAACATCCCGGAACTCTCATAGAAAACCTGGCCATAAGGCCTTAATGCTCCTGGGTCAAACCCTCTTTATCCTCAGCATCATTATCCCGGGAAACCTGGCCTTTGCCCAGGCCGGGTCTTTTGGTGATGAGGTTTCTTCAGGGCGCCAAATGGTCGAAACCTTTGAAGCCCTGGCCAACAACCCCCAAACTAATAAAAGGGCTTTACAGAAAATCACTATTGAAATTTCCAACAACACCGAAGCCCGCAATCTCTTGAAGTCTCGAGGGTATGAATCCCTGGCCAGCCGTTACTTTGGCCTCTGGTTTGATGGCAAAGACGCCTTGGTAGGAGATCTCATCGAGCGAACAAGGGCCAAACTTTTAGCAGAGGGGTATCCCTTGGAAGTATTGGTCATGATTACCCCTGTCCAAAACGAGGCCAGCCGTCGTGCCCGAAAGGCCCCCATGGATTTGGATATCGGGATCAATACAGAGGGTAGTAAAGAACAGGCCATGAAGGTATTGAAGCAGCTGGGGGGGCCCAAACGGGTTAAGACCTTTGAAAATGATCTCCAGAAGGCCTTGGAGGAGAGCTATTCGGAAGTGGCTGAGCAGCTCGGAGTGCGTAATATCAGACCCGGGAAGGCCATTATCACCGGAGCGACGCATTTTCACGCCGAGGCTTATGCCGATGCCGTATTATCAGAAAGGGGCATACCCGGCAAGGATCTCATCCAGCAGACAGCCGATGTCAGCAAGTATAAGGTGGATTACTTGAAAAATCGGGTCGGAAAAGTATTTTCCGAAGAAGCCGCCTGGAAAGAGTCAGCCCGGGGGACGTTGAAAGACCTGGAAAAGATGGAAAGGGTCTTTCAGAATATTGAAAAAACAACCGGTGTAATTCCTAAATTATCAGATGTCGACCTTAAGGTAAAGGGACTATTAGAAAAGGTGGCCGCTGAAACCGATGGGGCTGTCTTACAAAGGCTAAATAAAGAGATTACCGTCCTGGCGGGTACTGACATCTTTGGAGCCTGTAAAATTTTAATCGACAACATGGAATCGGTCATTCGGTTGAAACCAACGGGGATCCTGGCCTTGGATCTCTTGCTGAAAAAGATTTTCCGGGAAGCCAACCCGGCCAAGAGGCTCGAGATAGTCCAGTCACAACTGGCCTATGTCAGAAAAAATCCCATGAATGTGGCCGAATCCCAAAAAAAGGCCTTGGAGGAATTGGAGAGGGTCATCACAGCGGTTCAGGGCGATACTTTTTTAATGAAAATCTTGAAAAGCCCGACCGGTCAGATGCTGGTGGTCTCGGCCCTGGTTAATGCCCCTTTCGCTTTATACAGCATGTACCAGGCCTACCAGCAGGGTGAACTGAATGATCTGAGCGATGCCGCCGCTGTCCTAATTGATTTTGTCCCCGGGGGAATCAGTGTTAAAAAGTCCATGACCCAGGGCATGACCGCCGGAACGGTTTTGTCCTTTGCCAAAGAAGCCCTTTATTTTACCCCGGCCTGGCCCTTTGTTCTGACCGGAGATGTCCTTTACATGTCCATTGAAATCGGGACGGCCATGAGCGTTTCCAATTATCAATCCGGTCTGGTGGATCTTCTAGTCTATAATGGCAAATTTGAAAAAGGAAGACTGACCCACCTAGAACTTTTGGATGAGAAAAGGGTGGAACGGGCCGATCTGGAACCCTTCTTTTTTAACACCACCTATGTAGCCGTAAAAACCTCCATTCCCCTTCCGGGTTGGGGATTGCGCATCAACAACCTTTCCGAAAAGGCTATGGAAGTTTACAATGAGCACTACCTCAAAATAGATCCCGTCCTGGAGCAGCTTCGAAACGCTGCGGAGACACAGCTCGGCGAAATCAATAAAGCCGAGGCCGGCAAATATCTGGACATCTATAACGGCAATTTTATCCCCGGTGTGGCCGCCGCCAAATATCTCGTTTGGCTGGCCGGGTTCGATCTACTCTGTAATAAAAGCCCTGAAAAATGGTGCAAGGTTTTTAACCTGTTAAAGGAAAAGATCGAAAAGCGCAAGGAATATGTTCACAAAAATATTATGATCCCTGACCTGATCCGCATGGCGGAAGCCAAATATGCCACCCTCAATGCCGCTGAAGATTTATCCAAAAAGATGGGAGATCTTCAAAAAGCCCTGGAAGACCTTAGAGGAAGCCCTCTGGGAATCAACCTCGTTGACGAGATTAACAAGAAGGCCGAGGAAAAGGCCAACGCCAAGGACAGCAAGATTTTCGGGGCCACTGACACCAAAGAAACCAAAAAAATGACCAAAGGCGACTATTGGCAAACGGCCTTTCCTGCCTATGTAAAAATTTACAGCGAAACGATAAATATTAAAACTAAAATCCAGAAGGAAACCGGATATGAAAATCTCCCTGTTTTACAAATCCAATGGTCCGGTGATTACCGGCAGGATCAATTGAGGATTGCACAGTCCAAAGATGGATTTTCGGATGATTCTAAAAAAATCCATGCCGATATTCAAGGCATCAAGGGATCATCGGCGGATCCGCAGGATACGGTGGATAAACAGGCCCTGGATATTTTAGGCAGGGTGGTTTTTCCTATGAGGTCGGCCCTGGATGAGACCAATAAGGCGGTCCCTGAAGATGAGAAAACCGCGGAATTCGGAGCCAAGCGCTTTCCCGTTCCGGAAAAAGATTCCCCTTTCTATAAGGAATATGAGGAGGCCTTAAAAAAGGTCCGAGAATTATACGGTAAAAAAGAGGATTTTCAAGCCCAGTTGAAAAACGGTGCCCAGATCGTTAAGAAACAGGATTTTCTAATCTTTAAGGAGCCCAGCAGTTTTGAGATCAAGTTTACTGATGAAAATCTTATCAAGGAATGGGATAAGGGGGCTCTCACCCTCAAGTGGACAGCGATTCCCAAAGACGATTTCAAACCCAATGATAAAAGCCAAACAGTCAATTTCACCACCTTCGGATTGGCGCCGGTAACCATCAGCGTTCAAGTGGAAAAGAGCGGCAGAGAAAAAGTAACCGGCACCCTAATAGTGGTTATGCCGGTCAAGGTGCCAGATGATTTTCTTAAATTAGAACTGAAACCGGCGGCCCCTAAACCGGAAGAAGAAGCCAAAGCCGAGACAACTATCCCCGAAAATTTTTATGGAAAAGGATCTAAACTACATTACAAATGGAGCGGGACCAATTGTCAGGTCGAAAACGTCGACCGCCTCTCGACGACAGTCATGGCCCCAAAATCCGGTGCGGCTACAGTCACGGTCGAGCTGTTCACCGGGGATGCCGAGGGAAAATGGGTCAGTCTCACTTCCAAACAGGTTTCGTTTGAGGTGGCCGGAGGAAAGCCGGATACACCGCCGGGAGATAAGCCGAAGGATGACAAGACGGACAAACCTCAGGCCCCTCCGGTTATACCCATTCCGGATAGTTATACCAAAGGGCAGATCGGGATCGGGAAGGATACAGGGGTAAAGACCGGGGCAGATACCCAAACCGGAACGACCGATACGGGTAAAACAGATAAGGGGACGACAGATACCGGAAAGACGGATGTAGGGAAGACTGATATAAGCAAAACAGATATTGGAAAGACCGAACCCACAACCACCAGTAAAACAGATATCGGAAAGACGGATACCAGTAAGACCGATACGGGAAAAACCGACACCGCGACCGGCAGCAAGACTCCAACCTGCACCTATCAATATTCGGAATATGGCGACTGCAACCGGGCCACCAAAAAGCAGACCAGAACCGTGATCGGCAAGGGGCCGGCCGGATGCCGAGAGACGGGCAAACCCGACCTGGAAAAAGACTGTACTCCGCCGCTGACGGAAGAAGAAAAGCGCCTCAATTATCTAAACTGTCTCTGCCGGTCCAGTGGCGGATCATTGGGGGGGTATTATGATCCCAAAAACGGCAAACCCTGTATGGCTTGGGGTCCTTTAACCGGTTGGGGGGCCGGCTTACCCAATGACCCAAAACTGGTGAAGAGTTGTTATGCCGGGGCTTACGGGAAAGAGCCCGATGATAAAGATTTAAAAAATAGCCTGGATGACATTAAGAAGACTAATAAAAAATTCATACCTCCCCTGAAGGTCAAGCTTAACCAAGAGAAATGTCCCATAAAGGCACAACTGGGCGACATAGTCAACTTTACAGTGATTGCTGAGGGTGGTGTTCCCCCTTACAAATATTCCTGGTCCGGCAACGGTCAGGCCAAGGACAACACCTTTACCTTTGCTAATACCAGGGAGCCCGGGTCTCATCCCATTTCGGTCACCGTCACAGATAATGAAGGGGATTCGGTTACTGCTTCTTGTCCCGTTAACGTAGAAGCCGTAACCGTCAAGATCGAGCTGCTTGATAAGGAGAGCAAGATCCCTATCGGCGAAAGCCGAAACTTCAAAGGTACGGTCATGTCCGGGGACCAACCGGCCAAAGGAGATTTTTATTTTCTCTGGCAGCCCCACCCGGAGATTGCCTTTTCGCCTTTTGAAAAGACCGGCGGCAATCTCTCCGGGACCAAGGCCACCTTCAAGAAGTTGGGAAAGTTCAAGGTCTGGGTGATTGCCCATACCTACAAAGGCAATGTCAAAACAACCGTAGGGGAATCGGAACAGATTGAGATCGAGGTCTCCAAACCGGAACTCAAACTGGCCTTTCAGCCCCAAAATCCCAAAGTGGGCCAGGAGGTCAAGCTTACCGTAACGGAAAAACCCAAGATGGATGACAAGACCATCTCCTTCTGGTGGGAGATATCCGGGAGCGCCCTCAATGCCGGTCCTTTGAAGAATGAACGGGAATATACCTTCCGTCCCAAGGACACCAAGCCGGTGACGGTAACCGTTCACGGCAAGGCCGGGGACGGCGGGGATGACCTGGGTGAAGACAAGGCCACGATAATCGCACAGGCCTATGAGGTAAAGTTAGGTGAACCCCATCATCTTCCTCCCAAACCAAGGATCTGGAAATGTGATACCCAATTAGGAAAGGCCAAAGATTGCGGAATTGTTGAACTGGAAAAAGAGCTGGCGGTATTCAACGATATTTTTATTAAGGCCGGGGTAACCCCTGAACCGGAGAAAACCCCTTTAAGATATGCCTGGTCCGTAAGCCCGGAGGGGATTTGCGGGTTGCCGGGAGCGGGACAGGAATTAAAGATTAATTGCAGCCAGCCCGGCAGCTATACGGTTACGGTAAAAGTCAGAGACAGTCAGAACGTGGAATTGGGAACCGCCAGCACTCAGGTCGGTATTACGATAACAAAAGATGATTTGGACAAAGGGAAAAAGCACCTGGTTACCCTGCAGGCCGATAAACTAACACTCAAGACCGGAGAAACGGCCAATATCAAGGCCAATGTCCAGGGAGGAAAAACGCCCTATACCTATAAATGGAGCGAAGGGTTGGAAGGAAAAACGGAATCGGTCAAGTTCTCCCCGAAAAAATCGGGTACCCAAAAAGTTGCCGTTGATGTAACGGACAAATCGGGCGCCATGAGTTCAGCATCGTTGGATATCAAGGTCGAAGCCGCCAAATTAGAGCTTTCCTTACAGTCAGACAAACCCTCGACAAAAACCGGTCAAAAGGTCTCTCTTAAGGCCGCAGTCAAGGGAGGAGAACCGGAATTTTCCTATAAATGGAGTGAGGGAATAGAGGGAAAAGGGGACTCGACCCAGTTCACCCCAAAAAAATCGGGCACCCAAAAAATAACTCTTGAAGTCACCGACGGAAAGGGCCAGAAGGCCACGGCCACCGTGGATATCAAGGTGGAGGCCCCCAAGCTGGAAGCCATCTTGAAGGCGGATAAACCCACCATCAAAATCAGCGAGACCGCCAATATCAAGGCAGAGGTCAAGGGGGGGGAGCCGCCATTCACTTATAAATGGAAAGAGGGCCTGGAAGGGAAAGAGGAATCGGCCCGGTTTACCCCAAAAAAGTCAGGGCTTCAAAAAGTATCCCTCGATATAACCGATGCCGCCGGTCAAAAGGTCAGCGCCAACTTGGATATCAAAGTGGAAGCTCCCAAACTTGAAGTTGCTTTGAAGGCGGATAAGAGCACCATTAAAGTCGGCGAAACCGCCACCATCAAGGCAGAGGTCAAAGGAGGAGAACCGGCCTATGCCTATAAGTGGAGTGACGGTTTGGAGGGAAAGGGAGACTCGGCCCGCTTTACTCCTAAAAAAGCCGGGGCCCAAAAAATCACCCTGGAGGTAACGGATTCGACCAAACAAAAAGGCACCGCCTCTCTGGAGGTAAAAATAGAAGCCCCCAAGCTTGAGGTGGCCCTGAGTGTGGATAAAAGACTTTTGAAGACCGGTGAGACCGCCAAGATCCAGGCAGTCGTTAAAGGAGGAACCCCACCCTACAAATTTAGTTGGAGCAGTCAGGTTGAAGGTAAAGTGGAAACAGCTAACTTTTCCCCCAAAACAGCCGGGTTTTTCAAAATATACCTGGAAGTTCAAGACGCCGATCGTAAAAAGGTTGTCGGCAATTTGGATTTAACGGTCCAGGAGGGAAAGGGAGACGGCAAAACATCGGACACGAAAGAACCCGGTACCAAGACCTCCGGGACAAAGAGTAGCGACACCAAGACTATCGGACAAAAGGAATCGGATAGCAAAGACGGAAGTGTGACCGCTAAACAAATCATCGAACCGGATATTTTAAAAGTGGCCCCGGGAGAAACCGGGGTCTTCAAGGCCTTTGAAACAAATAAAGACGGCCGGAAAACAGAAATCCCTTCTTCCAAGATCTCCTGGAAGGTCGAGCCTTACCGGGGAGCAACCATAGACAGGACCGGAAAGGTCAGCCTGGACAAATCATCCAAGCCGGGCACTTCTATAAAAGTGACCGCCCTGTTCGAAAAGTCTCAGGCCTTTGGGGCTATCGAAATCACCGCAGCCTCTAAAACCATCTCAACCACTAAGGAGACCGGTATTAGGGAACTGACAAAAACGACAAAATTTATCCAGCCTGATCCCCTTCAACTTTCGCCGGGGAGCTCCGGCTTGATCAGTCTCCAGGAAAGAGACGATCAGGGCAGAACCTATCCTCCGGCCGATATAGGGAAACTTTCCTGGAAGCTGGCGTCCAATATAAAGGAAATAACCCTTAAACCCCAAAAGGATGGGGTAGTGGTCATTACCGCTACAAAATCGGCTAAGGCCGGGACAAAGGTCAGAATCCTGGCCGGTCTGGAAAAATCCCAGGTCGCCGGGACCATAGAAATCATTCCCTCCTCCGATCCGGCCACTAAAGTAAAGGAAACGGAGAAAGATACTGAAAGTAAATCCACAACAGTGGCTAAGAGCTCCATCCCGGGAGAATACAATCCCCTGGCCGACCCCGGTTTGAAGAGTCAAACACCTCCGGTGGATATTTCCAAGGTCGATAAGTTTAAGGACGACTTCCAACAGGGGCAGTGGGCTACTCAAGAAAAGAAAACCAAGGCTTCCTCGGACGGTTCCCAACAGAACGTTCAACAACAACCGACCGATTATACCAACACCACCAAGAAGCCGGTGGACCAGAGTTCCACTTCTCAAACCCAAACGCCAATCCAGACTCCGACAACGGACACGACTAAGACGACAACCGACACAAGTAAGACGTCAACGGACACGACTAAGACTACGACAGATACGACCAAAACGACACAGAGCACCCAAACGTCAACCCAAACGGCCACCAAAACAGGTATCGATGTACAGGTTGTCGGTACCGCCCCTTCCGGGAAGTGTCTTATCGTGGATGGCCAGTTGGTGCCGGTGAAGGGCTATAAAGAAAATATCGCCAACATGACCGTAACCCTGACCGGGCCGGTGAATAAAACGGCCACCAGTTCGGCCAGCGGGACTTTTAAATTTCCGGAGATCCCGGCCGGCAATTACATTATTTCCGTGAAGCAATGGAACTACGGCATGACCAAGCAAAATTTTGTGGCCCCTTCAGGCAAGAGTGTCAAGATCGTCCTCAAAGGCTCCTGCCCGTTCCTCTATGTCTGGACAGGACAAAACTATGAGAAAGAAAATGATATTTACTCGGTGGCCCGACTCCTGCCTCAGGAACTCCTTTCCGAAGGAGCCCGGCAATTAGCCAACAAAGAGGGACTTTTCCTTAGTCCGGTTTCTTTGGAAAATATTCCGGAAAAGCTCAAGAAGGCCAAGGCGCTTAAGGATTATTACCGGATCACCCGGGCCCTGGTCCCGGACTCGGAAGGGAACTATCGGCTCCGGATTGTTGAACAGGCCGAAGAGCACTCTTTTACCGATTGGGTCGGACTGACGGCCGTGGATCACCGGAAAGGTTCGAAGATTGGAATCACCCGGGAGGGCCGACCCTTTATCTATGAAACCCTGGAACCGCTGGCTATCCAGAGCCCTATTTCCTTCTATAATGAAGAGACTATGGAAGTTCAGCTTCCCGGCGAGGCCTTTCAAAGGGGGGTGCTGACGATTACCTGGCAGGGTTTTCTGGATGGAAATCCGGAAGGCCATAGCGCTTCTGCCGGACGTCCTCAATTGGCCCTGCAAAGGATGAACCCCCAGGGGCAATGGCAGACCGTAGATTGGGTGTACCCCAGAGATGAGGTCCAGGAATCGTTCTTTTTATTAAAGGATCTTGGGCCGGGTTGGGATCAGGGTGGGAAGATCCGTCTGGCGGCGGTTAGTTGTCATCCTGAGAAATATCACCGCCTAGATAGCCTGGGCTTAGCCCGACTGGTGGCGGAGCTGCCCCAGGTGACTCATCTGAAACTCCTGTCGGCTACCAAATCAACCGGTGAAGCGATCTTGAAGGCTTTACAGGAAAGAGACAACCGGTACCTGTCCCTTGGTCCGGAGGAATCAGCCGGCCTGATTTTCCAAGGGACACCCATTAAGACCGATATGGAGAGATCCTTTATCTTTGTTTCAGAGGGGTTTTATATACCATTACCCTTGATACGATTGACTTCCCATTAGAAAAAAACCGTAGGAGGCGACATGAAAAGGAAAAAACGATTTTTATTATGGTTACCCTTGTTGATCCTGATGGTCCTGTCCGGTTGCGTCACCCCGGGTCGGGAGAGTTTTGACTTAGGCAGACAACTGGCCGGCCAAAACCGCCTGGAAGAGGCTATTGTCAAGTATGAACAAGCCTTAGCCCTCGAACCCGACAATGCAGAATACAAACAGATTCTGGGCAAAGCCAGGGGGATGGTGGCCGACAAGCTTAAGGAGAAGATAAAGGCCTCCCTTTCTCAAACCTCCCTCAGTGTGGATCAGTTGAAAACAGCTTATGCGGATGCCGAGAAGGCTATCCGGCTGGTGCCCACCGACCAAGAGGCCAAGAGTCTCCTGGCGCGCCTCAAATCAGAGATGGATTCGTCGGATAAAAAGGCCCAGCGGTTGGCTACCGAGGCCGGCACGGATATAGAAAGAAATGACTGGGCCTCGGCGGTCAGAAAGATGAGGGAGATCAAAAAACTTTTTCCTAACGATCCGAATCTCCCAGCCAGGTTAAGCAAAGTCGAGAACAGCGGACTGGCTTACTATCAAAGAGAGGCCCAGCGGTACCGAAATTCGGACGACTGGGATAAGGTCCTCCAGGCCATGACCGGGGCCCAGGAAATAGCCCCCACTAACCCGGATGTCCAAAAAGGACTAAAAGAAGCCCAAGAAAAACATACTCCGGAATATTACCTTTCCCGGGCCGAGTCTTTCGCTAAACAAGGCGCCTGGGACAAGACGATTGATTATATCAGGAAAGCCTCTCCACTGGACACCAGCGGGGCGTACGGGACACGGATCAAGGATCTGAGTCTTAATGCCGCCGGTTATTATATCGGCCTGGCCGGGCAAAACCCCAAAAAACTCTATAGCGCTTATGCCGCCCTCCTTTTAGCCCAAAACTATAAGGATGATCCCAAGGCCAAGGCCCTCAGCGACCAGATGTTCAATCTAATGTATGAACGTGCCGGCAGCTATGATACCAACGGCCAATTGGGGAATGCCTTTGCCTGGTATGAGTTTCTGGGTAAGGTTAATCCGGAGTATAAGGATCTATTCACCAAGACGCAGGATCTCAGGGATCGGCTCCGGGATCGGGTGATCAAAAAAATCGCCATCATGGATTTCAGCAGCCCGGCAGCTAAACCGGATGCCGGCCGTCTGGTTACCGACAGCTTACTGGCTTTTTTTACCAGTGGTTCGGTAAAAAATGTCAAGATATTGGCCAGAGATGTGCTTGGTGCGGTTTTAAAGGAGATTGAAATGGGTCAGGCCGGTCTCTTTGATATTGAGTCCGCCAAAAAAGCGGGACGATTAAAGGGAACGGATGCTTTTATTTTTGGGAGTGTGCTCCAATATAATGTGGAAACCAATTCCCAAGAGGGACAAAAAATGGCCAATGTGGTCGTCGGCAAAAAATCCGTGGCCAATCCGGCTTATCAGATGTGGCTGATGATTCCTAAGGATACTCCCAAGGAAGGTGGACAGCGAATGGCCCCGCCGCCTCCAGCCCCTCCGGCAACCATAGATGAGGAGATTCGGGAAACGGTAAAATACAAGGTGGGTACGACTAAAAAAAGGGCGGTGGTCTCGGTATCATTCCGATTGATTGATGTTGAAGAAGGAGAGATCGTCACGACTCAGACGATAAACAAGGTGGTGGAGGCCTCGGATGATTTTTCAGAAGGCGTCTCTATGGCCAATATTCCTTACAAGACCTTAAATCTCCCCTCCGATTCAGAACTCTTGGACAAAGCCACCCAACAGGTAGTGGTGGCGCTGGGTCGGGCTGTTACGGCTCAATTTGAGAATCCCAAAATCCTTTATCTCAACAGTGCGGGATCACTTGTTAAGAAAAGGGCTTATGAAAAAGCCATAGAGAAATATGTCGATGCCTTGTTTTTTGATGAAATACGGGGTTCATCCGAATTACTTTCTAAAAACATCCGGAAAGAAATGGTGGATGTCTTTATTCTCATGGGCAGATAGCGGCTATCCGATTAAGGTTAACGTTTTTAGAAAGGAGTATCTCATGCGATTGAAGATAAGCGTTGTGTTAATCGTCCTGGCCTGTTTACTGAGCAGCACTGGCTTTGCCCAGTCCAACCCTTCCTCCAAGGGTAAAGAGGGCGATATCGGCAGGTATCAACTTTTTCAGGGAACCTACAGCAGTTTCGATTTGAGAAGACAGCAGGTCTCTACCCATGCCGGGGTATTTTTGATCGATACCAAGACGGGAGAGGTTAAACGCTACCTCAACAAAATCGATGAAGAAGGAAAATACATCGAAATCTGGATGCCGACGGAAACGGGAAAACCATAACAGCGGTCCAAACCAGAAAGCTGATCGCTAAAAGCTCTCCTCCGAAAAACCCTTTTCCGGATGAGCACGAACCAAGGGACTAATTCAAAAGTCCTAAAGATAAAGGGGCAACGGTATCAATAAAGTTTTGCTCAAAGCGCTCCCTGTCGGCCCGGAAGGCCACCCGAACTTCCGGGGCGGCAGGATCGATGACGATCTGGCCCCGCTTGGGGCCATTTCCTTCTATGACCCGGAGAGGCCTCTTTTCAAAAACCGCCCAGGTCTGATCACTGAGAATGGCTGCCGCTAAGGGATCCCAGAAATATAAACGGCCTTCGGCCATCGGTCCAGGCTGATCGGTCAGCAGGGTTAACACATAAGCGGTCTGGGCGGTCTGTGGACGGGTCTTAAGCCGTTGGACGAATTCGGGGGTCAGGGGTACCTGGTTGGTGGCATCCAGGGGAATAAGCGTAATCGGGGCCGTTGACTTGAAACACCGGTTAGCTGCTTCCGGATCGGCATAAAAATTCCATTCGGCCACAGGATTATTAATCCCGAGATCAGGTTTTATCACATTCCCGGAGACATTAACGGCCCCGCCCATAAGATAGATCTCTTCGATCTTTTCAATCACAGCCGGAGACCGCTTATAAACCTCTGCCACATTGGTCAAGGGGCCGATGGCCAGGAGGGTTATTTTTTGTGAAGAGGATTCAAGGACCGAGGTCAACAAGGTAACAGCCGGTTGGTCGGCTGATTTATTTTCCAGCCCAAGAACCGAACTACAGGCCGTAGGAATCTGATTCCTTTCCGATAGAACCAACAGGGCCTGCAGGTCTTGAATTTTTTGGAGACACTCTCCGGGGCCATTGGCACTAATCGATATAGCCTTGACCTGGATATCCGGTTTTTTAAGGAGATAGAAAATAGCCAGGCGATCATCAAAGGCCAGGTCAGTATCGATGATGACCAACCGATTATGAGGTCTGGTTTCCTTTAAACCAGACCCCAAAGGGGCCAAACATGAACTTAGACCCAGACAGGAGAGAAAAAGTAAGCCGGCCTTGAGAATCCTGGTAAAAAAAATATGGGTCATGATCTTTTACTGCTCAATACGATCATAAAACCTGTCTCGAATCTGCTTAATGAGCGGTCCATCTTCTTTCCACAGTCGGCAACTGTTGATCAGATACGGCAAACCGGGGACCTCTTCAAGGGAGCCCGGGACCGGCAGGGGCTGGCGGGTCTGTTGAGCCCAAAAGCCATGCAGAACCGCCGGACCCATGGCCAGAATGAGATGGGTCAGATGGCTGCAACCCTTAACCCCGCCCAGTCTTCGGCGCACCTGATTGCTGTATCCCGAGGTGACGGACAAGCCGACTAATTTCTTTACGGAATCGGCCACGGTCGGACATAATTCATGAGGGACAGTGGGCATTTCCGCCTCGGCATCGAGAATCGTCAGGGGCCAGTCGCCTAAAAGCAACCGCACACCCATGAAGTGGACCACCTCCGGCGGACGGGGCCGGCCGTCCCAGTGGTATCCGGGCAGCAGCCGCTCGTCCCTGAGCCGGCCTTCGACAATCACCCGATTGTCCTCCAGAGGATAGGTGCGCATCTCCAGTTTTCGCTCATGAACCGGGGCTTCCCGGATGAGTTCTTTTAAGGTGCTCATGTGGATTCTTTCCGCGTATTATTGCCTTAATGAGGGGATTTCTCAAATCATGAATTTAGACTTCCAGGGGTTGGGTGTGGCGGATCATTCGACCTTCGGTCATATAGACGACCATCTCGGCGATGTTGGTAGCATGATCGGCAATTCGCTCTAAATATTTTGAAATATAGGAGATCTTGATCGCCCGGGTGATGGTCGAACTGTCTTTGATCATAAAAAACAGGAGTTCATTAAAGATCTGCACCGTAAGCTGATCCACTTCATCATCCCTGTTGATCACCTCATAGGCCAGGTCGGTATCCCGATCCAGAAAGGCCTGGAGGACATCCCTTACCATGCCCTGGGAAATCTCAGTCATACGAGGGAGATCGATATAGGGCTTGAGCTGTGGTTCTTCATTCAGTTCCAATACCCTTTCACCAATATCAACGGCGTAATCTCCCATCCGTTCCAGATCGGTGGTAATCTTCATAGCCGTGGTTACAAATCGTAAATCTCTGGCCGTGGGCTGCCTGAGGGCAATGAGTCGGATGCACTCTTCGTCTATCTCGACATCATAGGTATTGATCCGGGCATCGCTTTCAATCACTTTGCGGGCCAGTTCACTGTCCCTTTCCACTAAGGCCTGGATGGCCTGGCCGATGACCTCCTCCACCAGGGAGCCCATTTTGAGAATCTTTACCTTGAGTTCTGTTAATTCATCTTCAAAGACGGTCATGGGATTTTTTTACCTCCGGATATCCATTTCGGCACTGTAGTATTATCCCAGTTTTAACAAGTTCTGACAAGTTTAATTTGGAAATTTATTGGTATCGTTCAAAAGTTGAGGCAAACCATTGACCCAAATTGGAAATGGCAGTCCTGCCACAGGTGGGGATAGGGGGGTCTTATTTTCAGGGTTGTCCACCTAAAAGCCCCAAGCTTCTTTGCCGGGCCAAACAGGAAATAGCTTCAAAAGCAGGCCTTCACCAATGCTTGAAACAGGCCGGTCGGCTTTGCCGACCTAAAACGAGGCTTCCATTCGGAAGCCGAGAGGTGAATGCCCTGCTTCTAATCAACTTAGCCGTCCGGGCCGGCACACGGGTATTGGGCGTCCCTTTGGACAATCCCTGAAAATAAGACCCCCCTATCCCCGATTCTTGCAAGCCCTTTGCTTTTTGCCTCAACTTTTGAACGATACTAATTATTAAACGATTCTTCCCTGGAAGGCCGCGCCAATAAATGGTATAAATAAATTATGGAAAACACTCCCTTCCAGGTCAAAAATATCCGCTTCGTTCCCATCCTCCACAACCGTCTGGAGTTTGCCCTGGAGGTCCATCGTCGCTTCCTGGAATTTAAGCCCGAGGCCGTGGCCGTAGAACTTCCTCCGACCATAAAAGATGCGGTCTTGACGGCGGTCAAAAGACTCCCGTTCCTCTCGGTAGTCCTCTATCAGGAAAAATCAGGCCGCCATATCTATCTGCCCATAGAGCCGGTAGATGGGATTATCGAGGCCGTCAGACTGGGGATGGAAAAAAATCTCCCGGTCTTTTTTATCGACCGCGACACCGAAGGGTATCCTCAGAGGTCTGACCCCATGCCCGATCCCTATGCCGTTACCCGGATCGGCTATCCGGCCTATTGCCTGGCCTATCTAAAGAACCGGGGTCAAGAGGCCCCTTCCCCGGATGACGCCTTGCGGGAACGGACCATGGCCTATCACGCCCTGGAATTAAGTAAAAAAGTCCAACGCCTCCTGGTAGTCTGCGGTCTGGCCCATTGGCCGAGAATTGTTCAACAACTGGGTGAAGCACCGCAATTGCCGTTAGGGCGGCAGAAACGATCCGGGGTCATAGTCGGCTATTTGAAGGAATCCTCCAGCCGGGAGATCCTTTCTGAAACCCCCTTTTTACAAGGGAAATATGAAACAGAAAGGGCCCCCGGCGGTTCTCTGGGTTCTGAATTGTTAAATCTTGATCGCTTGACTATTCAAGGAGAATTACTGACCCTGGCCGGGGAACAACACCATAAAAACAGCCGGGAAGGTATTGAAGCCTTTCAGATCGCCTTGATCCAAAAATTTGCCCGCAATATGGCCTTCTTGCAAGGGGCCTTGATCCCGGATTTTTACCAGCTCCTGGTGGCCGGTCGGGGAATGGTCAATGACAACTTTGCTTATGAGGTTTGGGAGATCGGTTCCCAATATCCTTTTCAGGAGGCTGCCCCCAATTTGCCGGAGATCGAGGTGACGGCTGAAGATCTGCGGCTCAATCAGAAACGGATCCGTTTTTACCGCCGTTTTCGCACCTTCCGCCGCCGTCTGGTGCCGGTTCCTTTAAGGAAGAGGCCTTCCCAGGCCGAGAAAGAGGCCTTCAAAAAACAGTGGACCGGTCATTATGTCTGCTCCTATCCACCGGAAGACATCCGGGTGGAAGGGCTGGGGGATTATGTCAAAAAAAAGGCCCGGGGGGTTTTGTCCCAGGAACAGATCCGGGTGGTCCCTTTCACTTCCTCCATGCTGGATGGCCTGGATATCCGAGAGACCCTGCGGCAGGTTATTGAACAAAAGCTATTCGTCCGGGAAGAGATCCAGGTCCGTGGACAAGTGGGATCAGTGGTGTTTGTTTTCCATGAGGATGAAGCGACTCCGGAAAAAGCGGAGCGATTTCCCTGGAAATTGACCTGGCTGGGAGAGCACAACCAGGAATCGGATATGGCCTTCTATGCCACCCCGGCCGGGGAAGAGGTCATCGCCCCTGGCATTTCGCGTTGTGAATACGGCGGGTTTGTCTTGAGCTATCCCCCGCTGCGGATGTTTGATATCTGGCGGGACCGCTTCTTCAATTCGGCCCGCACCAAGGCTGAGCGGCTGCTCCTGGCCGGCATCGATTACAGCCAAGAAAAGCTGGTGGCCTATATCGCCGCCAAACCGCCCCGCTCCTTTTTACAATCCTTTGCCCATCATCAGGGCCGGAAAATCATTTATCTCCCCTTGGGCCAGTTCTCACCGGTCCTGCTGACCAAGATTCGATTTTTCCACGTCCTGGAAAACCCGGACTTACGTAAGGGGGCTCACCTTTATATTCGATAAGGTCCGATTTAGCACCACTCGGCCATTTCGGCAAAAAAAAGGGCCTAACCGCTGTTGGTTAAGCCCTTTTTTTTTGATTGAAAACCGTGGTGCCGAGACCCAGAATCGAACTGGGGACACGCGGATTTTCAGTCCGCTGCTCTACCGACTGAGCTATCTCGGCACAAAGAGGGACTTTAATGGTTCTAAAAATTTTGTCAAGGAAAAAAACCCGGCGTTGATCAGTCACCCTTTTTAGGCGAAGGGATTAGTTCCATTCCCTCCATAAATAATTCAATTTCCTCTTCCTCCTGTGGGGGTCTTTTCGATCTCTGCGAAATCGAGTCCAGATCCAAAGAAATCGGATCTTCCAGAGAAAGGGAAAACCCTTCGCCTAAGGTCGGTTTTGGTGCCTCCGGGACAACTGATTTTTTGGCTTTGGCCTGGGTCTCTTCCCTTTTCCAACCGGTCTCCGGGCTGGAAATTTGGGGAATCCTGTCCCGGATGGCTTGCAGAGAAATCGGGTTTGGCCGTATTTCCAACAGATTCAGCCGAGACCTTTCGCCGGTCAAATCCGTCCGGCATCTATCGCATCGGTCCAGGTGGTCAAAACTGATATAGCCGCATTTAGGACAACGCATATTCTCCTCCTTTTTTCCCGGCCCCCAGGTCTCCCCAGAGAAACTGACATAAGCAGATCAGGGCCAGGGCCGCTGTTTCTGAACGTAAGGTCCGTGGACCCAGGGAAATAGGAACAAACCCTTCCCCTTCGGCCAGATGGACCTCCTCAAGTGGAAACCCTCCTTCCGGTCCGACCAGGGCCAGGATAGGACCTGAAGGATAGGGCCCCTGTTGGAGTTCTTTCAATGTCCGGGAAGATTCCTCCTCATAGGGGATGATCCTTAATGGCCCCGGACTCCGTTTAAGAAGATCGAGAAAGGAAACCACCGGGTACAGCTCTGGCAATACATTTCGCCGGCATTGTTTGGCTGCCTCGATAATAATCTTTTTCCAGCGATCCATCCGGGTTTCCAGCTCCGTTTTTTGAAAATTTCGGCGGCTGTGGGCCGAAAAAAAAGGACGAAAGGACGTCACCCCCAGTTCGGTCCCTTTTTGCAGGATCCATTCAAAGGGCTGAGGCCGGATCAAGGGCAGACCGAGGGATAGCTGAAGAAAGGACTCCCTTAAAATAATCTCCTGCCCCACAATTTCAAAAAAAACCTTGCCCCCGGAGACAGACCGGATCCGGGCCTGATATTCTTGACCGGAATTATCAAAAAGAATCACTTCATCCCCGACCTTCATCCGCAGGACCTGCAAAAGATGCCTGGCCTCGTCTCCCCGCAAGTGGGTATCAGGAGCCTGGAGTTGTTCGGCGGGGATAAAGAAGCGGCGACCGACTGATCCCATTTACGATGCCTGGGCCTGGAATAAGACACAGGCCCATTCCTCCTCGATCTGTTGACCGCAAAAGACCATTTTCCCCCGGCTAAAGGCACTGACCAGGGATCGGGATTGAGAGACCAGGATGCCGGAGGCCACCAGGAATCCCTCCGGCAGGAGCAGTTCTTTGAAGGTTTGGGCCAGGGCAAGCAGATCATTCAGGGTCAGGTTGGCCAGTATTAAAGAAAACCGCCCGCTGACCGTCTCCGGGGTAGCCAGCTCAACCTGGATGGTAGAATCCAGGCCGTTCAACAGGACATGGCTTTGGGCCGCTTCCACGGCCAGGGGATCATTATCAATGGCCAACACCGATTCGGCCTGATAAACTGCCGCGGCCAAGGCCAGTATCCCGCTTCCCGTCCCCACATCCAGGACCCGGGAAAAAATAAAAGGCTTTCGTTGGGGATCATCGGCCAGGGCTTCCAGGGCCTTTAGACATAGGCGGGTGGTGCTATGCCCGCCTGTACCGAAGGCCTGGCCCGGATCAAGCCTCAACAGACACTCCCCCGGTTGGGGCTCATATTCCTCCCAGGTGGGACAGACGATGATCTTGGAGCTGACTCGAAGGGGCTTGAAAAATTGTTTCCAGTTTTCAGACCAGTTCTCTTCGAAAATCAGGCAGAGATTCCAGAGGGCCGGAGGGAAATCCGGGAAATAGGTTGACAAATGGGTAATCCGCTTTTTGAGTTTTACCAGATTGTCCCGAACCCGTTCATCCTTAGGCAAATAGGCCTTGAGCTGAATCAGCCCTTGGGTTTCAAGGGGCTTTTCATCCAGAAAGGAACCCTGGCCGGCTTCTTCAAAGATGATCGAACTGCAGGCCTCGCTCAGCTCAGGGCAAACCGTCAAGGTGATTTCGATCCAGGAAAGGATTTTCGGCATGGCACTCGATCCATTTGACAGAATAAGGGAACCCCTGTATTCTATTAAAAAAGGGAATGAATATCAAATCAATTCCAACCCCCGGAGCGAATGGCCGGGAAGCGAAAAAAATCATCAGGGAGGCTGTATGAATCCGGACCGCTTAAAAGACCTCTTAACCCAAGTCAAAGATGGAAAGGTGTCTGTTGAACAGGCCGTAAAAAAAATGAAGCACCTTCCTTTTGAAGACATCGATTTTGCCCGGATCGATCACCATCGTTGTTTACGAAAAGGGTTTCCGGAGGTCATTTTCGGTGAAGGTAAGACCTCGGGGCAGATCATTGAAATTATGGCCCGGATGAAAAAAAATAAGGAAAATATCCTGGTCACCCGGTTGGAGGCCCAAAAGGCCGCTGCGGTCCGCAAGAGATTTCCTGAAGCCGTCTATTCTCCCCTTTCCAGGGTCTTGACCTGTATGATTAAACCGATAAAAAGACAGGACTCCCGGGGTATGGTGCTGGTCATTTCGGCCGGCACCTCCGACATCCCGGTGGCCGAGGAGGCCTTGCTGACGGCCCAGATCATGGGCAATCCGGTGGATTATCTCTATGATGTGGGGATTTCGGGATTACACCGCCTGATGGCCAACCAGGAGAAGATCCTCTCGGCCTCGGTCTTGATTGTCGTGGCCGGCATGGAGGGGGCCCTGCCCAGCGTAGTGGGCGGGTTGGTGGACCGGCCGGTTATCGCCGTCCCGACCAGCATAGGCTATGGGGCCTCTTTCAACGGCCTGGCCGCCCTCCTGGGGATGCTCAATTCCTGTGCCTCGGGGGTAGCGGTGGTCAACATCGATAACGGCTTCGGGGCAGGCTACCTGGCCACCTTGATCAACCGGCCTTAACCCGCCCTGCATAGTCTCTCATTTTCGTCAGAAGACGCTCCCATCTCCAGACCTTTCCCTCTTTTTTCTTCTTGACCGGGTCTTATTCTTTCCTTATACTTTTTCCATTCAAAAATAAAGTCTTATCAAATAGTTTGGTATAAAGGCCGATGTTTCTTATAAATGTGTTTATTGCAGGGCTGGGTATTATGGCGATAGAGATGAGCGCCTTCCGACTTCTCGCTCCCAGTTTCGGAACCACCCAGTTTCTGATAACCAACGTTATCGGCACAATAATGGTCGCACTTTCTGTGGGATACCGGCTCGGTGGACGGCTGGGGGACAGGTATCCGACACCAAAGGGGATATACTGGATCGTGACTGGTGCGGCAGTGCTGACCGCTGCCATTCCACTGGTCTCAAAACCGATACTCGTTTGGGCGGATAAGGCCGTAGGGTCACAGAATTTCGGTTCCTTCTTTTCTTCGCTAAGTGCCATGGTATTCATCTTTATGATACCGCTGGGATTGCTTGGCATGGTATCTCCTTACGCCATAAGGATCTCGGCCAAAAGCAAAGAAACAGTAGGCCTTTCTGCGGGGAAAATTTTTTCGTTGGCCACTATTGGGAGCATTTTCGGGACCTATCTCCCCACTTTGATATTCATTCCCTGGCTCGGAACGAGAGCTACCATCCTTATCTTCTCCGCCCTGATGTTTTTGAGCGGGGGTTTAGGCCTTATGAAGACCAAACGAGGAGGGATAGGCGCCGGCGCTGCCTTGGTGATTTTCGGATTCATCCTTTATCCGGGTCTCGGCCCGGTAAAGAGCGGGCCGTTCACACTCGCAGAGAAGGAGTCTCTTTACAATTATATTCATGTAGTCAAGAAAGACGGACGTGTTATACTCTATCTTAACGAAGGACACGGCTATCATTCCATTCACGATCCCGATAAAGTACTGGTAGGCGGAGTATGGGATACCTTTCTGGCGCTTCCTGCCATGGCGACAGTCACTGACAAAGAAATGAATGTGCTGATAATAGGCCTGGCTGGTGGAACCGTTGTCAATCAGTTGTCTCACTACTGGCAGGAATATCTGCACATCGACGGGGTCGAGATTGATTCCAGGATAATCGAGGCGGCAGACCGATACTTCGATCTTGACAGGCGGTATCTCGACGTACACATTGCAGACGGACGAATGTTTCTTTCCGGCACCGATGATCGTTATAACGTCATTATAATCGATGCCTATAAACAACCCTACATCCCTTTCCATCTGACCACCGTTGAGTTCTTTACGAAATGCCGGGAGCACCTGAAACCGGGCGGCATTCTGGGCATCAATGTTGCGACCTTCACGGAGAATCCGGAGTTCCTCAAGATGATCGCCGATACGCTCTGTCAGGTATTCCCCCAGGTATACACCTATCAGGTAGCCAATGATGATGTTGCTTTTATGAACGATGTACTCGTTGCGGCCTCGGACCCCCCGCGATTGAAGGACCTTGAAAAGGCCTTCCCAAATGGTCCGCCGGGTATTTTTTCATTCGTAGAAAAACACCTGAAACCGCTGGCGAGGCGCGATAAGCCAAGGGTAATGACAGACGACTGGGCGCCTATAGAATGGTACGTGGACAAGACCCTTTTCAGTTTCTTCAAGTGACATGGATAGGCAGAAACAGGAAGAGGAAGCACCAGGGAAGAAGCGAAGGAAGGAATAGGCGTGAAGGACCGGCATGTTACCAGAAAAATGAATCGGGCTGTCCTCTTGGTTCTTCTCGCCTTGGTTTTGGCCCACCTATCCCTCTTCCATTATGTGCGGGGAGAAAGAATAGTCAAGCCATCGACAGATGCGTACCAGCGCTCTGTCGCCAGACTGGTTAATGGCCCGGTGATGGTTCGCTCGACCGAGGATATGCAGGATCTGGGTGTTGTGGCCTGGCGTGTAGTCGGCGAAGCAGGTCTTTTACCGGGAAGCTTCTACGTGCTTTTCTTGCCGAAGTTGGATATTAGGGAAAAGCTCCATCACTTCTTCCATTCCCCCTTCACCGGTCTCGATTCGATATATGCAGACATCTGGTTTAACTCCTGCACGGTGTACGGGTTGAATGAATCCACCTGGGGAATCCGCCGGTCCAGGGTATATCCGGCCGACAAGCTCTCTGTACTTATAATACTGATTGACCGCCTGAAAAGAGAAAAAACATCCCTGCAGGAACATCTCGGAGCGTATATCGAGGTCTTCGCCGGTATGGAACTGCATTCTATGCCGGGACGGGCAAGATGCTGGGTGCTCCTTATGAAACAATGTATCCGTGACGACAAACTAACAGCTCTCGTCGAACGACAACTGGAACTGAGAAGGACTGAAGACATTGACGCGGCCGAACGGGATTTCTGGAATTATCTTCAGAATCAACCCACCAGAAATTCCCTGGAGTTGCTGGCAGCGTCTGAAACATCTCCCTTACCGTCGGAACCTCAAAGAGAAATTACTTATCGAATTCTTTTCAAAAAACTGCTCCACGAATACCGTTCCAAGAACTAGGGATCGGATATTGGAAACAAACTGAAGAAATATTGTAACTACTCAGGTGGATAGGTTGTAGGCAGTTAGCCTGCAGGAGGAAATCATGCGCGACCATACCAAACTCAGAGCGTTTGAACTGGCCGACGAAGTGGCGGTCTTGATCTATCGGACAACCAAAGGGTTTCCCAAGGAAGAAATTAACAGCCTACAGCCTAAACAACCTGAGTAGTAACGAAATATTCTAAAATATCAGAGAAGGCGGGAAATTGGACGAGGCTTTCAAAAATCGGGTGCTGTTGTCCCTGTTTCCCTCATTCAGTTTTTCATAGCTGCCGATTTTTGCCTAAGGGAATGGGTATATTGCTTAAGCAGCGTTTCGTTGTCACGACGTCGCTTTTTTTCCAGAGGAATCCTGACAGCCAGGTAGGTAAAGACAATGGCTGATCTAACAGCCCAGGAATCCGTTATGAAGAGCATCACCAGCGCTGAGGTCATGAGGATACCAAGCAGGAATCGAGCCACATGCCTGGCGATTCGGGGAAAAGACAGGAGGGTTACTACCGGTGTTGGAAGGAGAAAGGCCAGGAAGATAAACCCGATTTGTAGATCGGAAAACCATTTTAGCCAGCCCGTAAGCAGATAGAGTAAACCGCCTAAGATCATCCCGGAAAAGGTAACCGTACAGCCCTTACAGAGAGAAAGTCCCTGAAAGACCCAGACATGGTCCCGGAAGGCCGGATGGTCCGGATGGTGGGCGAATAGATTGGGATTGCGCTCCCGGAGGAACTGCAAAAATCCCTTCGGTTTTTTCTGAAGAGTTGCTTCCTTTGCCTTAGATCGATTTTTGGTTGTTTCCTTAACCATTATGTTTTCTTCCTACAATCCTACAATCTGAATCCTGGACGGAGGTTATCCCGCCAAGGTCGGAGCTGGAGCTATAAGGACAATTTTTTTTAACATTCCTTTAATCAATTGACAATACTTAATCCTATCCCCAAATGACTCCCGATTACAAAAACCGTAAGCAGGCTGTTTTTTACTATAAAATTAGTTGACATTTAATAAATTACCTTTATATAAATATGAATATTCTTTCACGAATAATGAGTACTGTTAAACAACCAGGGATTGAATAAATAAAATTTTGATGGGGAGGCCTTCAATGCGGAAATTTTATCTATTCCTGTATGGTTTTATCTTTACGGTACTTACTATAGCCGTTTTTCTCATCGGTTGTGGTGGTGGCGGCGGTAGCAGCAGCGGCGGCGGTAGTAGCAAGCATTGCACTAATGCCGCCTATCCCCTGTATTGTAGCAGTGTACGTGTCTGCTGTACTTCTGGTCACCCTTATTATTGCGACGGCTCGTGCTACTCTACTGGGTGCCCAAGTGGCACCGTCGGAAGGGACCTCTGCTATGCAGAATAAGTTTTTATAAGTCCTAAATTTTAAAAGCAACGGATGTAAGGCCCAACAGTTTGTTATTACTATAAATAAATGTATTCCATTTCATCAGATGCAGTGCCCTTGATCGGCGGTTTGCAGCGGCCTAAACAGTACACTACATAAACACTATTAGCCAATAGTTAAAAAGATTTTAATAATTCCCAACAGGAAAAAGGAGGAGTTATGAAGGGAATCAAATTATTTCAAGGTATTGGTAGTTGTATCGTTATAGCCTTTGTTTTATCTATCTTGTTTTCCCCTGCACCGGTGTTTGCTCAAAAAAAAAATAAGCTTAAACCGGGGGAGGGAACAATAAGTGATAGTAAGGGTAATACATCAAAGATAAAAACAACTGACAAGACAACAACAATCACCACTAAGGCTAACGATGGGAGCGGGAGGACCAAAATAACAAAAACAAACAAAGACGGCAGTGGCACCCAAACGATTCAAAACAAAGATGGATCTACTACAGTAAAGACGAAGGATTCTTCGGGAAAAGTTACGACAAAAGTAATTCCTAAACCCTAAACTTGAATATCATGAGTGATTTGTATTCACTTCAAGCCGCCTCCTCTGATGGGGGGGCGGCTTGTTTATTTGAATCGGTAATCGTTAATGCAAACACATAATAAGAAAGAAGATTAGTGACCTAAGAATAAAATTCTACGCAAAATGGAAAGAATTTATTAAAGAACAAGCCGTTGACCCGTACCAACCAAGGGTTTTAACACATTTCGTATATCCAATTTTGGTTCCGGCTGGTCCGGGTTGGGTAGGTGCGAGTCGTCCAGCACGAACCCTGTTGTCCCTGTCTGTCAGGTAAATTTCCTTCGGGACACCTGAGGAAAGACTCCCCCACCTGACCATTGCTTGAGAAAGAGGATCGTCAGGCCCGGGCCAGGTCTTTGAGGGTTTGGACCGTTTCCCAGGAAAAGGGGTTGAGGCAAGGCCACAAGGAATTGTTGTGGAACAACGGTTCTTCGGCCAAGGGGAATCGGGAAACCCGGCAGGCCTCGTCCCACAGGGCGGTCTTTGGTAAGGGTGAATATTCGGCCAGTCTGGGACGGAGTCCTAAGGTTTTCACCTCCCGAATGGTCTGCTTCATTTCTGAAAGGGGCTGGCCCGGCAGGCCGCAGAGAAGATAGACTTCAATCTGATTTTTTCCAAACCCGGCCTTTTTCAGGGCCGTAACCGCCCGGTAAAGGTCCTCCTGATCCATCTTGCCCCCCCAGGCCATTTGCCTCTCCCAGTTGGTTGTTTCCAGGCCGAAACGCAAGGTTTTAAAACCGGCCCTGAAAAGGAGGCCGGCCCTCTCCGGCGTTACCTCCCGCACATGCAGGGCATTGGGGGTGTGAAAGCGCACTGAAACGTTTTTTCTGAGCAGGCCTTCTAAAATAGGGCCGAGATGCTTCTCAAACCCGACCAACAGGGCATCATCATAGAAGGCATAATCTCTTACCCCGGTGGTTTTATGCCAGTATAAAATTTCATCAACCACCCCCTCCACTGACCGTTGCCGAAAGGTGGGTTGAAGCCATTTAGAGGCGCAATAGGGGCAGGAAAAAGGACACCCCCGAGAAGTCAGCAAACCGATATAATCCAGACGGGGATACAAATCAAAGGCCGGTCGGGGAAGCCCGTCCAGATCATCGGGGTCCGGGTTGAACCGGGGGGCCTTACCGACCAGGCCGGCCAGTAACTTTAAAATTGCCCCTTCCCCCTGACCGGTGATAAGATAATCAGGGTGAATTTTTTCCCGGGCCTGGTCGGGCATCAAGGTGGCATAGATGCCGCCCAGGACAATCGGGCATTCGGGGAAAACGGATCGCACCAGCTCCACCGTCTCCCTGATCCCGCCATACCAATACGTCATAGAAGAGGTGATCAAAACGGCCTGCGGCCGGGGGAGTTCTTTTAAGGCTTCAAGAAAAAGAGCCGGCGGGACCCCATAACGGTAATAATATTTCGGGATCGCCTGCAAGACAGGAGGTTTAGAAAGGCGCTGACGAAAATATTTCCCGGTGCCAAAGACCTTGCGAGGGGGAGGATTCAACCTCTCGGCTCGTTTGAAATGGATATCCAGGCAGTCTAACAGGTCAACCCGGTATCCGTCGGCCCGCAAGATCCCGGCCAGATAGAGCAGGCCCAGGGGTTTGGCCCAGAGGTCAAAGGCGGTAAAGTCCCAGAGTGTGGGATTGATTAAGAGGATGTGAGGAGCTGATGGCATAAAGGTTCATCAAACCTTGAACATTGAACTTTTTTTACATATACCTGAAATCATGGAATGTGATCAAATAAAAAACCTGCGCCCCTGGGTGGTTAATCATCATCCGTTTAACATTCTCTTAAAAATATCTCAAGAGATCGGGGCGGAAGTCTTTCTGATCGGGGGGCTGGTGCGAGACCGGCTCCTGGGGCGGGAGACCCGGGATGTGGATCTGACCCTCTCTCAGGAGGCCCTGAAGGCGGCCCGACTCTTTGCGGAGCAGACAGGAGGGACTTTTGTCCTGCTGCGGGAAGAAGGGGAAATGGCCCGGGTGGTCATTAACGGCCAGAGCTTCGATTTTTCCAAACTTCGCGGCCCGGACCTGGAAGCGGATCTGAAGGCTCGAGATTTTACCATTAATGCCATCTGTCTCCCCCTGGCCCAGGCCTTTGCCCCAGGCGAATGGCTCCCCTACGATCCCTTAAACGGGATCAGGGATCTGGAAAACAGGCTTTTGCGAATGACCGACCCGGATTGCTTTCAACAGGACCCTTTGCGGATCCTTCGGGCCTTCCGCCTATCCGCTCAACTGGGTTTGACCATTGATTCGGATACCAGGCAGGCTATAAAAAAATGGGGCCCGGTCCTGACCCGAAGTGCCCCGGAACGGATCCATTACGAATGGCTGTTGTTGCTCTCTCAGCCTGCCGGTTTTGTCTCTCTCCTTGAAATGGAGGAGGCCGGTCTGTTAGAAGTCCTTTTCCCTGAAATAGGGCTATTAAGAGGGATCAGGCAGGACCGTTATCATCACCTCGATGTCTTCCAGCACAGTCTGCTGACCTTTCAATTTCTGGAAAAACTCATTCAACGGTCATGCCCCGCCGAGGGGCGTGACACCATGAAGTATGAAAATAAGGCCGGTCGAAGGTTGAACCTCGAACCTTATTTTCGAACTAAAAGGCATTTTCCCCTTCCGGCCGATCTGGAGGCGGAAATGTTTTCCTTCCTTAACCCGGACTGGAAGCCGGCCTGGCTAAAATGGGCCGCCCTGGTTCACGACCTGGGGAAGGCTGTAACTGGAAATGAAAGAAAAGGGCAGCAGACTTTTTATGGCCATCCCGAGGCTTCTCAAGGGCAATTTGACTCCATCGCACAACGATACCGGATCGGTAATCGGGAAAAGACATTTATTCAAAAGATGATCGGCGGGCATATGCGTCCTTTGCTTCTGGTTCAAGAAGAAGTCCGGGGGCATTTGACCCGTCGGGCCCTGAACCGGTTTGTCCGCGAAGCCTCTGACGAATTAAGCGGATTTTTTTTGCTGGCCCTGGCTGACAGCCTGGCGGCCCAAGGCCCGGAAAAACCACAGGACCTGGAAGACCGGATTATGAATTTATGGCGTCAAGCCCTTTTAATTAGAGACGAATGGATTTCCCCCCCGGCAAAGGTTCCCGCCCTTGTTTCAGGCAGAGACCTGATTGAACTGGGACTGAAGCCCGGCCCGTTATTTAAGACCCTGCTCTCAGAGATTAAAGAGGAGCAAATGGAAGGCCGGATCCCTTCCCGGGAAGAGGCCCTGGACTGGATTAAAAACAGATTGGGTCTCTGATCAAGGAAGTCTTCAATCTCCAATCTGGTTCTTTGGTTCACACCAGAAGGCCAGGGCAATGAAGACCAGATAACTGATCAGGACCGCCAGGGCCCTGAGTGGCATATTGGTCCTGATGATCTCCGGTTCGGGTGTAAAAATCATCTGGTAATAACTAAACAGGATCAGCCCGGTCAGCACAAGGGGTCTTAACGTCCAGAAGGATTTTCGATAAAGAAAAACAGCGCCTCCGATAAGCATACCGATTTCGATCAAAAAAGAAATCCAGGGAAAACGCCATAGGCCAAAGCCCACCTTGAACTGATTGAAGAAAAGCGGCAGATCGGGGGTGTGGACCAGGAGGTCTAAAAACCAATGGCTGATGACCCCCAAGGCCAGGATGGTGCCCCAGGTCTTATTTTTCCATTTCCAAAAGATGAAGAATACCAGCACAGTCCAGAGGATATTGGTGAATAGTGAATGGGAAAAAGGCAGGTATTCTATGTTGGTCCTTAGAAAGGGATTGGCATTGGGTTGATAGTGGATCCGTTCGATCCCCAGGATGACCAGGATAAAGGCCAGGATATCCGCAAATTGAACCGCCACAAAGAGAAGCCATAAGGGGATTTGAGGGGCCTTCCTTTTAAGCACCAAGCCAACTCCATAGTGTCCGATGAACATAGGCTGTTCCCTTTCTTAAATAAATCGGCTCTCAGCCCGGCGGGTAAAGGCGCGGGCCTTGCCGGCCTATCAGGTCCATAAATATTTCTTTCGGTTGATTAGAAAATCTTTATATATTTTGTAATAATCGGTCTCCTCATAGGGGGTCTCCGAAATAGGTATGGTATCGAAATTGTAGATCGTGGCCCCAGGGTAGGACAAAAGGATCGGGGAATGGGTTACGATAATAAATTGAGCCAGTCCGTTCCGGCTGGTCTCTCTCAGAATTTTGAGTAATTCAATCTGTTTCTTCGGGGAAAGGGCATTCTCAGGCTCATCCAGAAAATACAGGCCCCTTCTCCGGTAGGTGCTGTCGAAATACTGGACATGTCTTTGACCATGAGAACGGGAGAGGAGGGAATCTCCTCCAAAGTATTCAAAAAGTTTTGGACTGGGTTTGGCCCAGGAATCGATGCATTCGGCCAGATAACGAAAGATCTCGGAATCAAAGTACGAGCCCGGAACAGCCTCTTTTTCCCATTCAACCTCCAAGTATTTATAGAGCTCTTCGGCATACCGGTTTTGATAAAAAACCCTCCTTTGATAGCCTTCCTCATCCCGCCAGATATGGATGGAGCATTTGTT
>JAZDOU010000339.1:0-5288 GCA_043798385.1 Pseudomonadota bacterium
CGAAGTAATTTGAAAGTTAGGCAATTTAGAACCAACGCATTACAACTATGGACCGCCATCTACACGGTACGAGAAGGAGTTATCCGGATTATTTCGGCCAGGCGTTCCCGGAAAAAGGAGAATGAATGTTATGAAAAAGAAAAATGTGGCTAAAGACAATGAAGAATTCGATCGGAGATTTGATGGTGGTGAAGATATCCATCAATTAATAGATGTTTCCAAAGCAATAATAACCAAACCGGGGAAAAAAGTGCGGATCACTTTAGATATCAGTCAATCTTTGGTAAAGGAAATTGATGCTATCCGAGAATCCATTGGTGTGGATCGAGGTGCCCTTATCAAGGTCTGGCTGTATGATAAGGTCAGGCAGGAAAAGGCAGATAGGGATCATTAAAGATAACCCGGTGGCAAATAAAAGTAGATTCTAGAGTCTATGGGGTCAGGTCTATTTTCTTAACATTACGATTTTAAGCCGACAGGGTTTATTAATGGCTCGTCCTTTACGCATAGAGTTTCCCGGTGCTGTTTATCCTATCACCAGTCGGGGGAATGACCGCAAAGAGATTTTTGGGAATGACTTGGATCGGAATCCTTTACCGGGATTGCGCCCGCTATCACTGGCTCTGTCGGGCGTATTGCCTGATGGATAATCACTATCACCTGCTCATTGAAACATTATCAGGAAATCTTTCCATAGGGATCAGATAATTAAATGTTGTTTATATCCAATGGTTCAATAGGATTCATAGGTTGGACATTTGTTTCAGGGCAGGTTTAAAGGGATTGTGGTGCAGAAGGACCGACATCTTCTGGAGGCATTCCGTTATAAGACACGGATATTCCCAGAAGCAAATTGCCGATCATCCGGGATTGCACTTTTCCTCGACAAGCCGAATTATGCGAATGAAAGAAATAATGTCAAGAAAATAGACCTGACCCTTCTAGTATTTTGGAGGCCGAACCGAGGCGAGGCTTTGGTCTGAAGTGCGGTGAATAGCGCTCTTATTCGACGCAAAATATACGGAGATTGTTCTTGCTTTGGGGAAGAATATTCGGCATAATACCCGCAGGAGGTGCGGAGAATTATGGTCTATATTTACGAAAGGAAGAATTGGCCAAAGTTGACCTGGAGTCAGGAACGGCTGGCCGGAGAGCTTGCCGGTGTACGCCATCGCCAGGGGCGATTCATCGGGCGCATGGAGGGGCTGGGTTTTTCACTCCGGAATGAAGCCGTACTTAAAACCCTGACTGAGGATATTCTCAAATCCAGCGAAATCGAAGGCGAAATGCTGGGTAAGGAGCAGGTGCGATCTTCTATCGCCCGCCGACTGGGACTGGATATGGCAGGCCTGATTCCGGTTGACCGGCAGGTAGAGGGTGTTGTAGAAATGATGCTCGATGCCACCGGGCATTACATCGATCCGTTGACCGAAGAGCGTCTTTTTGCCTGGCACTCCGTTCTGTTCCCTACCGGCCGCAGTGGTCTGACCAAGATCGTGGTCGGCGGCTGGCGTAAGGATAAATCAGACCCCATGCAAGTGGTTTCCGGCCCGATCGGCCGGGAGAAGGTGCATTATCAGGCCCCAGAGGCTAAGCGTGTTCCCAGGGAAATAGGCGTTTTTCTGAAATGGTTTAACGGTTCTCCCTCCATTGATCCGGTTCTGACTGCCGGTCTGGCCCATTTCTGGTTTGTAACGATCCATCCCTTTGAGGACGGCAACGGCCGGATTGCTCGGGCGATTGCCGATATGGCCCTGGCCCGTTCGGAAAATAGCTCCCAACGTTTTTATAGTATGTCGGCGCAGATTCACCTGGAGCGAAAGGCCTACTACGACTTGCTGGAAAAAACCCAAAAAGGCGATCTGGATATAACCCCCTGGTTGGAATGGTTTCTAGGCTGCCTTGATCGGGCGATTACAGGGGCGGAACATATTCTGGCCGACATCTTCCACAAGGCTCATTTCTGGGAGGCCCATACCCACAAGCCCTTCAATGAACGCCAGCGGGCCATCATTAACCGGCTCTTTGACGGGTTGGAAGGTAAGCTGACTACTTCCAAATGGGCCAAGCTGGCCAAATGCTCGCAAGATACGGCCCTTAGGGATATTGATGATCTGGTGAAGCATGGTGTTTTAGTGAAAGAGCCCGGCCGCGGTCGAAGCACCAGTTATGCCCTGGCAGACCGCTGGATAACATAAGGTGACACAAATACTGTTGAATTAATTCTAAGACATCTTCAGGCCTTCCGGAAAACATAGCCATGTCCCCATCCTACCCCCGGTCTTTTTTTCTACCAATGCTTCAGGTGGGATTTTAAATCGAAGTAATTTGAAAGTTAGGCAATTTAGAATCAACATCTCGTATTGTGCGTCCCGCATTGTGAAGTTAATATAGGCTGCCCCCATTTTTATAAATTCTTTCAATCGGTTATTTTATTTCCAACGTTCTCTGGTCGCCACTCATATCTTTTCTTGACTATTCATCCCCGCTCAATTTATACTCATTCCTGCAAATTCAAGTTCTTATGATAATTCAGAAAAGCTGACAAACACAATCTCATATCGCCGTTCGCTCCAAAATGGCGTCCTTCAAGCAGTCTTATCAGGAATCTTCTTTATGGATGCTACCCAACTGGCCCTTGTTTATTCTGAGCTTGAGACGCCGCCAGCCCGTCTTCAAAAGACCGTGCCAATAGATACGACTTTTCCAGAAGAAGAAGCCAATAGACTGGCCATGATGGAGTCTTTTAATAAACACCTTTTCAGGCCCAACACCTATTTACATAAATGGTGGGCCCGCCGGTCCGGGACCACCTTTCGCCATATCTTAAAGCAGCTCGTTCCGGATATCTCCAAAAGGGATTATTACAGTGCCGGGGGTTTGGAGGGGGTCACTATTCTCGATCCCATGATCGGCGGCGGAACCACCTTGCATGAAGCCATCCGCCTGGGCGCCAATGTAATCGGATACGACATCGACCCGATTCCAATACTGCAGGCCAAGGCCTCTCTCTCAAGTATCTCCGTTTCTGAAAAGGAACAGGTCTACCGTTCTTTCGAAAGGGAATTAGCCAAACGTATTGGTAAGTATTTTAAGACCTCCTGCCCAACCTGTGATCGCAGTGCTGATCTGCAGTATACTTTATACGGTTTGAGGAAGCGAGCCGACTCGGAGGAGGTTTTGGTGGTGGACTCCCTGGTTCTCCGAGAGGAGTCGGATGGCACCCAGAGAACCCTCAACGAGTTTTACCCTTCTGGACAAATCCATCTAATCGGAAAAACCTGGAAAATAATCACCAAAGGGGAAGCTCGGGAAAAGGGGATTAACGGAAAAAATTCAGAGATCCTTTCTGTACCCTTTACCGAACGCTATGTTCCCCTGGTGATCGCCGGCTATTGCCCGGTTCATCAAAATTTTTTTAAATCCCTGGACAGCCAGGATGTCAAACTTCTTCTATCCGCCCAACGCTGGGCAGGCCGGAATATTAAATTCCCGCCAAGTAGCTTTGAGATACCCAACGGTCCCAAGTCGGATGATTTAAAAAATCGCAACGTCCATTATTTCTATGAACTCTTTTTCCCCCGTCAGTTGATCTATATTGCCGAGTCTCAGGCCATCCTTACCACCATCCCTCAGAAGCACGCCCTTTGGATGAGCTTATTATTATCAACCTCTCTGGAATTTAATGCCGCTCTTTGCGGCTACAAAGGGGTGGATAAAAGACGCCCGGGGGCTATCCGGCATGTTTTTTCCCATCATGCCTATTCTTTTCCCTATACGGCCCTTGAAAACAACCCCCTGTTCCCTCGCCATACCTCCGGTACCCTGGGGAATCTTTTTGAGAACCGGATTGTTGCGGCCGGGGAATGGGCCAAGGCCCCGATCGAACGACGCTATGTCAACCACCGATGGATAAAAACGACTATCCAAAACGAGATCGACCTGGGCCAGGAGGCCTCTTCTCTTTCCGCTTTTTCCGATCAGACCAGAATGTTTCTCGTAAGCCAGAACGATTCTAAAAAAATGCCTTTGCCCACGAATTCAGTGGATTTCGTGGTGACTGATCCTCCTTATTTTAACAGCGTCCAGTATAGTGATCTGTCCCATTTTTTCCGCTGTTGGCTCAGGACCTTTCTTCCGGATCAATCCAATTGGCAGTATGTGGCCCAGTCCTCGGCTGTTGCCGAATCGGAAGAAAATGAAGCCAAGTTTGGGTTCGTCCTGGGTCAAATATGGCAAGAATGCAACAGGGTTCTAAAACGTCCTCATGGCCGGCTTATCTTTACCTATCATCACTGGAACCCGAATGCCTGGGCCCAACTTACCCTAGCCCTGAAAAAGGCCCGTTTCCTCTTAACCAACGCCTTTGTGGTTCATTCCGAAAATCCAATTTCCGTTCATATCATGAATTTACGGTCTCTGAAACATGACACCATACTGGTCCTGAGGCCCCGGGGGCCGCAAAAAAAGAAACACTGGCAAAAACCGGAGCCGATCGAAGACTTTGATAGCTATTCTTTTTGT
Source organism: Pseudomonadota bacterium (assembly GCA_043798385.1). Classification (GTDB taxonomy): domain Bacteria; phylum Desulfobacterota; class RBG-13-43-22; order RBG-13-43-22; family RBG-13-43-22; genus RBG-13-43-22. The sequence goes on from JAZDOU010000339.1 coordinate 4,525, forward strand.
AAGGCCTGCGGGAACATGATGGGCTGGATTCTTGAACAGGATTTGTCGGAACAAGATATGACTAAAACCTGGGCCGATTTTCTGAAAGGTTAATGGAATGGCCAAATACCCTTCCGAGATATTCGGACATTACTGGAAAGATACCTCTCAAGAGGCCAGATCCGCCAAGAAAAACCATCACTGCCCGTTTCATGACTCCGGGTGCTATAAAAAAAGCCGACTGGTGGACTACCCCTTCGGTGTCTGCACCGCCCATACCGATGGCAAAGAAATTGCGTTATGTCCTCGAAGGTTTCTGGAGAAAGGTCTCATCTTCCGGGATATCGCCAAAGCCCACTTTGGCTCGATTCACAACATCCTGGTTTTCAGTGAGGTCGGTCTTACCGGAATCGGCAATTTTGATTTTGTAATGGTCAAACACAAGCCTCTCAGCACGATAATTGAAGATTTCGTAGTCATCGAACTCCAGACCGGACAAACCACCAGCACCGGTAAGCTCGTCCAGGGGTTCAAAGACTTGATGGATTCAGGGACCTTGGCCCCTAAGGCCACCTATAATTTCGGCATAAACACCTATGATATCTGGAAGCGGACCTTCACCCAGATCCTCAACAAAGGCATAATCCTTGAGAAATGGAAGAGGAAGATTTTCTGGGTCGTCCAGGAACCGATCTTTGAGTATTTCCGGGTTAAATACCGTCTCGGAGACATTAAGTACAATCCCAATCATTCCTCCGTCTTCCTTCTCTACGATCTGAAGGTTA
>JAZDOU010000349.1:0-5709 GCA_043798385.1 Pseudomonadota bacterium
CGAGAGCTTAATGCTGATATCGAGGTGTTTCCATCCGGAAATTCGAATTTCCGGATGGAAACTAATTAACTTAGCCGTCCGGGCCGGCATACGGGCATTGGGTGTCCCTTTGGACAATCCCTGAAAATAAGACCCCCCTAACCCCATTTATGACCTGGCTGCCATTTCCAATTCGGGCTGATGAATTGCCTCAACTTTTGAACGTTACCAATCCCTTTATACCCTTATTATTCTAAATTGGCAGGTGCACTCCCCCAGGGAGGAGAGCACCTGCGCTTCTCAGGGAAACCGCCGACTACCAGTACCAGTCTGTCCCTATGCCCAGGTGGTTTATTGTCGACTTGACCCCCGTGACCTGCTTGGCAATTTGGAGGATAGCCTCCAGGGTTTTTTTAGACCCGAGGCTCCCGCTTAGGGTCACCACCCCTGAATCAGCGGTGACTTGAACGGAGGCCACCCGGGTGCGTTCTTCTCTCGCCAGGGAGGCCCAAACCCGGCTGCTAAGCAAGGCGTCTTCAAAGGCCTTTTGCGATTCAGGCGTGGATTTAAAATCATCCAGTTTGATCCGACAAGCCACCAGCTCACAAGCGTTTTCAATACTGATAGAATCAAGATTCAACACCCAGTCATAAAGGACGGGATCCTGCCATTCCAGGCCATACAGGAAATGAGTCCAGCGGCTGCGCTCCTTGTCCACTTTTTCGATATATTCGACTGCCTCATTGCGGGTCAGGTTCATCTGTTTTATGGCCATCTCGATTCGGGATTCAATACCCGCTATAACCCGTACCCGAAGTACCTGTGGAACCCCGCTTAGGAGCAAATGCCCGGCATACCCGTGGTAAACCAAGTCCCCGTCCTTGGCGTGATCCATAATGGCCGCCGTCAGGCATTTAAGATAGGCCACCCGGGGGCCGATGGTCTGTTGCCAGATGGAAGGGGGATTTTTGACCGCCGCAGTAAGTTTTTCCAAACTGATTCCGTATTCCTTTTCTGCTTCAGATATCGCCTCTTCACGTCCAAGGCGTGGATAGCCCAGTTGAGCGGAAAGACACTCAGCCAGGGCATTACCACCGCTGAACGTTCCTCGTGAAATGGTAATTATCGCCATAGGAAACCTCCTTGTTTAGAATTTGGGTACCTAATACTATCATTCATCCCTGGGGTGTGTAAACTTTTTTATATGAAATATTTTGTTTTTCATTTATCCGGCCAGTCCACGGAAGGCGACGGCAAAAAAATTGAACAAATAACGATTTTGGGATATACTATTTCCCTTATGAAGGCCAAAAACCCTTTTGAAACCCTGGGGATTACCCCGGCATTAGTCCGTGCCCTGGAAGGAAAGGAATTGTTTTCCTTGATCAAGTCTTCCTATCGGGCCTTACTGTTGATTTATCATCCCGACCGATCCCCTTTGCACGACCAGGCCTTAAAGATCCAAAAGACCCAAAAAGTGGCTGAAATCAACCTGGCCCTGGAAAAATTAAATCACGATCGGGACCCGGACTCCCTGGACTATTACCGGAACTTGTATATCCGGAGGATCGGGGAGGGCTGGAAAAAAACCATCCGCCAATTGAATCGGGAAATTCAAGAGCTCGGTGCCTTCAACGAGATCCTCTCCCGGGGATACCTTCAGCATTTATTAAAACCGTGTTTCCCGGATCAGCAGGACAAAGCCTCCGGATCTATCAGTGTCTTTAATCTGAAAAACAGCCGCTTCGGCATCCAGGACATCGCCATCAATCACAATGTCCGTTCAATGACCTGGGACCTGGGAACCAATTATAAAGAAATCAAATTCGATGCCGAGGGCCGGATGTTTTATAAACTGCCCTGCCGCAAACGGTTCATTCAGGTCAATTTCATCAAACTCTTGGGGACCGTAGAAAAAGAAAAGGTGGATTTGATCCCTTTGCTGGACCGGGTAGTGCCCCAGGATCTGGTGGTTCAGCAGGAAAAAGGAAAGAAAAGCTATCCTGAAAATTCAAAATGTTTTGATATCCTCAATAGCTTGCCGGTGGAAGAATTCCGCCGGCACTGCCTGCCTTTTCTAAAACCTGACATCACCGAAGGGTCTTTCCTGTTCTCCCTCCATCGAAAACCCCTCCAGGAAAATCGGATTAATCTGGAAGGGCTCATCATCCGGAGCCATCCGGGGTAAAAAGACAGCCGAAGGGTTTTGAGATATTACTGCGGTTGATAGATCGGGGCTTCCTCAAAAAAAACCCAGATACGATTTATTTTTCGGGGAATGGGCTGACCCCGGCCATAGATCTTTCTATTGATCGGATCCCGGGTCAGGCCCAGGGAATTGAAGGTTCGATTGGCCTGGTAGCGTCCCAAAAATTCCAAGGCGATAAATTTCCCTCCCCGGCCGTTATCGTGGACTTCATAATCAATATTCCATTCTTCTTTCCACTGAAGGTATTTCGGACTCAATCCCGGCGGACTGTGGTTGTCTAAGCCATCATCCGGATACCGGCCCCCATGGTCCTTAGCAAAGACCTCCAAAGCCGGACCAATCTGTTTGGCCCGCTCAACAAACTGCTTATAGGGGGCCTCCCGGCCCCTGATAGTCTGGACAATCGCCAGGCTGGAAATGACCAGCATCAACGAAAGGGTAATGATCCCTTCCCGGCGGGACAGGCCGAAATATTTTTTTTCTATTTCCATACCGGCTGATCCAAAATTATATCTTACCCGCGTGAGAATTTACGAGTTTTACGATTGACGATAAACCTATTCAAGGTTATGTTTACTTGTTACTATACTATCGGGCGAAATGAAAGAAAAGGAGAATGTGATTCCGAGCATGCGACCGTCTTACCTGGATCTGTGGTCCTTGGAAAAATTATCGCCTAAGACCAAACAGGCTTGGAACCTGTTAACTTCCTGTTCCCTTTGCCCACGGGATTGCCGGGTAAACCGCTTGAAGGGTGAAAGGGGGCGTTGCGGACAAGGCCCCAAAGCGAAAGTGGCCCGGGCCTTACCCCATTTTGGAGAAGAACCCCCTCTTTCAGGCAGCCGTGGGGCCGGGACGGTTTTTTTTTCCGGTTGTGCCCTGGGCTGTCTGTACTGCCAGAACCATCAAATCAGCCAGGAAGGGTTCGGGGAAGAACTGGAGGTGGAAGTCCTGGCAGACATTTTTCTAAAGTTGCAGGCCCAGGGATGTCACAATCTGGACTTGGTATCCCCCACCCCTCACCTCCCTTTTATCCTTAAGGCCCTGGAAATCGCCATACCCCAAGGGCTTCGTTTACCCCTGGTCTATAACACCCACGGCTATCTCTCAGAGACCACCCTGGGCCTATTGGAGGGGATCGTGGATATTTATCTGCCGGATATGAAGTATGGGGACGATCAGAACGCTTCCCGCCTGTCCCAGGTGGAAGATTATACGCTTTATAACCAGGCCGCCATCCGGCAGATGTTCCGACAGGTCGGACCATTGACAACGGATGAGCAGGGTTTAGCCTGCCGGGGCCTGTTAGTCCGCCATTTGGTCTTACCGGAAAACCAATCCAACAGCCGGGAAGTCCTTCGGGTGCTGGCCTCCGTTTCCCTGGAGATCCCCATCAGCCTGATGGCCCAGTATCGCCCCGGTTATCAGGCCAACCACCTGCCTGAAATCAATCGATTGGTCTATCCAGGCGAATATGAGGACGTCTTAGCCCTGGCGGAAAAACTGGCTTTTGAGGAAATCATTATCCAGGACATGGACAGTGCCGAGATCTATTATCCGGACTTTATCCAAGAAGATCCGTTTGAAACGGAAAAGATACTATGAAGGTGGCTCCCTGTCCTTCAGTGCTTCGAACTTCAATGGTTCCCTTGTGTTCCTGGACGATGCCATACACGGTGCTCAATCCCAATCCGGTGCCTTTCCCTGCCTCCTTGGTGGTAAAAAAGGGTTCAAAAATTTTAGGAATATTTTCCGGGGGGATGCCCATGCCGGTATCGCAGACTTCCAGGACCACCTTCTTCTCCACGGGTTGTTGATAGGTCCGCAGCGTCAGGGTTCCCTTCCCTTCCATAGCATCGACGGCATTGATAATCAGATTGACCAGTATCTGATTCAATCTATTGGGATCGGCTTCGATTAAAGGCAGATCCGGGTCAATCTCCTGGATAACCTGAATACCCGGTTGGACGATTGGACCCAGGAAAAGGGGACTTTGAAAGCCGACCTGTTTACTTAAGAGATCAACCGCCTCTCTGACCGACTGATTGAGACTGCAGGGGACGAGGCGATGGGTGGCCTTGCGGCTGAATTCCAATAGGTCTTTGACAATCTCTTTGCAACGCAAGGTCTGATCAATAATCTCTTTCAGGTCTTTCTGTTTGGGATCTTCCGAAGGAGTCTCTTCCAGCAACAGATTGGCATAGATCAAGATCCCTCCCAGGGGACTATTAAGCTCATGGGCCACTTTAGCCGAAACTTCTCCTATCGAGGCCAGCTTGCTGGCCTGCATCAATTGATCGTTGAGCCGACCGGCCGTTTCATCCCGCCTGCGGATCATCTTGATTATAAAATAGGTGACGCCGATGGTGATGACGATAATAGCTAAACTACTCAAATGAACAAAAATCAAGGCGGACCAGTTGGCCCGATTGACGACCTTGAAGGCTTCGGAGTAATCCTGCTTAACCACCAGCAGCCAGCGGGGGTTTTTGAGCCAGGCATAGGCCACGATCTGTCGGGAAGACGGCGGGGCAGACCCCCTCCCTTCTCCAGCGATGAGTTCAACCCCGCTGTTTTCATGAAATTTTTCCATGGGCAGAGAGGACTTTCCCATGATCTTTCCCGAGAAACGAGGATTGGTTTGAAAGAGGCCCGATTGATTTAACAGGGTGGCTTCCCCGGTTTTGCCGATTTTGACGTTTTCAACCAAAGATCGAAAATATTCCGTATCGATACTGGCCCTCAAGATCCAACGGTTTTCTCCCTCTGTTCTTAAATAGGCGATGATGAAATGAGGTGATTTGCGAAAACCCTCAAACATATCACTGATGAAAACCTCCTTTTTCATTACCTCCTTGAACCAGAATTCTTGGGAATAATTTTTATCCATCAATTGATAAGGGCCGACATAGGAGAGGTGTTTACCCTGTTGGCCGATTACCCCTAAATCGATAAAAAATCGACCTCCCCGATTGAGGGTATTCAAGACAGAGACCAGATTTTTCCGGTTATGCCAAAATTCCAGGGGCTGGGTGTGCGCGACAAATTCAAGATCGGAGACTCGTTCTTTTAAGAATAGCTCAATAATTTTTCGATGATCCTCAACCTGATTTCGGAAGGTCTCCTTCAAGCGATCATTCGAAAAGTTCGAAAAATAAAGATAAATTCCCCAGCCAACCAACAGGTGAGGGATCAGAGAGGTCACCAGGATTAAGGTGATAAATTTGCGGTAAAGCCTGGAGTAGTGCCCTTCTGTTGAAATCATATCTTCCATTGAACGACACCTTTGATCTTACTCCTAAGTAGTTCTCATCCGGAAAGGTCGTTTCCGGATGAGAACTAAGTAAGATCGCCATTACGGGTTGCCCGAGGGTTATGTCTGTATATCAAAAAATCAACTTCGATGCCACAAATAAATATCCGCAGAATCTTGCCTGGACCCCTTTTTTTCCACTCTTTTCCCTTGCCCTCCTTTCTATGCCTATTATATAATCATCCTATCAGACAGTAAATTATTGTTG
>JAZDOU010000358.1:0-2667 GCA_043798385.1 Pseudomonadota bacterium
GAAAAAGCCCAACCATTGTAAACTTCGGGGTCGAGCCCAAAATTTTTCAAACATTGAGGATGCACGATTCCCGCTCCCGTAACTTCCATCCACTGTTCATTAAATTTAAGTTCCAATTGTATCGAGGGATCGGTAAACGGAAAAGAGTCTACCAGAAATCTGTATTCGATATTTTGGCCAAAAATAGCCTTGGCAGAATCTGATTGGACATTTTCCAGGTCTTTTTGGGTAATAATCTTCTGAGCCTTTCTGCAAATATATAAAAAGTCTATTTGATGAAAGGCCGGAAAGTGTTTTTTATCAATTTCATCTTTTCTAAAAACGATCCCGGGAGCCATGGCCCCGATATGTCCCTGGTTTTCCAGCTTTTGCAGAACTTTCTGATCCCTTAGATAATAAGGCCACATTACGGTCATCTGCGTTCTTAAAAGATCTTGGTCGGTAATATAATAAGTATCCGTTTCCCTTCTGCTGGGGTGGTCTTTTGGAGTGTTTAAAAGGTCGAAATCGTCCTGGACCGAAACGATTCTGGGGATATCAAGCACATCAAAATCCTTAAATCTTGGCAATTTAATTATTTCGTCAGTTAAAATCTTTATAGGAGAATTTTCTTTTTTAGTAAGATCGGGAAGCTTTAACAACCTCTTGATTCTTTCTGCTTTAATGTCTTTTCTTTTGTTTAACTCTTCGATTAAAGCGTCCTCCTTGCCGTCTTTTATGACAATGCTTTTTGGCATATTTTACTTTGTCTTAGAATAACCCAAAAACTAAATTTAAGTTCATTTTTAATGACATCTCATTCCTCTATTTTACCCTAAAAATAGAGGAAAATCAACCCTAAGCTGTGGATAAAAAAGTCACCCCCGTAGGAGTGACTTTTACGCTTATTTTACTTATTTTGAAGGATAACCCGGATGGGCTGCGAGGAATTCTCTGCCTCGGCCGATATCGGCGCTGATTGGGACTCTTGCATTGCATAAAGGGCAAGGTGGCGGCCATGTTTTCAACTTCATCCTCAGAAGAGAGATAACGGGGAACATGTAAAAATTATTCAAGACGTCTTCGCTTCTATTGCAGATAACCGCTACAGCCGCTATTTGGCCCTTCAGCAAGACAACCGCCTTAACCAAATCTTGAATGGTTTTGCCAGTGGTTATCACATCATCTACCACCAAAACGCTCTTTCCCGCCAAATCCTTGACGAAATTCCGCCTGAAAGTGTGCTGCCCTTCTTTGTCTTTTTCAGTGAAAAAAGGGACAATCGTCTTTTGTTGCATAACGCCTAAGTGGTAAGCCACTCTTTGAGCAAGCACGGCGCCAATCGGCGCAGGTCCGACCACCGCCTCAATATTTTTGGTCCTTGAGGCAACTTCGCGGGCCGTTTGCAGACACAACTCCTCGAAAATGACGGGGTTTCTGTAAAGGTAGACTTTTTCCAGGTAGGTATCGCTGTGCTCCATGGATGATAAAACGAAATGCCCCTTCAATACCGCCCCACACTTCTCGAAAATTCCTTCTTTGTTGTTTTTACTCACTCATCCTCCTTATTTTTATTTATTTTTAAATAGCCACCTCATACTATACCAATCTGATAATAAAAATCAAGCCCCTTTGACCTAAAACAAGATGTTGGAGGCCCGGCCTCCAACATAAAACAAGTCAAAAGAAAAAGTCGCCGGAAACTTTGTTCCAGCGACTTTCTTAGATTTTTGTTATTCTCCGTCGCAGGTTCTCCCGCAATTAGGACACTTGAGGTATTTACCAATCCTGGCAGAAACCAAGGGAGTGTAGGTATGGCATTCGCCACAAACTGCTCCGCAGTTCGGACAATTCCAGGCTAACCCCCGTGAGGCATAGTGCTGGATATAATCGAGGATTGCCTGGCATTTGCCGCATTTTGGCCATGAATCAGTCAGTCGCAGCCATTTTGTCCGAAGATCTGTGAATATTTTTATTGCCTCTTCTTTGCTCTTCACAGGCATTTTTGAGCGCGTTTCCAGTATATCCTTGAAAACATCGTCAAGATGCGGCGGCTCTCCCCATGCAAACTCAATCAGAGAAAAAAGAAGATCTTCAAGCTTATCATACTTCGTTTCTTCCCCCCTGCTCTTAAATACGAAAAGCCCGTGAGGTGCCCATGTTTCCAGGGTTCCACCGACGAAACCATTAGCAGCCACAAAAGACCAGCAAAGAACCGGATATGAAAACCCACCCCCGTGAGGCATATCTTTAACCTCACAACGCCATGTTCCCTCTATACTTTGTTTTAAAGGTCTGTCCATTTTCGATTCCTCCTTTTCTTTAGTATTTTATTTCTACAACATCCTCAAAAAAAATCAAGCCCTTGCGCCTGCCTGACGGCAGTCAGGGGCCTGAAACAAAATGTTGGAGGCGAAGCCTCCAACATACGCTACGGGGAGTAATTAAGTAAGGTCTCTTGAGTAAGGTTCGATCTTACTCAACGAAATCCCGCCGTCGCGTTCTTCTGGCGGGCATTGCCCGCCGAAGCCCGCTATGGCGGGCGAAGGCGGGGACGACGAGGCTCGCCCCACGCCTCTTCGGGCTGGGCACTCGCCACTCTCGCTTCGCTCGGTGGCGTTCGAGCCTCGTCCATGACAAAATTCAAAAGAGGCCCAACGGCCTCCTTGAATTTTGCGGGGACGACGA
>JAZDOU010000387.1:0-3314 GCA_043798385.1 Pseudomonadota bacterium
AGGGGTGTAGACCACAGAAAGGAGTTTCGTATGGCGGTAGAAAAAGAAAAAATATCAGGGGCGGAGAGTCTGCGTGCCACCAGGTCCTACGGTAAGGTTCGATGCCATAATCCCTCCTGCATGGGGAGGCTTGAGCCCAAGCCTGGCGACAAGACCATCAAGTGTGCTGTCTGCGGATCTGAATTCCGGTTGTTTTGGGTTACCCCGGAGCTTCCCCGGATTCGTGGTCCGGTTTGGGATGTAAACCAAAAATTAGCCCAAGAGGCATTAGCCAGAAAGATGGAGGGTAAATAGCCATGCCGTTAAAAAGAAAGATAGCTTTTATTGATCTCACTACGGGAGAGATTGAAATAAAACCGATACCCATCGAGGTGCGAAAGAAATTCCTGGGTGGCAGGGGGCTGGATGCCTATCTACTCTATAACTATACCAAGCCGGGGATTGATCCCTTGGGGCCTGAAAATGCCCTGATCATCAGCGGCGGTATCTTGACGGCCACCTGTGCCTCGGCAACGGCCAGGACCCATGTAATGGCCAAATCTCCGCTTACCGGATTGATCGGCAGTGCCAATATGGGGGGATTTTTTGCCCCGGAATTGGCCTGGGCCGGTTTCCACCATCTGGTTATCACCGGCAAAGCGGAAAAACCAGTTGATATTTGCGTCCACAATGGGGAAATCGAGATCCGGGACGCCAAGAATATCTGGGGAAAAACGGTCACCGAGGCCCAATGGGCCATCCGGGATGAACTGAACGACCAGGAGGTTAAGGCCTGCGTCTGCGGTCCGGCCGGGGAAAAGATGGTACGGTATGCCAATGTCATGACAGGCATCAAGAATGCTGCCGGCAGAACCGGGATGGGAGCGGTTATGGGTTCCAAGAACCTGAAGGCCGTTGCGGCCAGAGGGACCATGGACATCAAGATTGCCCACCCCATGGAGGCCCTGGAATATAACAAACGCTTCATTAATCAGATTACCAGTGCCAAGGTCAACCAGACCCAGGGGGCCTTAGGGACCCCCTTTATCTGGGGGGCCACCAATTCCTGGGGTGGTGTGCGGACCAGAAACTTCCAGTATAACCAGGAATTGTATGCCGATGCCATCGAACCAGAGGAGATTGATGAAGCTTGTGCCAAGACCATGGGGCCTTATCATATGACCGGCTGCTTCGGCTGTCAGGTCCATTGCCGGGCCCAGTACAAGATTCCTACCGGTCCTTATGCCGGGAAGTATGATGAAGGTCCGGAGTATACCTCCCAGGGGGCCTTTTGCGGCGAGCCGGACTGCCGGAGCATGGAGACCCTTTTGACCGGGAACCATCTGGTCAATCAGTATGGGGTGGATAATCTGGAAATCGGCAGTATGATCTCCTGGGCCATGGAACTTTACGAACTGGGCATCCTGACCAAGGAACAAACCGGTGGACTGGAATTGACTTTCGGCAATGATGAAGCCCTCCTTGAGATGGTTCACCGTATTTGTAATCGTGAGGGATGGCTGGGCGACACCCTGGCTGAGGGTGGAATCATCGCCGCCGAGAAGATCGGTAAGAATTCCTTCGATTATCTCATTCAGGTTAAAGGGATGAACAACCTCCACTCGGACGAGCGGGGGACCCCTGGGCTGGCTCTCAATATCGCCACCGCCTCAAGGGGGTCCGATCACCTGAGGAGCCGGCCGGCCATTGACCTCTACCATCTGCCCGAACCGGTTCTGAGAAAGATTTACAGCAGTCCCGTGCCCTATGACGGTCCTTTGAGTTCAGAGCACACCGAATATATCGGCAAGCCCTGGCAGGTCTTCTGGCAGGAAAACTGTTACATGGCCGTCGATTGCCTGGGCATCTGCAAATATCACACCGTATTCCTGGGAGCGACCCTGCCGAATTTTGAGGACTGGACCAAGGTAATCTATCTCAATACCGGTCTGGAGATGACCCCCAAGGATATTTGGGACGTGGCCGAGCGCTGCAATATGATCGAAAGACTATTTAATATCCGGGAGGGATTGACGCGGAATGATCCCTTAAAAGGGGATACCCTGAATCACCGGTACTTTGATGAACCCCTGCGGCGAGGGGCACCGGACGTGGTCGGAAGAGTGATAGACCGGGAAAAGTTTAAACTGATGATTGATGAATTTTATGAGCACAAGGGCCTGGATGACGACGGGATCCCCAAACCGGAAACGCTGCTACGATTGGGCCTGGAGAGCGAGCCGTCCCATTTGGTATAATTTGGCACGAGAAAAGATTTCGGATTTCGGATTCTTGAACCGATATTAACAAAGAGTTAAAACTCTTACTTGGAAGCCCCCTATCCGCTGAGGCTGGGAGCTTCAAAGGAGCGAATGTATGGAATCAACGGGTAAAGTTCTGATGATCAATTACGAAAAATGCACCGGGTGCCGGCTGTGTGAACTGGTCTGTGCGGTCAAACATGACGGGGCCTCCAATCCGGCCCGAAGTCGCATCAAGGTGATGAAATGGGAAGCAGAGGGTCTTTATATCCCCCTGGCCTGTCAGCAATGCCAGGATGCCCCCTGCGTGAACGCCTGTCCGGTAAAGGCCCTTTCGCGCGATGAGTCTTTAAACCGGGTCATGGTGGACTACGATGTCTGTATCGGCTGCCGGACCTGTGTGTCGGTCTGTCCTTTCGGGGCAATGAGTTTTAATACCATCGATCGAAAGGTGTTTAAGTGTGACGTCTGCGACGGTGACCCCCAGTGTGTCCGCTTCTGTGAAGTCAAGGCGGTGGATTATGTCAACGCCGAGGATGTCAGTGTCCTGAAGAAGAGGGATGCGGCCCACAGATTGTCCGTTGCCGGAAGGGGAGCGGCCGCCTTGATCGCCCAGGCGTAAGAGGGGGGTAATACGAAAATAGAGTTTGAGGTCCCTCGTTCGACCAGATCTATTTTCATGTCTGGTGGTGCCACGCCCCTGGGCGGGGCATGGCGGTTTAGTTCGAAAATAACGTTCGTCGTTCGGCGAAAGATATTTTCTAGGCCTCGCGGTGCTTACACGGGCCTGAGGGGTTAGCGAGAGTATTAAAAAAGGAGGTTTATGCCAGCGACCATAAACCTCCTTATCATTACCGACCTATCCCCCGGCCAGCATGATGGTGATATGAATTGTATCCCCGTCCTTGACGGCCTTGGCTAATTCGTCGGGGAAGGCGGTTTCCAGATTGAGATAAATTTCAACATGATTATGTAATTTTCCTTTTTGATCAAACAGTTTCTCCCGCAGGGCCGGAAACCGGCTTATTAAATGATTAAAGCACTCTCCCACGGTTTTGCCTTCCGTTTCAATGA
>JAZDOU010000393.1:0-2353 GCA_043798385.1 Pseudomonadota bacterium
TTCCGGATGAGAACATACCGTGGTCGATTTGTCTCCATGGCCAGAAACCCTTTGAAAAAGGGGTTTCTGGCCAGAGCTTCGAGTCAGAATCCAGGTGTTTCCATCCGGAAATTTGAATTTCCGGATGGAAACTATTTAAAAGAAAAATATCCGCAAAGCATCGTCTATGATTTTCTTCAAACCGATCTTTTGTTTGAATTTTCCAAAAGGCCTTCCTTGTTGCGGGAACAACTTTTGGCGAAAGAAAGTCATCTCTTAAAGCAGCCTATCATCCTGGATGAAGTCCAAAAGGTCCCGCAGCTCTTGGACGAGGTTCACTGGTTGATCGAAAAAAAAGGTCTGCAGTTTATTCTTTGTGGATCAAGCGCTCGCAAGCTCAAGCGAGGGAAGGCCAACCTCTTGGGAGGCCGAGCCTGGCGGTATGAATTGTTCCCGTTAGTTTCGGCCGAAATAGAGGGACTGAACCTGTTGCGGGTTCTAAATCATGGATTGATTCCTGCCCATTATTTACAGGATCACCATGAGAAGTCGTTGAAGGCCTATACACAAGACTATTTGAAAGAAGAAGTGTTTGCCGAGGGGCTGACCAGAAATATTCCCGCCTTTTCCAGATTTTTTGATGCGGTCGGGTATTCGCATGGAGAGGTCGTCAATTATTCCAATATTGCCAGAGATTGCGGAGTTGATTCCAAAACCGTTAAAGAATATTTTCAGATCCTGGTGGATACCCTCCTAGGAAGGTTTGTGGAGCCTTTTAAAAAAAGACAGGATCGACAAGTCATCAGCCGAGCCCCAAAATTTTATTTGTTTGATGTCGGGGTCGCCGGGATCATTTCGAAACGCCGGATCCCGGAACTCCGGGGAGAATTGTTTGGAAAAGCCTTTGAGCATTTTATTCTTATGGAATTAGTTGCTTATAATGCCTACCAAGACTTAGGGTTTGACATTAATTTTTGGCGCACGAAGAACGGCCTTGAAGTCGATTTTATCCTGGGTCAAGGAGAAGTGGCCATCGAGGTCAAGGGAACTCACAGGGTTGATCAGAGAGAATTACGTCCCTTAACCGTATTCATTGAAGACTATAAGCCTCGAAAAGCCTTGGTAGTGACCCATGAAAAAGAAGAAAGGGTCTGGGGGTCTCTTCGGCTGATTCCCTGGAGAAAATTTTTAGATGATCTGTGGGAAGGGAAAATCATTCATTAACCGTTGGCGGTTTTGCGCTTTTAAATTTAGGCTTTTGGTTCTTTCTCCGAACTCCCAAATTCCGATCTTCAGTTTGTCTTGATTCCTTCTTTCTTTCCGCCGAACGCGACGCTTCTAAAATTTTCCCTTTGCCTTCTGCCCCAGGCTCTATTACTTATTTTTCCTAACCACCCAATACCCAGTGGTATTTTTAGGCTTGACATTAATATCAATAATGATACCATTTAGCGATGGGTGACCTAAGAGACCTCCTAACACTAATGAACCATAATCCTGGTAATATACGTTTCAGCGATCTGTGTAAGGTATGTGATCACTACTTTGGTAAACCTCGACAGGTCGGGAGCAGCCACAAGGTTTATAAAACCCCATGGCCCGGTGACCCTCGTGTGAACATTCAATCCAAGAAAGGGAAAGCCAAAGCCTATCAAGTAAGACAAGTTCTTAGGGCTATTGAAAAAATGGAGTCGGAAAATGGCAATTAAAATCGATCGATACACCTACCGGGTAACTTGGTCTGAGGATGACCAAGAATATGCCGGCCTGTGCGCCGAGTTCCCTAGTCTGAGCTGGCTGGCGCGTACGCCCGAGGCTGCCTTAAAAGGCATTCGGAAGATAGTGGCGGATGTAGTCAAGGATATGAAAAAAAAACAACGAACCCATACCTGAACCTTTCGCTACCAAAGGATATAGCGGTAAGTTTATGGTTCGAGTACCACCTGAGGTGCATCGCAACCTGGCCATTAAAGCAGCAGAAGCAGGAGTCAGTTTAAATCGTCTGGCCAGTTCGAAGTTGTCACAATAAATCTGCAAAGAGTGATTTTTGATAAGAAAGACTTGGATAGTTAGGCACAATAAATGGCTTGACAGAAGAATCACCGACCTTTCATCACTCCTTGAGCTTTTAGCTTTGAGTTTCTATCCATCGCCTTTCACTTCTTGCCTTTTTTTTCTCCGAACTCCCGCCGGGGCCGCTTCCAGTCCGGAGGGTAGGCCCCTATGGACCGAAGACGGGATCGAAGTCCTTCCTTTCGCCCGATTCGCAGAACAATTAACCCAAAATTTCCTTTAATAACCATACCTCCCCCTTGGCACCCTCACTCAAGTCCGCTCCGGCGGACACTCCTCAAGCTTCCCGTCCCTTGACATT
>JAZDOU010000417.1:0-25444 GCA_043798385.1 Pseudomonadota bacterium
CAGGCCATGGGGGAATTGGGCCTATTCGGCATGTTTGTTTCGGAAGCTTATGGCGGGCAGGGTCTGGACTATATTTCCTATATCATTGCCGTGGAGGAACTGGCCCGAATTGATGGTTCCCATGCCGCCACCATCGCCGCAGGGAATTCTTTGGGAATCGGACCGCTGTATTATTATGGAAGTGAAGAACAAAAGAGAAAATACCTGCCCAAACTCTGTAGCGGGGAAACGCTCTGGGGGTTTGGACTTACTGAACCAAACGCCGGCTCTGATGCCGGGAATACCCAAACGACCGCCATTCTCGATGGGAATGAATGGGTGATTAACGGAAGCAAGATCTTTATCACCAATGCTTCCACCCAGATCACAGCGGGAGTAACGGTTTTAGCCCGAACCGGGATCAGGGAAGCCGGCAAAAAGGAACTCAGTTGTATCCTGGTAGAGACCGGAACCCCTGGTTTTGAAGCCCGGCCCATGCATGGCAAGTTAATGTGGCGGGCCTCCAATACCAGTGAACTCTACTTTGAAGACTGCCGGGTGCCCAAAGAAAACCTCCTTGGACCCCAAGGTGAGGGATTTCACCAGATGTTGGGCACCTTAGACGGAGGGCGTTTAAGTATCGGTGCCATGGGTCTGGGTGGTGCCCAGGGGTGTTTCGAAATGGCCAGACGCTACGCCAAAGAACGGGTCCAATTTGGAAAGCCCATCGCCTCTTTTCAAGTCAACTCTTTTAAGCTGGCTGATATGGCCCTGGAGATTGAATGTGCCCGGCTGCTTTTATACAAAGCCTGCTGGCTTCGGGATAATCACAAACCTTATGCCAAAGAAGCGGCCATGGCTAAACTTTACTGTTCCGAAGTTATGTATCGCTGCGCCAATCATGCCGTTCAATTACACGGTGGCTATGGCCTAATGAAAGAATACGATGTGGAACGATTTTACCGGGATCAAAAGTTACTCGAGATCGGTGAAGGGGCCTCCGAAATACAACGCCTGGTCATCTCCCGACTGATTGGGGCGATTTAGTCTGAGGTAAAATTAATTATTTATTACCCATGACACCCAATAAATCCATTTCCAAGCCTGAGACAGAAGAAACACCCGCACCGGGTCTCTTGGTCCTATCCCTGGGCGCACTGGGAGTGGTTTACGGCGACATCGGCACCAGTCCTTTGTATGCCATTCGGGAATGCTTTCACGGTCTTCACGCTATTGCCCTGAACCAGACCAATATCTTCGGGGTCCTTTCCCTTATTTTCTGGTCTCTTATGATTGTGGTCACCATAAAATATGTCAGCTTCATTATGAGAGCCAATAACCGGGGGGAAGGGGGCATTTTTGCTTTATTAGCGCTGCTACGTAAAACAAGAGACAAAATGTCGGCCGGCAGTTATCAGTTAGCCGTGCTGGCAGCCGTTTTTGGGGCGGCACTTCTTTACGGAGATGGAATTATCACCCCGGCCATTTCTGTTCTTTCCGCCGTTGAAGGGTTGGAAGTTGCCACCGAATCTTCAAAACCCTTCATCCTTCCCCTGACTTGCATCATCCTTTTCTTCCTCTTTTTTTTCCAAAAACGTGGAACGGCCGTCATCGGAAAATTTTTCGGACCGGTTATGATCGTCTGGTTTGGTGCCATCGCGGCTCTGGGCCTGTCCTCTATTCTAAAAAATCCACAGGTTATTGGGGCGATAAACCCCTGGTATGCCTTCCGGTTTTTCGCCACCAACCATATTCATGGAATCATCGTCTTGGGATCGGTGGTTCTCTGTATCACCGGTGGAGAGGCCCTTTATGCGGATATGGGGCATTTCAGCCCCAAGGCCATCCGTCTCTCCTGGTTGGGCGTAGCCTTTCCGGCCTTGCTTCTCAATTATTTCGGCCAGGGGGCGCTGCTGCTGACCCAAGCGAAAGCCGCTATTAATCCCTTTTACGGTCTGGTCCCAAAAGGGCTGATCTACCCCTTGGTGATTTTATCCACTATCGCCACGATTATTGCCTCTCAAGCCATGATCTCGGGGGTTTATTCCCTTACGCAACAAGCTATACAACTCGGTTACCTTCCCCGAGTGCGTATAGTCCATACTTCGTCCCACCAACAGGGACAAATCTATTTACCTGAGGTGAACTGGGTCATGATGGCCGGATGTATCGGGCTGGTGTTGGCTTTTCGGGAATCCAGCCGTCTGGCCGGTGCCTATGGAATCGCGGTTACGGCAACCATGGGTATTACCTCGATTATTTATTATCTGGTGGTTACCCGGTTGTGGAAGTGGTCGACACCGAAAGCTGGTCTCCTGGTGGGGTTGTTTCTGTGCTTTGACCTCAGTTATCTGGGCGCAAATTTACTGAAAATCATCGATGGGGGATGGTTTACCATCGGGATTGCCATCCTGATCACTTTCAGCATGACCACTTGGCGTCAAGGCCGAAAGATCTTAGCTGAGATGTTCACCCCCCGTCTGACCATGGACCTTTTTTTAAAGGACATCGAGCATAAAAATCCTTACCGGATTCCAGGGACGGCCGTTTTCATGTCGGTGAGTCCCAAAGGGGTCCCGGTGGCTCTGCTGCACCATTTCAAACACCATAGGGTATTGTTTCAACAGGTGATCCTACTGTCCATAGTAACAGAGGATCTTCCCCGCATCGACCCAAAAGAACGCCTTAAGCTGGAAGAATTTGGGCAGGGATTTTATAGAATCACAGCCCAATACGGCTTCATGGAAACACCACGGGTCCCGGAGATCATGTCTCTGGCCGGCAGGCTCGGGGTAAAAACAATAATTGCCGAGACCACTTTTTTCTTGGGGAGGGAAACCCTTTTTACGACCGGGAAGTCCCCAATGTCCCAGTGGCGCAAGATCTTGTTTTCCATGATGTCCCGAAACGCCATGAACCCCACCAATTTCTTTGGAATCCCACCCGGCCGGGTGATTGAGATGGGGGCCCAGGTCCGTCTATGAAAATAATTCATAACATCGGGACCCATTCACCCCTTTTAACAATCAAAAAAATACACAAGTCAACAATCAAGAAAGTCCACAAGCTGGAAGGCGGAACTGTTTTCATTAGCAGGACTGTTTACTCTTGGGGGAACAGGGTTTACGGAGCTTACGAAACGGTCGGGCTGGTTAAAAAGAATCCCCAAGGCCCTTCCGGATATCTTGGAAAGGGCCTTTGTTTAGGAAAGCGTTCAGGTTGAAACCTCAGGCGGCCTTCAGACAGGGATCGGCTGATATGAGCAGGCGATCCAAAGCGGCCTCTTTCCGCCCCAGACCGAAGGCCACGGCCATTAATTGAGTGACAAAGACTACCGGGATATTAAATTGGGTACCCAGGGCTTTATTGATCCGCTTCTGATAGGCCTCTAAATTCATTTGACACATGGGGCAGGCGGTAGAAATAATCCGGCCGCCGTTAGTCTGGGCATCTTCCAGGATGTCCCGGGCCAGTTCATAACAGGCCTCTAATTCGGTCAGGAACAAGCCCGAACCGCAACAGCGCATTTTCTTAGGAAAAGGAACGGCCTCGGCCCCCAGGGCTTCCAGTATGTTATCCTGGATGACTGGTTTTTCCACACTGTCGTATTCTCCATAAGGCCGAACAGTCTGGCAGCCGACATAGCCTGCCACCTTAACCCCTTTCAAAGGCTTTTTTACCACCGATTTGATTTTAGCCAGGCCGACGTCATTATATAGGACATCCAGAATATGCCGGACTTTGATCCGGCCGCTATAACGCAAATTACCTTCCGCCAGGACCTCATTGACCTTGGCCAGCAACTCGGGCCTTTCTTTCAATTTATGGTTAACTTTATTCAGAACAATATAACAGGAACTGCAAGGGGCGACGATATCCATCCCACCCTGGGCCTCGGCCAGGGCCATATTGCGGGCTGCCAGCACATCCACCGAGAGTTCGTTTCCGCCCACATAGGAAATACTGGCCCCGCAGCAGTTCCAATCCTCAATTTGTTTGAAGCTCATGCCCAGGACCTTGGCCGCAGCCTCCAGAGAAATCATATAATGAATCCCGCTAGCCTCCAATGAACAACCTTGATAAAGGAAATAATTCATCAGACGGCACCTCCTTTCCCCATGGCCTTGGCCTTATCGAGCATTTTTCTCAGCGACTTGACATTTTTGATGGGTCTTTCAGGCAGGAGTTTCATACGTTTTTTAAAAAGCATACCCAGTCCCATATCCTTGTTCTCCAACATCAGTTTGATACCCCCCCCCAGCCCATGTCCCAGAAAATAACGTTGGGCCACATCCTTTTCATCAATTCGCCCCAACCGATAAATATTGTCCCAGAATTTCTGGCCGAAGAGGGCGGTTTCTACTCTGGGTTTATATCCTTTGCGGAGGGCATAATGGGCCAGACCGTGCATGACATCCACTACCGGCACCTTTCGAGGGCAGCGGACCTTGCAGGCATAACAGGAAGTACATAACATGATAGCCTGACTGCTTAATACTTTCTCCCGTTGCCCTGCCCGGATCAATGTAAAGATCTTTCTGGGAGAATAGTCCATTTTTTCTCTAAGAGGGCAGGAAGCAGCGCAAACTCCGCATTGCATACACATCTTGATCTCTTCCCCTGAATCTACCTTCTGGTATACTTCTCGGGCGAATGATTGGTCATAGGCCTTTCCGCCGCTGCACTTGGGTCCTACTACCTGTTCCATATTATTCATCCTTCCCTTTATTAGGATTCGAGGAGTCGAGTGAAAGGCGATGAAATATAATCCCCTTGAACCTGGCATCCGAAGGATGCCCCTTCTTTAGCTCGGCGAAGCCGAGCGAGCCGAACCCTCGAATCCTGAAATCCTGGAATCCTCGAACCCTTCTTTTTGATTTAGAATCCTTTATATGGATTGGGTTCCAGTTCTTTGATCCTGTCCATGAAATCCTTCAATATGACCGGCAGTCTATCATAATCATTAATGGAAATCTCTTCTACCCGGACCCGATCCGGTTCCAGAGCCAGGCGCCCCAGGGTTTCCGATATTTTTTCCATCCGGGTATTGGCCAGTTCACTGCCTTTGATAAAGTGGCACTGATAGTCATCGCCCTTGCGGCATCCCAGGAGGATAACACCGTCAATCCCTTTAGCCAAAGCGTCGGCGATCCAGACTAAGTTAATCGATCCCAGACAGCGCACCGAGATAAACCGATAGAAGGGATCAATGGGAATACGATTGATCCCGGCCATATCCAGGGCCGGATAGGCGTCGTTCTCGCAGATCAGCGCAATGACCCTCGGTTTTTCATCGTCGGCATCGGGCACCTCGATCCCTTTGATCATGGAGCCGATCATATCGACCGAATAATTCCGGAAAGAAATGATTCGTTCCGGGCAGGCCCCCATACAGGTTCCACAGCGTCGACAGCGGGCCGGGTTGGGTAGAGGATTGGCCTTCTCGTCCTCGTTAATAGCCCCAAAGGGACATTCTTCCGTACATCGTTTACACTGGGTACAGCGTGCCATCATGAATTCCGGGTAGGTCAGATCCCCGGATCTTGGGAAGGTCGAGGCCCCAATAGCCGTAGCCTCGACACACTGGATGGCCTTAAGGGCCGCCCCGGTGGCATCCTCGGCACTAAGGGCTGTTTCCATGGGGCTGCGGACGCATCCGGCGGCATAGATACCGGTTCGTTGTGTTTCGTAGGGAAAACAGATGAAATTAGAATCCGGAAATCCGTATTTATTGAGAGGCAATCCCGGCCCCTGTCGGTAATCTAAATTCAGGGCCATTTCATCGATTGTTGTGGGGACCAGGCCCACAGCCAGGACCACCAGATCGAGGTCTTCCAGACGGACTGTTTCGTTCAGCAGGGCATCATTGGCCTCTACCACCAGATTTTGATTGCCATCCTCGGAAATCTCATTCAACTCACCGCGGATAAAAATCCCCCCATCTTTTTGGACTTTTCGGTAAAAATCCTCGCTCTGGTGGGGGGTCCGAATATCTTTATAAAGGATATAAACCGCCGCTTCCGGGTCTTGCTCCTTCACATAAGTAGCCTGTTTCAGGGAAACCAGACAGCAGACCGAGGAACAATAGGGCAGGTGATTTTCATCCCGGGAGCCGGCGCACTGAATAAAAAGGACATTTTTTGCCTCTTTGCCGTCTGAAGGCCGGGTAATTTTCCCGCTCTTGGCCATTTCTTCCATCTGGACATTGGTGATTACATTGGGGAATTTGCCATAGCCGAGGTGTTCTAACTTGCTGGCATCATAAGGTTTCCAGCCCGTGGCCAGGATCACCGACCCGGCCCGCTCGGTAGCAGAGGATCCATTCTGGGAGATGGTCACATCATACCCCCCCGGACCGCCGACAATCTTTTCAATCCGGGCTGAGGTAAAGATTTTGATATTAGGTTCAGCCTCGACCTTTTTGATCTGGTCTTCCAGATCAACGGATTTCAGTTCCTTATAGGGCGGTCGAACACGCTTATTCATCTTATTCATGAACCCGCCTAAAGAGGCCTCCTTTTCGACCAAAAGGACCGGATAGCCGGCCTGAGCGGCACCGACGGCGGCATTCATGCCTGCAAATCCACCGCCGACAACCAAAATAGTCTTGCTCAAATTTTCGACCTGGTAGGGTTCCGGAGGAGTACTTTTGTTCAGTTTGACCAGGCCCATACGCATCTGGTCTTCGGCCATCATCTGAGTATCTTCATCATTGGCCGGCAGAACCCAGGTCACCTGTTCCCGAACATTGACCCGGTCCAACAGGGCAGGACCGAAATCAAAAACATCGGATTTAACCCGTGGGGAACAGGCCACCAGGGAAAGGGTGTTGACCCCTTCATTGGTCATGTCGGTCTTGATCATCTCCACCCCCTCCGAACCGCAAAGCCAGGAATGGGTTTTACATACCGGAGCCTTGAACTCCTTGGTGGCTACCTTTTTTAACGCCTCTATATCCAGGGATTCTCCAATCCCACAGCCGGTACAAATATATACGCCCAGTTTTTTGTCCATTCTTCCTTACCTCCTCACCACAGATTGAATAGCCCGAAGCGCTGCCCCGGTCGCATCCTGAACCACGCCCGCCACATCAGCCGGTCGTTTTATACAGCCGGCCCCATAAATGCCTCTCTGTTCCTGATCGGAGACGATAAAACCATAATCGTCGTAGGTAACGGAAGCCGGCACTTTGACGGTTGCCGTGGCCGGTTCCATCCCTGTTGCCAGGACTACCAGATCGACGGTTTCACGGATCCGTTCCCCGGACATGGTGTCTTCCCCTTCCAAAATCAGGTTTTTGGTAACTGGATCTTCGGTTATCAGGGCGATCTTGGACTTAACCAAAGACAACTTCTCGTCCTGTTTCACTTTGACAAAGAAATCTTCCAGTTTGCCTTGGGCACGAATATCGATAAAAAAGATAAAGGCCTGGGCATCAGGATTCTTTTCCCGGAGATAAGTAGACTGTTTCAAAGAGGCCAGACAACAGACGCCGGAGCAGTAGGCCAGGTGATTTTCATCCCGTGACCCGGCACACTGAATGAAGGCCACCTTCTCGACCTCCTTCTGATCCGAGGGCCGAAGGATCTTGCCCTGGGTAGGTCCATTGTCGGCACAAAGCCGTTCCATCATGACATTAGTGATCACGTTGGGATATTGTCCGAAGCCGTAATTTTCCAATTTAGCCGCATCATAGGGATTCCAGCCGGCTGCCCAGATAATGGCCCCTACTTCCAGGCTTATGGTCTCAGATTTCATATCGAGGTCAATAGCCTGATAGGCGCAGGCCTCAACACACTTGGCACATTCCTTTCCTTGACAGACAGAGCCGTCGATGACGTATTGCATCGGAAAGGCCATGGCATACGGCAGATAAGCCGCCTTGGTCTTGTCCAGTCCGTAGTTGAAGACATTGGGGCGTTCAACCGGGCAGACTTCGGCGCACTTATTACACCCGGTACAGCGCTCATTAACCAAACGGGGGGTGGTTTTGATGGTTACCTGATAGTTCCCCTCTGCACCGGAAATGGTTTCCACCTCGGCCAAGGTATAAAATTTGATTCTGGGGCTGGTTTTCGCCCGTTTAAAATTGATCTCCAGACCGCAATTGGGGGGACAGAGTTTGGGAAAATACTGATAAAGTTGGGCTACCCGACCACCCAAATAGGGGTTCTTCTCCACAACCACAACGTCGTAGCCGACTTCAGCGGCTTCGATGGCGGCAGTCAGTCCGCTCATGCCGCCACCGACAACCAAAATACTTTTTTTATCTCCCATTATTCTCCTCCAGGAATTTATTTAATCGTTTTCGGCAAAAAGAAAATTTTCTATGCTTTATCTAAATTTTTCTCAAGATACAACAAAAAAATATCGGTATTCTTCCTGTAGAATCAAATTTTTTCTAACGGTCGTTTGTAACGATATCCATAATAGAAATAAAAAGACAGGTCGTTTGCAAGATGAATAAGGAAAAGGCTCAAAGATTCAGGGGCTTCACCAGCTATTTATTAAAAGAGAGGAGGGACTGCTACGGAAACCCCAGAGGCTTCTTCTCTTTAAATAAATAGCTTGTCTTTTGTGAGAAAAAACTCCAGGCGCCTAAAGGCGCCTGGAGGTATAAGTGTCCTTATTAGTTACTAAAAAAGAGGAACCACGTCTCTCTTGATCATGGTCCACTCACCGGTCTTGGGATCATATCGGCAATTAGCGAAACAATGCCAGTTGGTCTCATCCATCTTGGGTTTGTCCGCCCGGAAATAATAACCCGGCCAACGGGTCTCTTCCCGGAAGAGGATGGTCCGCATATGGGCTTCGGCCTGCCAGGTTCGCTGTACATTCTCCCAGCAACGCTCCAGTTCATAAACGTTTTTAGCGCCCAATTTGGCCGCGTCTTCCTTCAGCATGGCCATGAGTTCCAGACCTCTTTCGAGGAGGGCCTTGCTGGTCTTAAAGCCCGAGCCCCAGCCGCCGGCGTATTCATCCATCATCTTTTGGAGACGATGCATATAGGACATGGGTTTGATGTAGTTGGGGTTGATATCGGGATCTGTGGACAGCCCGCAGAACTGTTCATAGGTGTTGAGCGGGGCCAGGATCTCTTTTTTCAAGGCCTCAAGCCCGGCGGCATCCACATTGGGCATGGCCGTATTCTCTACGCAGTACCGGACGGCTTCTTTGCCGGTAAAGCGCCCTTCGGCATGGGACCCGGAGGAGAATTTGTGGCTGGAGGCACCGGAGGCATCACCGCAGGCGAACAAGCCTTTCACGGTACACATATTGCCATAACCCCATTTGTACGGGGTATCCAGATCTTCCGGACCGCTGACCCAGGCACCGGAGGCACCGGAATGGGAGCCGATGAAATAAGGCTCGCAAGCAGCGATCTCAGAACGGCTGGCTTCGGGCATGATATTGCTGGCTGCCCAAAGAATGGCTTGGGAAATGGTCATATCCAGAAAGTCTTCCCAGGCCTCGGACTCCAGTTCCTTCATCTTTTTCTTGAAGGCCTTTTCATCCGGGGTGCCTTTGGCGATATTCTGAATGGCCTCGGCCGTCTCCATATAGAGCGGCCCTAAACCGGCTTCCACATCCAGCATACCCAGATAGTTACGCAGGTTGGCCGGAATCGGTTTGACCAGGCCATAAGGGGCCCAATTGTTCAACTCTTCCTTGCGGACGGCCATATATTCACCACCTGTGGCACTGGTGGCCCGGGATTTGAAGAGCAGGAACCAGGCCCCGACCGGTCCATAGGCATCTTTAAAGCGAACCGGAATGAAACGGACTTCCTGGCAGGTCATTTCGGCACCGGCTTTTATGGTGAAAAAGGCGCTGGATCCTGTGTTGAAAGGCGGATACCAGGAACGGCCTTGACCTTCACCGGTGGACCGGGGACGGAAGACGTGGACCGCCCCACCCATGGCGCAAACCACGGCCTTGGCCTTGAAGACATAAAATTTTTCATCGCGGGTCCCGAAACCAACGGCCCCGGCAATCCTGTCACCATCCATCAAGGGGGCGACGATGAAAACGCGCTCATAGATCTCAAAACCAGCGGCATCCATGGCGTTCTTGGCGGCTTCAGCCACGATCACTTTATACGATTCACCGTTGATCATGAGCTGCCAGCGGCCTTCATGGACATAACGGCCGTTTTCATCTAACCAGATGGGCAAGCCCCATTTTTCAAAAAGGTGAACCGAGGAATCCACGTGTCGAGCAATATTAAAAACCAGGTCTTCCCGGGAGATACCCATCAAGTCCTGGCGGACATAATTAACATAATCTTCACAGGTATTCTGGCCTTCATTAACACCGATATATTGGTTGATAGCCGAAAGACCCATGGCCACGGCCCCGGAACGCGTAAAGGCGGCCTTGTCCACAGCCGTTACTTTCACGCCGTTCTTTTTGGCCCAGTAGTCGGCTTCAAGAGCAACCCCAGTGGCGGCCATTCCTCCACCTACAATCAACAAATCGGTGGTTACTTCTACAGTTGGATAATCTGCCATAATCATTTCCCTCCTTCGTTACTTTTTTGGTGTGGGTAAAGCTGCCATTTTTAAGGAAGCAGGCTCGGTAAACAGATAGGGGCTCTTCAGATCGCCGGACCCTTCATCGAATCCCCCGTTAGGTACCGCACTGCCTTCAGCCGTGGTCCGGATGGGGAACTTAAAGCGTTTGAGAGCGCCATTCCGGAATTTAACAGTCCACATAATGTCCTCAGAACCCCGAAGAGGTGTGACACTGGCACCCATAGGAACAAAGTCGGCATAGCCCCGAACGTCGACAGCCTGTTGAGGGCAGATCTTGACACAATTATAGCATTCCCAGCAAAGGGAAGGGTCCCGGTTATAAGCCTTCATCTCACCGTATCCCAGGGAACCGTCCTTGTCCAAGTTCATCAGGTCAACAGGACAAATATACATACAGGCTGTTTTGTCCTGCCCTTTGCATCCATCGCACTTTTCTTTAATTACAAAGCTTGGCATAATTTCCTCCTTATTTAACGTTTTAAGCCTTAGTGCATCACATTGTTGCTTTTATGAATAGGGTAATACGTAAGGGATATGGTACCGCCAATGACCTCCTTTCTATTGTCTTGAGTATTTTCTCCTTTGAACAAATTCCCTTTTGACCCTTAGGTCGATCGAATGGTAGCCAGATAAAGAAAAGGGGCTTTGACCCTCCAAAGCCCCTTTTTCTCATTACCCGGAATGGCTATGTAATTTTATCTCCACCTTATCTTCGAGGTTCCGGTAATATTCCTGTAAGAGGACCAGGACCTCAGGGCGGCTGAATTCCTTGGGTACTTCTTCTCCATCGGAGAGCATCTTGCGCAGTTTGGTACCACTTAGAAGCAAACGATCATCTTTACCGTGCGGACAGGTCTTCATAGAGGCCATGCCCCCACATTTATAACAATAGAAGGTCCAGTCAATTTTCAGGGGTTTAATCAATAAGGCCCCTTCCGGGATCTTTTCAAAAATATCCTGGGCATCAAAAGGACCGTAGTAGTCCCCAACCCCGGCGTGGTCGCGTCCGATAATCATATCCGTGGCCCCGTAATTCTGCCGGAAAACGGCATGCAACAAGGCCTCTCTGGGACCGGCATAGCGCATTTCCATGGGATAGCCCTTTTGAATGGCCCGATCTTGGGGGAAATAATGCTCTACCAGGATATCGATACATTTTACTCGTACCTCAGCCGGAATATCCCCTTCCTTTAACTTACCTACCAACTGATGAATAAATACCCCATCGGATACTTCCAGAGCAATCTTGGCCAGGTACTCGTGGGAACGATGCATGGGGTTACGAAGCTGCAGGGCGGCGATCTTCTTCCAGCCCTTTTCTTCGAAAAGCTTGCGGGTTTCAGCCGGTCGGGCATAAAGTCCCTTATATTTCTCCGGATAATAACTCTCACTGAAAACCTTCACAGGACCGCCCAGGTTGATCTCCGGTTGTTCCATGACCTTTTGTACGCCCGGGTGAGCGGGATCCGTTGTCCAGAAGACTTGTTTACACTCATAGTCCTTGTCAATGGTGTATTTTTCTTTGACCGTCATGGAGCCCATCAATTCCCCGAACTCATCATCAATTAAGGCGATTTCCTCACCTTCTTTGATACCGTCAGCCACTTCTTTACTGGCCGAAAGGGTAATGGGAATGGGCCAAAAGGTCCCGTCGGTCATGGTATAGTTTTCACAAACGCCCTTCCAATCAGCCTTCCCCATAAATCCATCTAAGGGGGTAAAGGCCCCGATTCCCAACATAATCAGGTCCGAGGTCTCTCGTGTTGTCATTTGGACCTTTTTCAAGCCCTTGGCTTTTTCCTTGGCGGCCTTTAAGGCCTCACCTTCCAACAATAACGGTTTCAATTTCCCCTCTTTTCCGTGTGGGGAGATCAATTTTGACATAAGTTTGTATCCTCCTTAAATAGAATTTGTGAAAAGGCGAACAAAAGTAATATATAGCATGGCACCAATAAATTTGTCAAGTGAAATTATTCTTTTGGTCTCGATTTATATCGTCGCCCGGGGTGCTTTCTGCAAACCCATCTTTTGAGGTTGTCCCAAGGTTACAGGATGGCTGCTCTGAGAAACTTATGGGAATTGTTTAGAAGCTTCATTTAAACAGGCAGGGCGATCTTCCAGGGCCAGTTCAATCAACCGGTCTAATAAGGCGCTGAAGTCCATTCCCGCCGCCCGGGCCGCCTGAGGGAACAGGCTGGTTCGGGTCATACCCGGGATGGTATTGGTTTCCAAAAGGACGATTTCTCCGTCCCGGACAATCATATCGGTACGGCTATAACCCCTTAAATTCAGAGCTTTATGTGCCCGCAGGGCATATTCCTGGGCCAGTCGGGTGATTGATTCCGGTAATTCGGCAGGACAGATTTCCTTAGAAGCCTTTTCTTTATACTTGGCTTCATAATCAAAAAATTCATAGTGCTCAGCCGGGATAATCTCTATGATGGGTAAGGCCTCAAGGGTCTGGTTCCCTATTACACCCCCGGTTATTTCCCGGCCATTAATATATTCTTCGAGTAAGACCTCTTTATCCAATACAAGGGCTTGTTCAATATCTTCGGATAGTCTCTTTAAATTTTTAGCTATTCGGATCCCAATACTGGATCCTTCGCTGTTAGGCTTCACCACAATAGGCCATCCCAATTCTTCAACCACCGAATCCAAGGCCGGCCGTTCCCCTGACCTGATTACCCGATCACGGGCCACGGGCAGACCTTCCCGCCGATATAAGGCCTTGGAGAGACGTTTATTCATGGCAATGGCACTCCCCAACACCCCGGAACCCTGATAAGGAATACCTAACAATTCCAACATCCCTTGAATCGTCCCGTCTTCACCAAACCGACCATGAAGGATAATCAGGGCGACATCAATCTGGGCTGCATCGGAGACCAGCCGAGGTAGGCTATCCTTCAGGTCATAAGAAGAAACCCGGTACCGATCAGGATTTAAGGCCTTATGGACCTCGGCCCCGCTTTTCAAAGAAATCTCTCGTTCGTTCGAAAGGCCTCCCATGATCAAGGCCACCTGAAGTTTTTTCATCGGGCCCGCCCTTTATCCTGGAGAGATATCTTGACCTCAATATTTCGGGATTCTTTAAAACCTTTTAGAGGCGAAAGAAGTCCCCTGATCGAGCCCTGAACCATCTCTTGGACAAAATGGTTCAGAGGAATATTTTTCCCATCCAAAATGATCCTGATCGAGGGCTTGTTCCGGTCTTTCAAAAAGCGGTCCACTAAAATTTTTACCAGACCTTCAGGATCATCCGGTTTAAAATGGGGTAGATCGGCCCGAACAGGATCTTCCCCTACTGTGGCTATAATACTCCCTTCGATTTCTTTCAGAAGTTCTTCTTCCTTCCCCTTGGTCAGCACCGCAATTTTGGGTTTTCCTCCTTTCTTAAAACCTTCCGTCAGGATGATATCCCTATTGAAAAAAAAGGACTGCTCAATCCGGTCCAGGATTAAAGGCTCGGGTTCATCCATTTTCCCCCAGAAACCGATTTGCCCGCAACCCACCAAGGCCACTCCTTCGGCCCCGGCCTGTCCAAATCTATGGCTGTCTTTCCCGGATTGTTCCAAAAAAAAATCATGTTCAGTATGTTTAACAATTCCTACCGAGTAGCCTTCGGCCTTCAAGAGTGGGATCATTTTCCCCAATAAAGTAGTCTTGCCGCTATTAGAATAACCAACCATGGAGATAATCAAAGGCATTTTTCTCTTTAACTCCTATTCTTAGTTAAAAAGATTATAAATTCACCCCCACCTCTATCCTCCCCCGTCAAGGGGGAGGATGTTAACGGGAGAGGGTTGGGGTGAGGGGGACTAAATATTTTCATGCTTCGCCGGTGCCCACGCGGCCATGAGGGCTTAGTTACAAGAAGGTGTCATAAAGTAAAATCATAAATAATTTTAACGGAGATCTCTCAAAAAAACTATTTTTTTTTAAAAAATGTCGTCTTTTTAGTACCTTAGTTTTCAGGAAGTTCGTTCAGCACCCTGTCAAGCCGAGATTTTAGCTTTGGGGAACTACGATTAAAAGGGTTTTTCCCCGGGAGATCAGACAAATGATTTTTTGTTGCCTGTATCTTTGATTTCGGTTAATTTCTTCTAACACCTTCTCTTACTATTAGAAT
Source organism: Pseudomonadota bacterium (assembly GCA_043798385.1). Lineage (GTDB taxonomy): Bacteria > Desulfobacterota > RBG-13-43-22 > RBG-13-43-22 > RBG-13-43-22 > RBG-13-43-22. The sequence goes on from JAZDOU010000417.1 coordinate 14,647, forward strand.
CCCTGTCGGGAAAGGGGGACTATCATGGAAAAAAAACTGCTCCTGGCCATAGACGGCTCCAAGAATTCTTTGCTGACCCTCGATTATGTCGGCCGCCTGTTCCAATTCTGTCCCGAGGTTGGGCTGGTCTTGTTCCATGTTCTCCCACCGGTACCTCCCATTTATAAAGAGGGGGGCCAATTGGATCCAGTGGCTCAAAAATATCTTCTCCAATGGAAGAAAAAGCATCAGGAGGCCATCGAGGAGGTCTTAAAAAAATCACAGGAGAAGTTGATAAAATTGGGCTGGCCTGAATCTCATATTCAAATTCGAGCCCAGGAAAAGCGGATTGGCCTGGCCAGGGACATTTTATTTGAGGCTGAAAAAGGAAGGGTTGATGCTATCGTCATTGGCCGTCGCGGACTAAGTAAGATGGCGGAAATGTTCCTGGGTAGTGTTTCCAATAAGGTGATTCAGGGAACCAAAGAAGCGCCGGTCTGGGTGGTCGGGGGAAAGGTCGGCCCCCCTAAAATAGTGGTAGCCATAGACGGGTCGGAAAATTCTAAACGGGCCGTCGATCATCTCTCTTTCATCCTGGGTTCCTGTAAGGATGAGGAAATTAAGATACTCCTGCTCAATGTCTGGCCTGGTTTTGTCACCCTGGCCGGTTCACGGATTACCCCCAACCTCTCTGACTTTCCCACTTCCAGAAAAAATTATGAGGAAAAGGCAAACCGCTTTTTGGATGAATGCGAGAAGATACTCCTGGAAGCCGGAGTGTCCCCAATCTCTATTAAGAAAAAAATTTGCTTGAGGTGTTCCGACATCGGCCGGGGCATCCTTTCAGAGGCCCACAAAGGGAATTATGGAACCATCGTCATGGGCCGGCGGGGAATTTCCAGGGCCAAAGAATTTTTTATGGGCAGCGTCTCCAGTAAAATTCTTCAACAGGCCGGAGATAAGGTGGTCTGGATCGTGGATTAATCGGCCTGCCGCTAAGGCACACCCAAAGAGTTTGGAAATTTTTTCTCACTCGTTGATCGTTTGGGCTTAGGGGGTCTTGTTTTTTGGAATTGTCCATCGGTAAGCCATAATCTTCTTTGCCGGGCCAAAATTTTAACTTGATTCAAAAGCAGGCCTACACCAGTGCAGGAAACAGGCTTAGGTGAATGCCCTGCCTCGAATAAAACTTAGCCATTGGGGCCGGATGGGAACCTCATAATATCCTTTGGACAACTCCAAAAAACAAGACCCCCTAAGCCCTGATAGTTCATGATTAGAGATAAATCCTCAAATGATACGTTGTGAGCACCTAAAGCTCAAATTCCATAATACGGAGTACGGGTTAAATGGGTTATAAAATCCCTTTAGTCAAAAAAATATTTCTAAAACTTCCCCCCCCCAGTTTGAAAGACAACACGGCCGAAATAGATCGGCTCAAAAAACAAATCAAGAGTGGTTTAGGGATTGAATCCCTATCCCTGCCCTTTGATCAGATCTCTGGTTGGGTTTCGACTCTCCGATCTGCCGATTATCAGGTCACAGCTACCGTGGCGATGACGCCCCCTTTGGTTTCCATCATAGACCTCGAACCGGGAGATACTACTCCGAGAAATTTTGGCCTGGCTGTGGATCTGGGAACAACACGAATGGCCTATCAGCTCTGGGACCTGGCTCAAGGGAAATTAATAGCCGAAACCGGCAGTGAAAATCCCCAGACCCGAATCGGCGCCGACATACTGACCAGGATTCACTGGGCTGAAAACCCGGCCAACCTGAAGGAACTGCAAACTTGTGTCATTGCTGAAATCAATCGAATCCTGGAGCAACTGGGAAAAGAATACCAGATCTCATCAACGGAGATCTCGGCCCTGACCCTGGCCGGAAATACGACCATGACTCACCTTTTCCTGGGACTCAATCCGGCCTCCCTTTGTCGGGAACCCTATATCCCTATCCTGAACTCGATAGAATTCCTTTCTGCCCAAGACTTGGGATTAAACCTCCATCCCCGGGCCGTGGTCTATGTCTTCCCCAATGTCGGCAGTTATCTCGGAGGGGATGTTTTAGCCGGAATCCTGGCTGCCGGGCTCCACAAACAAAAGGTCCTTTCTTTGTTGGTGGATGTGGGGACTAATGCCGAGGTCGTCTTTGGGAATTCCGAGTGGCTGATCGGCTGCGCCGGGGCGGCCGGACCGGCCCTGGAAGGCGGGGTTGCCCAGATGGGTATGGTGGCCGGTGAGGGAGCCATTGAAAAAGTCCGGATTGATCCAACGACCAAGGAACTGACCTATACCCTGATTGGTCAAGGCCCTCCGAGAGGGATTTGCGGCTCCGGTCTGATAGACCTGACGGCCGAACTGTTCATGGCCGACCTGCTGGATATCCAAGGAAAATTCAACCTGCAAACGCCCACCGAACGCTGGCTGAAGCTCGACGGACAACCGGCCTATCTGCTGGTTTCCCCGGAAGACACCCCTGACCATCAGCCGATTACCCTCACCCAGGTGGACTTGGATATCCTGCTGCGCTCCAAGGCGGCCATGTACACGATCCTGACTACTCTAGTCCAGTCGGTAGGCTTTACGTTACAGGATATTGAACATTTTTTTGTAGCCGGGGCCTTTGGCAATCACATTGATCCCCGCCGGGCCATTATCCTGGGTCTTCTGCCCGATCTTCCTCTGGAACGCTATTTTCCCCTGGGAAACACCTCCCTTAAAGGGGCGGCTGACGTCTTGCTCAATCACCAATTAATCGAAGAGACCAAAAAAATTGCCGAGAAGATCACCTATATTGAAATGAACGTCAATCAGGATTTTATGAATCGCTTTAGCGCCGCCCGCTTTATCCCTCATACGGACCGAAGTCTGTTTCCCTCGGTCCAACGGGAGGAAACCTCATTTTCAGCGCAATATTGAAAGGAAAAACCAGGATGAAAACGATTAGAGGCCATCACCAACACTTGAGTTTCTTGTGGCTCTTTCTGTGGTTGATTTTTCCGCTTTCTTCCGGAGCCGATGAATTCCACTTTAACAACTTCCCGGTTGGAGAACGGCCCTCCGGACTGGCCGGGGCCTATACCGCCATCTCAAACGATGCCACGGGATTATATTATAATCCGGCCGGGGTCGTAAGAGGACCGGACCAGGTAACGGCCAGCATCTATGCCTATTCCAAATCAACCACGGAATATAAAAATGTCTTCGGCAACACCAAATGGACCAAAGACAACGGAGAATTTGTACCGGGATTCTTTGGCTTTACGCATACCCTGCCCATAGGGACCCTGGGGTTTTCTATTGGTGTAGTCGATTCCGGCCGCACCAACCAAAATCAAGATATTTCTAACATCATCGTGGATGGACGAACCAGATGGGAATACGGAAGAATCAATTATAATTTTGAGAATAGGGTCTATAATTTCGGGCCCTCTTATGCCTGGCCGCTTTCCGAAGGGCTTTCTTTCGGCGCTACCTTGTATGTCCACTACAAAAACCTGAGAGAGGATCAAAATCAGATGTTTGCTTCCGGTGGCGGTTCCAATTATGAGCTTCTTTGGGAAAACGTCCGGGTGGAGGAAACCGAATGGGGGTTAAGACCCATCTTGGGCCTGTTATGGAAACCCAAAGACAAAAAAGTTTCTGTCGGTCTGTCGCTTTCCAAGACCATCCTGTTCTCTCGTGACTATTCCTACCAGTATCAAGGGACATACCAGTTGGTAACTCCCTCAAAGACAACGCCCGGGGCTTATGCGACCATAGACAAGTCCGGTGATTTACGGGAATACCCTTACGTCGCCACCCTGGGGATGGCCTATTCCTTTTCCCCCAGATGGCTTCTTTCCTGGGACCTTTCTTACTACACTAAAACAGACCGACAAGATCACAATAATCTTCCCAGTACTTTTACCACCCGAAGTTTTTTCAACACCGCTGTGGGAACGGAATTTCGTTACTCGGAAAAATGGATTTTCAGGGGAGGATTCTTCACCAACTTAGCCAACAACCGGTTAGATGACCTGCCGGCCAACGAACCGGGAGAATCGATTGATATGTTTGGAGGCAATTTGAGCGTTACTTTCAAACAAAAAACGGTCTCCTTTACCTTGGGTTCTTCTTACAGTACCGGAACCGGCCAGGCCCGGTTGGGAGAATTCGGCTTTGGAAGTAACCGGTTTGATAGCCGCAACATCGATGCCCAAAACTCCCTTTGGCTTATTTTCTTCAGCGCTTCTTTTTAACCGGATCGCTTTTTTAAAACCTGGCTGTCCGGTATGAATGAATACAATATCCCGGACAAACCCAGACCAACAACACATAAATACCAGGCCGGCCGGAAGGCCTCCGGATGACTCAGGCCCTGAGGGCCGGACTCGACGACCAGGCCCATGGCCTGCATGAGAAAGGCCGCCCCCAGCATGGTAAATAGATTTATGCCGGTCATGGAGGTGGCCATAACCTGGGGAGGGACCAGTTCCTTGATATGAGAATACATGATCTGTCCCGGGGCCGAGGCCAGTCCCATGGCCAGAAACCAGAGATAGATCCAGACACCCTTAATCCCCTTTGGAAAAAAGGCCAGGGAGAAGATCAACAAGGCCATAACCCAAAAAGAAGGCCAGATCACCTTTTTGCGGGAGCGAACCAGATGATCGCTGATCCGACCGAAGAGGGGTAACCCGATCATATAGCCCACCCCCATTAATAAGAGGGCATTGCCTGTCGTCAGAATGTCCACCCCCAGGGCATTCATCAAATAAGGCCCGGCCCATAAGCCTTGTAAGGCCATAAAACTTCCGTACCGAAAAAAAGTGCTGGCACTGATGACCCAATAAACCGGGAGGCTTAAAACCGTCTTCAAGCCCTTGAAGGGATTCCCCATAACCCGGTTGGGTGCCTGCTGGTGTGGAGGCCGGTCTCGGACAATCAGGAAAAAGCCTAAGGTCTGGATGGCATTAACGGCCGCGATCAAGAAAAAACTTTTTCTCCATCCCAGAGTATGAGCCAATAAGGCCAGGGGGGTTGCGGCCAGGAGAGTGCCCAGCACGCCAATCCCCGTAAAAAGTCCGTTTAAGGTGGCAAATCGGGAGACCGGAAACCAGGCCGCTATTAGGGTCAGGATCCCCATGAGATTACAGCTCATGCCGATCCCTATCAACACCCGGGCCCAAAAACCTTGGGCAGCGGTCTGCGCCAAGGCAAAAAGCAAGGCCCCTGCCACCCCAAGACCATTTAAAAAAGTGCCTACTGCCCGGGCGCCGAACCGATCCAGGGCCAGGCCCAATGGCAACTGGCACAAGGCAAAGGCATAGAAAAAGGCCGAGGACAACAGCCCCAACTCCGTGGTGGTCAGGTTGAGGTCCTTGGTCAATTCAGGGCTGATGACCGTGGTGGAGACCCGGTAAAACATGGACAGCACAAAACCGGCACTCCCCACCCAAAAAATGGCCCAGCCCCGTCGTTCATTGGCAGTCATAGACATTGATTTGTCCCGGCCTCTCCTGTCAATCGAGTCGGGCAATGGTAACCCCTTCTCCCCCCTCGGCCCGCTCCCCTTTTCTGAAACCATTCACCAGAGGATGCCCTTTCAAATAATTACGCACCGCCTTGGCTAAAATCCCGCTGCCGATCCCATGGACAATGGTGATCTCCTGCCAGCCGGCCAGGGAGGCATGGTTCAAAAAAGGCTCCATCAAGGAAAGGGCCTCGTCCACCCTCTGGCCGATCAGATTGATTCGGGAAGGGGCCTCGTCCCGGGAAACCCAGACCACTGGGACCGGCTTCTTGTCCGGCCCGAATTTTCCTTCCTGGAACCCGATATCAAAAACAGGGACCTCGATCTCCCGACCCTCGGCCCTGACCCTTAAGCGGTTTTGTTTTAGGAATAAGGCCAGCACCTCGGCATCACAGCCCAGGGAGCGGATAAAGACCCGATCCCCTTCTTTAAGGGACTCGATTGCCGGGCTATCCTCCCTTAGGCCTTGGGTCGCCCGCAGTTGCTTAGCCAGGGTCTCCTCTTCTTGCCTTAGTTTTTGGAGGGCTTGCCGCCGGTCGGCCTTGTCCTTTTTTTTGATCTCCTCCAGGAGATAATTCATCTGTTGTTTGGTCTGGGCTGCGATTTCCATGGCCTCCCTATAAGCCCTGGCCAGGATCTCCTGGCGCTGCTTTTCCGCCTCTGTATGCAGGGTTGCTATCTTCTGGTGTTCCTCGGTCAGCAGTTCCTGCTGCCGGTTCAATTCCTCCAGTCCTGTCTCGTAAGCCCGTCTTTTTTGGTTCAAGTCCCCGACCAATTGTTCGAATCCCTCCTCCCGGCCGGTCAGCAGCTTTTGGGCCGCTTCCAGGATCGGCTCAGGCAGGCCGTACTGTCTGGCAATCTCAATGGCATGAGACTGGCCCGGTTCGCCCATCCGCAGTTGATACAGGGGGCGCAGGGTCTTTTGATTAAATTCCATAGAGGCATTGACCATCCCTTCCGTGCGATGGACAAATCCCTTGATTTCGGTCAGATGGGTAGTAGCCATGACCAGGGCCCCTTTGTCCTGGAGTGTTTTTAACACGGCGCAGGCAATAGCCGCCCCTTCCACCGGGTCCGTACTGGTCCCCAGCTCATCCATCAAGACCAGGGTCTTTTCATCGGCCCGGTTCAAGATCTCGGTAATCCTGGAGATGTGGGCTGAAAAAGTGGACAGGCTGCTTTCAATGGATTGCTCATCACCGATATCGGCCGGGAGGTCATGAATCAAAGGAAAACGGGAAGCCGAATCCGCCGGGACCGGCAGGCCTGACAAGGCCATGAGCAGGAGCAGACCGGTGGTCTTGAGGGCGATGGTCTTCCCGCCGGCATTAACACCGGTAATGACCATCACCGTATCATTATCCCCCAGTTCAAGGGTTAAAGGGACCACTTCTTTCCCGGTACCCTTCTTGGCAAAGGAAAGGGCCAGGAGAGGATGTCGGGCCTTGATTAAACGGATCCCGGCTCCCTCATGGACCTCCGGGGTCTCCATGTGGAGCCGGTCGGCCAGATGAGCCAGGCAGGAAAGGAGATCCAGGTGGACCAGGATTTCCTGCTCCTTTTCCAACTCATCGGCCCTTTGGCGAATCATGGTGGAAAGTTCCTTGAGGATGCGGATCTCTTCGGCCTTCTGTTCGGCCATCAAATTCTCCAACTGGTTGGCCAGACTGAGGATATTCAAGGGTTCCACAAAGGCCGTTTCACCGGTTCGGGAGACATCGTGGACCACTCCCGGGATCTGGGTTTTGGAATCCATGCGCACCGGGATGACCCACCTGCCGGACCTCTGGGTGATAAAATCATCCTGTAAAAAAGCGGCCACCCGCGGCTCCCGAATGATCTCCTCCAGTTTTCTACGGATCTGGGCCTCCAATTGTCGGATCTCTTTTCGACACTCCGCCAGCCAAAGAGAGGCTTGGTCCAGGATATTGCCTTCCTGATCCAGGGCCCTTTCCAGAAAGGCCAGCAGCTCAGGAAAACCCTTTAATTTCTGGGTCAGGATTTTTAAATTGGAAAGCCCCTCAGCTTCTCTAATCTGGTTGGATAGGTCCGAGGATAATTGCAAAACGGGCATAAAGGCCGAAAGTTCGAAAGATTCCAGGACCGCCCCTTCCGGTCGGGCCCGGTCCAGGAAGGGTTTCAGATCGGAAAAGGGAAAAAGGCTCAGGGGATGGCCTTCGATTGTAAGCCTTCGTATCTCTTCCACCAGTCGCTGCCTTTGGATAATGTTAGACAAGCTCTCCAAAGGACGGAGGCCTAAAACCCCCCGGCGGGTGGCCGGAGAATGGGCCGGTTCAGCTAAAACCAGAAGAAGTTTTGTGTATTCCAGCAATTCCAGAGAGTTTTCAGAAATCATGCGTCTGGGCACCTTTTGATAAATACTTGCATTGAGTCGGTTCTTTTTGTAAGCTTACTATGAAATAAATCCTCTGGAAAGGCAATAGGAAAGCCTGGTTAACCCATGTCCCAAACCCCGGAAATAGAATATCTGGACGAGGTGGATGAAAACAACCGGGTCATCGGGACCAAAAGCCGTCCGGAAATTCATGAAAAGGCCCTTCGCCACCGTTCCGTCCACATCTTCATCTTCAATACCCGGGGAGAGCTTTATCTCCAAAAACGATCCCTCCATAAAGACCAATATCCCGATCACTGGGACTCTTCGGCGGCCGGACATACCGACCCGGGAGAAACCCCTTTGGAAGCGGCTCAAAGAGAGTTGATGGAAGAACTGGGTCTTGAGGTAAAACTGACCGAGGTGCTTCAATACCCGGCCTGCCAGGAAACCGGCTGGGAATTCGCCACCCTCTTTACAGCTCAAACCGATGATCCCATCCATCTCAATCTGGAGGAAGCTACGACCGGAGAATATCTTACCTCCGGGCAACTGGCCCGATTACTGGCCGACCCCTTGCAAAAAATTACCTCCGGATTTAGGTTATTGGTTTCGCTTTATCAAAATAACGTTATCTAACCGTCGCCATTAGAGGAGACCTGTGTTATTATTGAAATATCCAGAGAAGAGAGGAGATTATTTCAAATGAAACAATATAAAATTATCGTAGAAAAACACCCAGATGGTTATGTAGTTCTCATCCGGAAAGGACGTGTCCGGATGAGAACAAACAGCTGCCGGTCCTCAACTATGGCCAGAAACCCTTTGAAAAAGGGTTTCTGGCGAGAGCTTAATTCCGACATCCAGGTGTTTCCATCCGGAAATTCGAATTTCCGGATGGAAACTATGTAGCTTATCCTTTAGGTTTCAAGGGGGTAGTTGTAGGGCAAGGGGATACCTACGAGGAAGCACTATCAGATATAAAATCGGCTATTCGTTTTCATATCGAATCGTTTGGTGAGTATGTGCTTGACTTTGAACCACCGATCCTCGAGGCTTTTATTGCAGAAGCCAGGGTTTAAATCCAATGGGAAAATTTCCAATCGATGCTCCGATACAAAAAGTTAAAAATACTTTCGAGCTTTTAGGATTCCGAACGATTCGAGAAAAAAAACACCTCTCAATGGAGCGGACAAATCCGGATGGAACAAAAACCCCATTAACTATGCCTAACCATTTCACCCCGGCAGGTATTAATATTGGTGGAATGGCAATCCAACTGCGTCGATTCATATTGAAAAATTTTGTCTCGATTCAAGGGCTGATCCCATTTCCTCGACACTTATCATGAATGTCCTTAGACTTATAAAAATTCACCTTGCCATAACTTTTCAATAAATATTTGCCAGGGTATTACTTCAATATTTTTTGTCAGGATACGGGGCTGTTTTTCCAGGCTGACTAAACAACATTTTTTAACCGGCCCGTCTTCTAAAAGGACCTTCAAGGAATGAATGTCGCCTTCATGGACGCGGGATGAACCCTTGATTTCTATAGCCAGTTCTTTGTCGCCCAGAATGAAGTCAACTTCACGGCCGTTGGATGTCCGCCAAAAAGTTATGGGCAAATCGGGATTACGGTAAGCCTGATAGGCTCTTAATTCCATTAAAATAAAATGTTCAAAAGCTTTACCAAATTCCTGGCTGCCGATCTTGGGTTGGCGCCTGGCCAGATAATTTGCCACCCCCACGTCGAACAAATAAAACTTCTCGGTCGTTATCATACGACGGTTTTTTGATTTTTTCCAAGGCGCGATTCTAAATCCCAGGTACGTATCCTCAAGAATATCGAAATACGTTCGGACAACTTTATGGGAGACCCCTGTTTCCCGAGCAATGTTAACATAATTTATAAGCTCACTGGAAGACAGGGCCGCTACTCGTAAAAATTCATTGAAAGCCGGAATATTCCGGGTAAGTGCTTCAGCGATAATCTCTTCTTTTAGATAATCGGCTACATAGGAACGCAACTCTTCAATAGGATTAACCGAAAGGTAGTGAAGAGGCAGTAAACCGGAAACCATAATGCGTTCCAGGTTAAAATCGGTAACTTCCATAAATGAGAGAGGGGTCATGGTCCGACGCCAGGCTCTTCCTCCTAAAAGATTGGCATGGCCGCGACGTACCTTACGGGCGCTGGAGCCGGTTAAGAGAAACGACAGGCCTTTATTTTCAATAAGCCAATGGACTTCATCCAAGAGGGGCGGGATTTTTTGAATCTCGTCAATAACAATCAGTCCTTTGTGATTTTGGTATCGTTCTCTCAGTAGGGCTGGGCGTGAGATGTAATCCGCTAAAATATCGGTTTTCAACAAATCAATGATCTCAGCTCCGGAAAGGGTGTGGGAAATCCAATAGGTTTTGCCGACTTTACGTGGACCCCATAAAAATGCGGATTTGCCCGATGGCAGATCGAGTTCAAATAGTCTTTTTTTAATTTTCATAGTAAGGAAAATATATCTAGATAAATTTCCCTTGTCAAGTAAATTATCTTAAGAATACGAATGGAAATGTTGCAGAAAAGTTATAGATCTTGAAAAAAAATAAGGTTTAATGGATGACAGGATAAACAGCACCTCTCCGCTTAATGCCCAGCATAACAGGCGCGAATTTATGAGCGTCCTTGTTCATGCTGATGTTGGGCATGAACCTTCTGCCCCCTATTTTTTAAGGCCATATCCTGCGATCCACGCTCTAAAGAAATTTGTCTGGAAAGGTAAATTTTTGCCAAGCTTTGGTAAGGGATATCCTTTTTATTCGCAAGGGTCTTTAGTTCCGCAAGCATATCCTCCGGCAGTCGAATTGAAATCGACTTTACCGATGGCTTTAGTTTGGGAAAAGAAGCCCTCTTGAAATCTTTAATATCAAAATAATCAAGAGGAGAATGATTTGCCCAGAACTCTCTCTC
>JAZDOU010000426.1:0-39794 GCA_043798385.1 Pseudomonadota bacterium
CTTCTTTTTTGTCAGCCTGGTTCAAGAATTCTCTAAAAACCGCTACAAGACTTTTTCCAAATCGTTTTTAATTAAGGGGGGGCAATCGAATTATATATTTTTTTCCCTCCGATCCGATTCATTTGGAGACCCGATCCTTCACGTTCAGCATATTGTTGACCCGGAAAATCGAACCTTACCGTTTTAGTTCTCCCCGCCAAAACGTTCTTTGGGGGATGACTTGATGATTTGGGGAGTAAGAAAAATAAGCAATTCAGTATCCTCATAGGCCTTGTAACGTGTTTTGAAGAGCCAGCCTAAGATCGGGATATCGGCCAGTCCGGGGATCCGATTTTCTGCATAGGATTCCTTTTTATACATAATCCCTCCCAGTACCACAGTGTTTCCATCGTCAACCACCATCTCTGTTTTAGCCTCTTTGGTTGTAATGGAGGGGTTTCCCAGAGAGTCCGTATACCTAAAATCAGGTTCATTTTTTGTAATTTTCAGCTCAATGCGCATCTTTTTACCGCTCGATATGTGGGGGGTTACCTCCAGGGTCAAGGCTGCATCTTTATAGGTGGTGGAAAAGGTGTTGTTTTCGGTTCGAGTGGTAACCGGAATAGACTTTCCTTGTTTTATAACCGCCGGCTTATTATCCAGAGTCAATATTTTGGGGGAAGAAAGGGTTTTTCCGCGGCCCGCCTGTTCCATGGCTTGCAGGCGGACATCGAGGTTGAAATTGGTAGAGGAAAAGCTTAATCCTATGCCACCGAAAGCGGGAACAGCGGTGGTAAAAGGCAGGTTGACGGCATAGTTATTGGTTGGATTAGTAGATGTTGCCCCGGCGTCTCCGCCTCGAATCGTCCCGGCAAAGGGACCGGAGGCATTGGAGAAAGGAAAGGCCCCTCCCCAGCGAATCCCCAGATCCCTGGTAAAATTGGCATCGGCCTCAATTATCCGGGCCTCAATCATGACCTGCGAAATCGGCTGGTCAATGGATTTTACAAGGCTTTCTATATATTCGAGGTCCCGTTCAGACCCTTTGGCTATCAGGGTATTGGTATGAGGGACACTGATGATATTAACAGTGGTGCCCGTGACCTTGAAGGTCTCTGTCTGGGTTACCGACGGGCTTCCCGGCTGTCTTTCATGGGCAATTTTTTTCTCTTTTTCTATTGATCCTTGGATGAGATCTTCAACTACCTTCACGTCCACGTTTTTTATCTGAAACTTTCTTGTCCGGTAAACCACTTTGCCGATTTTTTGGCGCTGTTCTTCATTTTTCAATTCCTCTTGCTCTTCTTTTCGCGTAGCCTCCCGCTTTTTTCTGGCATCATCCAATTTTTTTCCATAATTTTCACTCGTAATCACTAAATACGTATTAGGGCCATGGTCGATCTTTACCAGATTAACGGACTCCAGGATGGCATCTAAGGCCTCCTGCCAGGTGACATCTTTTAAGGTCATGGTGACCTTTTTTTCTTTAACATCATCACCCACCAGGATATTGACCTCTCCGATGTCGCTGATCGATCGTAAGACGTTGTGGAGGTTTTCCATGTAAAAATCAAATTTATAGCGTTGTTTTCCGGCATCAATTATTTCTTTCTTCTCCTCCCTTTCTCGAAGGGTTTTTTCTGTAGTGAATTCTTCAACTGTTTTTGGGGGCAGGACATTCTCTTTTTCTTTAACGGGGATTGGTTGAGCGATCCGAGTTCCCATGGTTGGAAAATCGATCAAAATCTGGAAAGGTTTCCCTTCTGTGGTGGAAAGCCGATAGGTTGGAGCTTGAGAGAAGGCAAAAATGATGCGAACCGTATTGGGATTGAATTGAGAAAAGTTCAACTCTTCAAACCTGGGGTCTTTAATCTTAAAAGAGCCGCCTTTATCCAAGGTGCAAGGGCTTAAGTCGATAACCAGGCGGTCAGGATCGGAAAGTGTCAGTGGACGATAGGTAACGGGTCGGTTCGTTTTCAGAATGACTCGCAATCGATCCGGTAGGGCTTGGTCCTCAACCTGGATTAACCGGGCCTTCTGAGAGGTCGGTTTTCCTCTAGCCCAGAGTGAAGGGCTATTTTCGCCCAGGCCGGAAAGGAAAAACAGGCCTGCCCAGAATAAGATCAGTGTCAACTTTTTGTTTTTAGTCATGTTCGCTCTCATATAGGGGCAAGGGTTTTCATTGATCGATAAAGTAAATTTTATTTTCCCATCCGGGGTTTCCGGATAAAAACTATTTTGATTAAGGTATTCTCAAGGAGATCTTGCGAGAACTTTTTCGTCCCAAGAAATCCCGAGAAGGTTCCTCGATGACCACTTCCTTATCGGCGATCCGGATTACTTTTCCGCCCCTTTTGCCGATCGGAGTTCCAATCTGAATTAAGAACCCTTTGTTGGTCGGATCCTGGACCATGGCCTTTTTTAAACCCGAACCGGTTATCACCCCTACCAGCTCAAAATCGCTGACTTCAAACTGTTCCAAGGGCAAACCCTTGGCCTTCTTTCCACCCTTGGAATCCAGCGCGGCCTGTACAGGAAGGAAAGGGTCCGGTTTCCCCGTTGGATTATAAAGGGCAGCCGGTGGCTCTGATTTTTCCACAGGGGTAGGGAGGGCCGGTTTTCCCTTGGGGGTTAATGGTCCCGGTTGGGCCATTGATTGGGGTTGCCCGGATTGTACCGGGCGGGCCACTGAGAGCCCCTTCTGGGTAGAGGGGCCCTGCGGCGACTTATCACCACAGCCCCCTAAGGCCAGCAAACCAATAATAACAAGAACCGGACCTTTTCTCATGGGTTATTTTTTCTTTTCATCCTTTGGTTTGGGCTTGGCAGTCGGGGGCGGAGGAGGCAGGACCCGAAAGGTCACCAGTTGACAGTGGGTTGTTATCTGGCCCGTCTTTATTTCAAAGGCCCCCAATTCCAATTGCTTTACATTTATGATTCTTGGAAGTCTCCTGATGCCGTCAAAAAATACCCCGATTTGATGGTAGTTCCCTCTCAGGTTCAGGGTGATGGGAATTTCCGCCAGGTATTCTTGGGCATTTTCTTTTTCCGGTTTAAAAAGAAGGAATTCCAACCCCTGCTTCTGTCCCAGATCGGCGACATGCCTAAGCAGGTGAGGTATTTCTTTGGCTTCCGGCAGCATGGTCAGGATCTGTTGATAACGGACATCCATTTCAGCCAGCTCTCGTTTGAAGCGGCCGACCTGTGCCCGGGTTCGCACAATTTGAGCCAATTTTGTTTTTTCCCGATCGATATCCTCCTTTAGAAGGTTTGATTTTTCCCAGAGGGGCAGGAATAAGAAGAAGGTCAAGGCCGCCACACCTAAGATCAATCCCAGCCCGGCCAAAAGTATTTTTTGAGAAAGGGAGAGCTGTTTCAGGCGATCGATTAGGGGGGAAAATGAAATGCTCGCCACGTTATTTTTTCTCCGCCGGAGGAGCTGGAGGCATGGGAACCTTTGTCCAGGCAATCAGGGTGAATTGCTTAACCTTCAAATCCTTATAGAGGGCTTGGGTGGATTGAACCAGATCCACTTGTTTAATTAAGGATGAGGATTCAAGACGTTTCATATACTCGGCAAGAATCTCATTACTGAGGGACATCCCATCTATTCGGATTTCCGGGCCGTTTTCCTTTAAGGCGATCAGCCAGAGTTGATTAACCGGCAGTGTCGTCGAAAGAATTTCCATCAGATGTACCGGTCCGTGACGGTCTTTTTCCAGGTTCTGAAAAAGGGTCAGTCTGGCTTGGGTCAGTTCCTTCTTTTGTTTGAGCTCCCTGATCTCTCTTTGGAGGACCGAGGCCGCCCGAGTTTGTTTTTCTAAAGACTCTTTCTCTTCTTTAAGACTTTGAATTCGGCCTTCTAACTTCCAATAACCCAGAAAGGCCGCCAGCAGAAAAAAGATATAACAAAGGATTACTCCTTTAAGCAGCCAGGTGCGGTCTTTTTCTTTTCGGACCTTATGAGCGGCCAGCAGGTTAATCCTGATCATCTATCCCCACTTTGTCTTAAGGCTAAGCCAAAGGCAATGGCCAATTGAGGCCCTATGGTCTGTAAATAGTTGGAGTCAAAGGTTTCCGGATCAATCCGGACTTGATAAAAGGGATTAAATAATTCTACCGGGAGTTGAAGCCTTTGGGAAAGGTATTGGGGAAGGCCGGGTAACAGGGATGAACCGCCTGAAAGGATTATTTTTGTTGGTTTGGCGTCGGGATCAGAAGCGCTTAACATGTCAAATACCTTTTTAATCTCTTCCGACCAGGACTGAACGGTCGATAAGAAAAAAGGACCGATTTCGTCCAGGTGGTCTGGACTACGGTCCCACCCCAATTTAATTTTTTCCGCTTCTTCAAAAGAAAGATTCCAGAGCGACTCTATTTGTTCGGTAAGTTGTCTTCCACCTAAAAAGATATCCCTGGTAAAGATAGGTCCGTCTTTGTTGAGGCCATGAAGGGTGATCTGGCTGGCCCCGAGATTCACCAAGGCCAAAGGGCGGGAATCCAAAGGATATTTGTTTTCGTAGGCGTTGGCCAGGGCAAAGGCTGTTACATCGGCAATACGGGCCTCCAATCCTGATAAGCTAATGACCTCCTGGTAGGCGTTCAGGGTCTCTTTTTTAGCGGCCACCAAAAGGACCGACATGGTGTTTTGGTCTTCTTTTTGAGGACCCAAGATCTGAAAATCCAGGTTGACTTCTTTGATATCAAAAGGAATATGGTCCTGGGCTTCATATTGAATAGATTGGGCTAATTCCTTTTCAGGCATAACCGGCAAAGTAATTTTTTTGATAATGACCGAATACCCGGAAATGGCAAAGACGATTTCTTTTGATTTTATCTGCAGGTGGGCTAACAGGGATTGTAAGGTGTCGGCAATTAACCGCGGTTCCTTAAACTGGCCGCCGACTATTGCCGAAGGGGGGAGATTGGCCAGCCCAAACCTTTCAAGATGGATTTCTTTCTGATGATAAGCGAGATGGCAAACCTTTATGGAATGGGAACCGATATCCACCCCGATATAGGAATCTTTTTTGGCCCTTGGAAACCGCATGATTTTTGCTTACCTATGGCCCATCCGGAAAAGAGTTTTTAGAAGGCGTTTCCGGATGGAGAGACCCTAAGGATTAATGTTGACAAGTGATTAATTTCATTGTTTTTAACAAGGAGAAGGTTCAAAATTTTTCCAAGGTATTCGATCCTTTTCTCCTGATCGAATATTGAGAAATCAAAAACAATATCTTTAATTTTATCTCTTTTGTCAAGAAATTTATTAGGTTTTTTCATGTCAGGACAAATGGTTAGGGATTTTTTTTGGCCGGAAAAGGTGGTTCCCAAAAAAGCCTCCAGATCAGCGCACCAGGAACCAAAATAAAAGGGAAAAAGGGAATTATTAAAGGAAGTATTTCTTCAGGCGTTAAGCATTAGATTTAGAGAGAAGGGTTGACGGCTTCGCAAAAAATTCACTTTGCAACGATTAAATAACACTCTAAAAATTACCTTGGCCGTGCATCCTTTCTCGAATCAACGCCACCAAAGTCCTTGGTCTAAAGACGAGCATTAGAGATGAATACGACACAAACTGCATTATTTACCGCTGCTTCCTTCCAGACCTGACGGGGTTCATAACCGTTTGTTGCGTATCGTCCAATCCTGACCTTAGAAAAGGGTCCTTTGCTGTCGTTAGAATCCTCAAAAGGAGATTCTGCCCCGCATAAGCGGATTTCGGGTACAGGGCACCGCCAGCTCCCCGCTTAGCACGGCCAAGAAACCACTATCCGTCAACGCGTTCTTTTAATTCTTTTCCCACTTTGAAAAAAGGGAGTCTCTTTTCGGAGACATTGATTATGGACCCAGTTTTTGGGTTTCTTCCCTTATATCCTTGATAGTTTTTAACCTTAAAACTGCCAAAACCGCGGATTTCTACCCTCTCCCCCTTAGCCAGGGCCTCTTCAATACTTTCGAAGAAGTGGGTCACCACTAATTCGGCATTTTTGATGGTCAGGTCCTGGTCTTTCGCTAAGGCCTCAATCAACTGGGACTTGTTCATCTTCGGTTCCCTTTCTTTTTGGTAAGGATTAAATTAATCATATTCAATTATTATACCTCTTTTTCCTGGAAAGGCAAGAACTTTTCATGTTGATTTTTATTAAGAGGTGAGATATGAACTGGTTTAAAAAAATAGAGGGGAAAAGATGAACATTAAAAAATCGATTCAGGATCTGATCCCATATCCTCCCGGGAAACCCATTGAAGAATTAACTCGGGAATATGGCATTCAAGAAGTGATCAAACTGGCATCCAACGAAAACCCGATTGGACCTTCCCCTCAGGCACTCCGGGCGATCCGGCGGGCCTTATCGAACCTTCATCGCTATCCGGATGGAAGCGGCTATTATTTAAAACAGGCCCTCGCTCGGTTTTTAAAGTTGAAGCCGGAACAAATTGTCTTGGGGAATGGTTCCAATGAAATTATCGAATTGGCCTTGCGAACCTTCCTAAGGCCGGGTTTTGAAGTGTTATCGCCTACCCCCTCTTTTCTGGTGTATGGAAAGGCGGTTCAGGCCATGGGAGGAAAGAGTATTCTGATACCGCTGAAGCGATTCAGAATTGATTTGGATGCGATTCTGGACCGGATTGGTCCTCGAACCCAAATGATCATTATCAACAACCCCAATAACCCAACCGGGACTATAATCAAAAGGAAGGAATGGGAGCGGTTCTTAAAGGCCGTTCCGGCCCGGATTATGATCCTTTTGGATGAAGCCTATATTGACTTTGTGGAAGATCCTGAGTGCCCATTAGGGGTTGACTATCTGAATTCCTCCCAACCTCTTTTAGTTATTCGAACTTTTTCAAAGGCTTATGGATTGGCCGGGCTTCGGATCGGCTATGGACTGACCCAGGCCGACTTGGCTGATTATATAAACCGGGTTCGACAGCCCTTTAATGTGAATTCTCTGGCCCAGGCCGGTGCCTTGGGGGCCTTAAATGATCAGGTCTTCTATGAAAATACCCGGACCCTGGTTCGAAAGGGCAAGAAAGACCTGGAAAGAGGATTGGAACGTCTGGGGCTTTTCTATGTGCCTTCAGAAACCAATTTTATTCTGATAAGGGTTCCTCAACAGGCCCAGGCCGTCTATGAGGCCATGTTAAAGAAGGGGGTTATTATCCGATCGATGAGAAGTTATGACCTGGGAGATTACATCCGGGTGAATGTTGGGCTTCCGGAAGAAAACCGGCGTTTTTTACAGGTTTTGAAACAGGTGATTGAAAAATAGGATTTCTTCTAACCTTGAACGTTGAACATTGAACCTTGAACCGTTTTTTTATATCAATGACCAAACCCAAAATCATCATCACCATCGACGGCCCTGCCGGGGCGGGAAAAAGCACCATCACCAGGTTGTTGGCCCAACAATTGGGGTTGGATTGTCTGGATACCGGGGCCATGTATCGGGTGGTGGCCTGGGTGCTTAGAGAAGAGAAAAAAGAGGAATGGTCAGGAGAAGGATTGGCCCTTTTTTTAAAGGATTTGGATTTTACTATTGAAGGGACCGGACCTGCCCAAAAGGTCCGGGTTGACGGCCTCGATGTGAGTCAAGAGATTCGAACCCCGGAGATTAGTCAACTGGCCTCGGCCATTTCTATGAAACCAGAAGTCCGGTCCTTTTTAGCCGAAAAGCAGAAGGCCTATGGGAGCCGGGGGGGCCTAATTGCTGAAGGAAGAGATATGGGGACCGTTATTTTTCCCCAGGCCGACTATAAATTTTTTTTAGAGGCCTCTTTGGAGGTCCGGGCTCATAGAAGGTTCCAGGAGCTGACTCAAAAAGGACAATCGGTTTCCTTCGAAGAAGTGAAACAGGACATGGAGGCCCGGGATCGGCAGGACCAAGAGAGGGCCTTGGCTCCCCTTCGTCCTGCCCAGGATGCTCATGTCGTCAATACGACTCAAATGTCGATCGAAGAAGTGGTAAAATTAATCTGTTCAAAGCTTATTCAATTTTATCCGGATTTAAAGATTTCCGGCCTAAGTTAGCTACAAGTAAGGGCGCTGGAATTAAACTTGATTTTTATGAATATTTTTGATAAGCTTCATTAATTAACGATAAACGCCAACTAAATCTATTTGAAATTTAGGTGTCTGGGGGTCTTGTTTTTGGAGTTGTCCAAAGGGTAACTAAGAGCCCAAAACCCGGCCCGAATAGCCTAATTTGATTAAGAGCAGGGCATTCACCTCTCGGCTTCCGGCCGATCGGCTATGCCGATCTCTTGGGGAGATTCCTGGAGGGATCGGACAGGAAGCCTCGTTTAAGGTCGGCAAAGCCGACCGACCTATTTCTATCTCGGGTGTAGGCCTGCTTTTGAATCAAGTTCAGCTTTTGGCCTGGCAAAGAAGCTCATGGCCTATGGGTGGACAACTCCAAAAACAAGACCCCCAGACACCTGATTTCAAGTTAGAGATAAATTTTCAAATTGTAGAGCGACTAAAGAGGGAACACGGATTGAGTAGAAGAGGGGTTGGATGGACCAGCGGTTCCCCGCATTTGAAGAGAAAAAAAGAAGTTTAGGGGGAAAAAAGGTTAATGGAAAATAGGACAGAGGAAAAGGGCAACCAAGAACACGAAACTACAGCCAAAGAGATGACCGTCTTAAGTGAGAAGTCTCAGGGGATTCAAGGGGAAGAGGAATTTAAAGAACTCTATGAGGAAAGCCTGAAGACGTTTCAGGAAGGGGAAGTGGTCAAGGGAAGGATCGTCAGTATTGACAAGGAATTTGTGATGATCGATATCGGCTATAAATCGGAAGGCCGTATTCCCATCCAGGAATTTTTGACTCCCGGGGGAGAGGTACAGGCCCTGGTCGGTGAATCGGTGGACGTCCTGATTGAAAAACGGGACGATGAAGAAGGGGATATCCTCCTTTCCAAAGAACGGGCCGCCAAGATCCTGGTTTGGGACGAAATAAGCCGAATTTATCGTGACGATGGGGTGATTGAGGGTAAGATTGTCGGGAAAGTCAAAGGTGGACTTACGGTTGATATCGGCCTGCCCGCTTTTCTTCCGGGGTCTCAGATAGACTTGCAGCCGGTTCGCGATATGGATAATTTATTAGAGGCCACTTTTCCGTTTAAGATACTAAAATACAACAAAAAAAGAAATAACGTGGTTCTCTCCCGCCGGGCTCTGCTGGAAAAGGAACGGGAAGAACAAAGGAATTCTATTTTAAACACTATCGAAAACGGCCAGATCCTGGAAGGAATGGTGAAGAATATTACCGATTACGGGATCTTTATCGATCTGGGCGGAATCGATGGGTTACTGCATGTTACCGATATGGGTTGGGGCCGGGCCGGCCATCCCTCCGAGACCTGTAAAGTGGGAGAAATTATTAAGGTCAAGGTTTTAAATTTTGACCGGGACCGTCATCGGGTTTCATTAGGATTGAAGCAACTCTACCCTGATCCCTGGATTTCGGTGGTTGAGCGATACCCCCTCGGCCATAAAGTTAAGGGGAAGATCGTCAACTTGACTGATTACGGGGCCTTTGTAGAATTAGAAAATGGGGTGGAAGGGTTAATTCATGTTTCTGAGATGTCTTGGACCCAAAAGGTCAAACATCCTTCCAAGATTGTTTCAGTGGGGGAAGTCGTTGAGGCCCTGGTTTTGTCTGTGGACCCGGATAAGAAAAGAATATCCTTAGGTATGAAACAGGTTGAGCCCAATCCCTGGGATGTGATTGCAGAAAAATATCCGGTTGGAACAATCATTGAAGGAAAAATAAAAAATATTACCGATTTCGGCCTTTTTATAGGTATTGACGAAGGGATTGACGGTCTGGTTCACATTTCGGATATTTCCTGGATCAAGCGGGTGAAACACCCTTCGGAGTTATACAAAAAGGGGCAGGAGATCCAGGCCAAGGTCCTGCATATCGATAAAGAACAGGAACGGTTTTCATTAGGGATCAAGCAACTGGCCACCGATCCCTGGGAGGAGATCCCTAAAAAATATCCCACCGGATCGGTCGTTAGTGGGGTTATCACCAATGTGACCGATTTTGGGATATTTGTCGAGATCGAAGAAGGGGTAGAAGGACTGGTCCATGTCTCGGAGGCCAGTAAGGAGAAGATTAAGACCCCCGTCGGGCTATTTAAGGTGGGGGAGTCGATCATGGCCAAGGTAATCAATATCGCCAAGAAAGAAAGGAAAATAGGTCTTTCCGTCCGGCGGGCGAAAAAAGAAGAAGAGCAGACCATGATCAAGGAATATATGAATAGTTCCAAAGAGGCCAGTTCCAATCTGGGCGATTTGCTCCGAGAGGAGATGGAAAATAAAATCAAATTTTCCCTGGATTCGGTTGAATCCTAATCACGACCCTTTACTTCACAGGGAAGAATTTCCAATCCAAAATTTTGGAAAGCCTCCCGAAAAAACTGCCAACCGGTTCGGAGTTTAGAGTTCGGAGTTGAGATTTTACTCCGAACTCCGAATTTGGAACTCTAACCTTTTTACAATCCTGGTCAAAACATTTGTCTAATAGAAAACATCCCCTCCTGTTTGGACTTCTGATCTCCTTCCTGGTAATCTGCGCTTTGGTCCTTTCCCTGGGAGGGGTCAGCTATTTTTTTACAGATGACTCCAGCCTCCATTTTGGGAATCGGATCGCGGTGGTTTCCATCAAAGGTGTTATTGCCGATTCCAGAGGAGTGGTCGAGCAGTTAAAAAAGTATCGTCAAGACGACCGGGTCAAGGCGATTGTCCTGCGGATTGATTCCCCTGGGGGGAGTACGGCCGGCTCTCAAGAAATCTATCGCGAGGTCCAGAAAACCGCTTCTCAAAAAAAGGTAGTCGCCTCAATGGGGAATGTGGCTGCTTCCGGAGGGTATTATGTAGCCCTGGCGGCCAATAAAATAGTCGCCAATCCCGCCAGTCTGACCGGGAGTATCGGGGTGATCATCCAGTTTTCGAATTTTAAAGAGCTTCTCGATAAAATCGGGGTGAGCAGTGAGGCGGTTAAAAGCGGCCCTTATAAAGATATCGGCTCACCGGTTAGGGATATGAAACCGGAAGAGCGCCGTCTTTTAGAAGGGGTGATCAAGAACGTCCACCGGCAATTTATCGAAGTGGTTGTTAAAGGGCGAAGGCTGAGCCGGGAACAGGTGGAGAAGATAGCCGATGGCCGTATTTTTACCGGCGAACAGGCCAAGGCCCTTGGATTGGTAGATGAATTGGGCAGTTTCGAAGACGCCGTAGAATTGACTAAAAAATTGGTTGGGCTTTCAGGCGAAGTAAAATTGATCTACCCGGAGAAGAAACGGTTTTCTCTCTGGGATCTTATCTTCAGTAAAATGATAGGAGAGATTAAAGAGTCCCTGCAACCCAATGGGCCTACAGCCCAACTCCTCTTTATTTCCCCGATATTTTATAAGAATTGATGGAACTCTCCCAGCCCTTCCCTGATCACCTCAATTTCATTATCAATCAGTGAGATAATTGTCGAGGGCTGATTAGCCAGTATCCCCCCGTCAACGGTCAGATCAATCTGCGATCCAAAGGTTTCCTCAATCAAAGAAGGATCGGAAAAGACTTCCCCGCCTGAAAAGCCGACACTGGTGCTGATGATCGGATGTCCCAGTCCTTTCACAATGGCCAGACAAATATTGTTGTTCGGCACCCGAATGCCCACGGTCTTTCTTTTGGTCACCATGACCTTGGGTACCAGTTTGGTGCCCAGGAGGATAAAGGTATACGGTCCCGGCAGGCACCGTTTCATGTTCTTATAGGCCTGATTAGTGACCTGGGCATATAGACTGATATTCTTTAAGTCCGAACAGATAAAGCTGAAGGGTTTTTGGCGGTCTCTTTTTTTAATCTGATAGATCCGTTGGATGGCCTTCTTGTTGTACATATCACATCCGAAGCCATAGATGGTATCCGTCGGATAGGCAATGACCCCTCCTGCCCTTAATATATCCACGGCCTTATCGATCAGTCGTTTTTGCGGATTGGAAGGATTAATTCGGAAGATCATAAGAGCTCCTTATAAGGTACAAGGTTTAAGTTTTGAGGAATAAGGTTTTCCATCTCTGTAAACCAGGTTACCACTTTTCTTCTCAGTAAATTTAAAAGTGGCCTAAAAATCAGCTTCACCCTGGGGTCTTAGATCTGCAGCCTCCGAACCTTTTGCCAACAATTAAGTACAGACATTATATATTGAAGAAAAAAGCCTTGTCAAACGATCTCTTCCCTTTTATAGAGATAGGAGCGACTGTAAGGCTGAAAAGACTTTTCAGGTGGAGAACCTTATGCCTATGCCTGCCTGGATATTTTATATCCTCCTGCTGCTACTGGGATTAATTTTCGGCAGTTTTTTTAATGTCCTCATCTACCGGTTACCTCGGCAGGAATCCGTTGTCTGGCCTGGATCCCGATGTCCGCACTGCCGACATCCCCTGTCGGCTTCGGATAATCTGCCCTTGGTAAGCTTCTTGCTATTAAGAGGATCATGTCGCTATTGCCAGGCCCCAATTTCTTATCAATATCCTCTGGTCGAAGGGATGACTGCCCTGGCCACAGTTCTGATTGGCTGGATATTCGGTCTTTCCTGGGCCTTTTTTCAGGCCTGGCTATTTTTTGGCGCCCTCCTGGTCGTTTCGGTTATCGATCTATCCCATCAGATTATCCCCAATGTCATTACCTATCCCGGAATAGTGATTGGTTTCGTGCTTTCCTGGCTGACCGGGGCACCCGGCTGGTATTCCTCCTTGATCGGCCTGCTGCTTGGGGGAGGTGTGCTATGGCTTGTGGCGCAGGGGTACGAACTTTTGGCCCGGAAAGAAGGGATGGGAGGAGGGGACATCAAGTTGTTAGCCATGATCGGCGCCTTTCTGGGTTGGCCGGGGGTTTTGGTCACCCTTCTTTCGGGTTCTTTTATAGGGACCCTGGTGGGTCTGGGACTGATCCTGATTTGGAAGAAGGATCGCACCTACGCTATCCCTTTCGGCCCCTTCCTTTCCCTGGGGGCGGTAATTTATCTTTTCTTCGGACCAGCCCTTCTGAATTGGTATCTTGGGTAAAGCGCTTTTTTTCTGCTTCTCTTAGTCTCCCTTTTATAAAAACCTCTTTCAGAACACCCAGTGCAGAGAACAAATTGTCCGGTTTTATCTTGGAAAACCGACGGCTGACGATTTTTTCTCCCTCGAGGTTGCAAAACTGCCGGAGCCTGCAAATACAGGGTGTTCGGGGCGAAGCCGTAACCATAACCTGCCAGCCCCGGAAAACAAAGGATAGGACCTGATGGCAGCAAGAAAAAGTCAATCAGGCTTTTCTTTATTGGAAACGATTCTGGTCTTATCCATTTTAAGCCTCATTTTTACCATCGAAGGGGTTAACTTTTTGAAGTTACTGCCCAGGTATCGCCTGGACGGAGCTGTTCAAAGTTTAATCTCCGATTTCCAATCGGCCCGCATGAAGGCCATCGGACAAAATTGTTTTTTCCGGGTTCAGATCGTACCCGAAAAGAACCTCTATTTTTTAGAACGGGAATCTTTGGTCGGCTCTTCTCGCTGGCCTGGAGTTCAAGAAGGAATCCTGCGGAAGTTCAGCTCCCCCGACAATCCGTATTACTATCCCGGGGTTGATTTGGAAAGCAGCACTAATAATCCTGTTTTTTCACCCCGGGGCACGGTGGTGGGGACCACGATTGTTTTAAAAAATTCCTCCGGTCAAAAAAAAATCACCCTTTCCTCCCAAGGCAGGGTGAAAGTGCAGTGAGGTTAACATGAAAAAAGAAAAAAATTCCAGAGGATTTACATTGATCGAATTGCTGGTCTCCCTGGCTCTGTTGGGAGTGGCCTTAGGATCGCTTTACCAGATTTTTCTATCGCAGGCTGAGGCCTACAAGACACAGGCCCTGGTCGTCCAGAGGCAACAAGGACTGCGGGCGGCTTTGGAGTTAATCGCTCGGGATTCCAGGGGCGCCGGCTATCCGGGTCTGGATCAATCCTTTTTGAAGCGTCTAATCGATTGGATCCCCAATTCCTTTATCCCCGAAGTTCCCCAGCCAGTCATTCCCAACGGTGTTCTTACCGTGTCCCGGGGAGGGATTAACCCGGATACCCTGTTCCTGGCGACCGTCCTTTCGGGCGAGACGAATCCAACCAGTCTGTCTCAAGGGGCCCTGGCCGGAGACATCTCCATTAAACTGGCCTTAAACGGTTCAGAAACCAATGATCAGTTTAATGTTTCCGACCTGATTTATATTGGAAAACCTCCTGAATTAGCGAAAGTCAAACAGATTTCGGGGAATGTTCTGATTCTCGATACCGATCCCTTTTTGCCCGGCAACCAGGGGCTTAAGAGGGCCTATCCGGGTGGAACCGAAATAGGTGAGATTAGTTTCGTCAGTTATGCGGTCTTTACCGACCGCAACGATTCAGCAGGGAAATACCATGACCTGGGGGTGTCTGTTCTGAAAAGAAAAATCAATGCCGGCGGTTTTGAACCCCTGGCCGATGGAATAACCGACTTAAAAATAACCCTGATTAAACCGGAATTGTTCCGCCTTCAGCTTTCCGTTTTGACTGGTCGTCCCCGGGTCGGACCCCAGGCAGGTCAGGAAAAACTGTTGACAATGAGCACCCGGATCATGAAACGAAACTGAGCGGGTGGTGGAGTAATTAAAAATATGAGACGGTTCATAAAACAACAAAATGGTGCCGCTTTAGTGGGGGTCATGATGGCCTTATTGGTTTTGACTCTTTTGGGGACTACCGCCTTTCTGACTTCCAACACCGAACTTAAAATCAGTTCCAATTATAATCAAAGCCTTCAGGCCCTCTATGCGGCCGAGGCCGGCCTGCAAGCCCTCTTGTCGGCCTATCGGCAAAATCCCGAATATTTTTTACAGAAAAACACAGCTCTTGAAATGAACTTTCCCGTTGATGAACCGGACCATTCGAACCGGTCAGGGACCCAATTTTGGATCAAAGCGTTGCGATACGATTCACAGGAAATCCCGGCCTATGCAGAGGTGATTATCTATGGCAAAGACAACGGTCGATATTCACTGGCTCGATTGCGAGCCACCATATTGTGCACCCAATCAGGGGAGACATCGGATGTGCCCCAAATTTTTAAAGTAGGTATCGTCACCGCCGGCCGACTCAACCTCAACGGCCCACTTTCGATCGTTGGGGACCTCCATGCCAACCAGGGATTTTCTATAGAACCTTCTTCCGTCCTTGAACAACTCAAGTCTCAACACTCTTCCCTGACCCAATCTCTGGACCCCTTGCGCCCGGACTATCTCCCTCCCATGGAAGTTCCGATGATCTCCGAAAATGGGTTCCAGAATTATCGAACCATTGCCCAACAGAAAGGCAACCAAACCCTTTTCGGCCGGCAGAACCTCTTTCTGTCCGGTGATCAGAAGGGCCATTTGATCTTTGTGGACGGCAATGTGACCCTTCAAGGGAGCAACTTATCCGGAGTCACTCTGGTGGCCACGGGATCAATTACCCTTAATGGGGTCACTGTTCTTAATAGGGAAGGCAACCTGGATTCGGCCTTTATTGCCGGTAGGGATATTATGGTCAATGAATTTTCGCAACTTGCCGGGGTATTCTGGGCCAATGGTTCTATAAAAAAGCTGGGTTCCGGCAAGCTGTCAGGGGCCCTGGTTTGCCAGGGGAATATCTCTCAAATGGAAGGATTTCAATTTGAGAGGGCCTCTCAGATTTCCAATGCCTTTCTGTCTCCTACGGCGACACCCTATTCTTTTACCTTGGGCGGCTGGTCTCAGATTTAATCTTGGCGGCTTCGTAAAAACTAAATCTTCCGGCCCAAGCCCCGAAACGCCCATTGTATAAACGCTGACTTTTTTCGGGTCCATCAATCTTAAAAGAAATGATAAAAATCCTTGACAGGGCAGAATTGGGTATGATAATTTTCACTTCAAAGACATCTGGTTTCCCACATGAATCACCTAAAAAAAATAAAGGCAAAAAAGGCAGCGCACTTTTTTGCCTTTTTTTATTCTGCCTTACAGCGGGTCTTGGATCCGTATAGCTTTATTTATTTTAAGGAGGGGCATGAATGAAGAGTAAAGGGAAAGTGAAATGGTTTAATGATGCCAAAGGATTTGGGTTTATTGAACAGGACGGGGGATCAGATGTTTTTGTTCATTATTCAGCTATCCAAATGGACGGGTTTAAAACCCTGAAACAGGGCCAGGATGTGGAATTCGAGATTACTGAAGGGGCCAAAGGCCCCCAGGCCGCTAATGTCATGAAGCCAATCGATTAATCAGACCATTGAAAACAACTAAAGGCCCTCCAGTGATTTGCTGAAAAAGGAGGGCCTTTTTTATGACCAGCGTTTGGTTCAAAGCTGGAAGCTTTAAGCTCAAAGTTTCTAGTTTGGGCTTTTTTTCAGATTTTAAACCCGTAACCCGCAACTCGAAACCCGTAACAGAATAAATTTGAAATCTCTCTGGTTGGTCTTCAACACTACCAAGTAAGACCGAAAGCGTCGATGATTGATCAACTTCAAATTGGTAATGTGGCCCTTATCGATCGGGCCAGCCTTTCTTTTTCACGGGGATTAAATATCTTTTCCGGAGAAACCGGGGCTGGGAAATCAATACTTATCAAGGCTGTAAATCTTCTTTTAGGAGAAAAACCGACTCCTGACACTATTCGTCAAGGAGCTGAGGAGGCCTGGGTAGAGGCCCTGTTTTCTCTTCCTTCCCATCACCCGGTAACCGGATTACTGGAATCCCTTGGCCTGTCGGCCGAGGAACAAATCCTGATTAAACGGACGGTCCAGCCCAGCGGAAAAAGCCGCGCCTGGATCAATGGAAGTTTGGTCAGCCAGTCAGTATTGAGCCGGGTAACCCGCTCCTTAATGGGTATCTCCAACCAGCATGAACATCAATCGTTGTTGAACCCGATCCAACATCTTTATCTCCTGGACCGCTTCGGCGGTTTGATTCCCTTGCGGCAGGAAGTTCAGAGTCAATTTGCGGCCCTGCAAGGCCTGATTAATGCCTGGCAAGCGCTCAGGGAGAAAGAAGAGCAACGAAAGAGCCAGAAAGACTTGTGGCTTTTTCAGACCCAGGAGATCGACCAGGCCAATCTCCATTCCGGAGAAGATGTGGCCTGTCAACAGCGGAAACGGGTTCTCCTGCAGGCAGAAAAGATCTGGGAGAAGATTCATCAGGCCCAGCAGGGTTTATCTGAGGAGGAACATTCCTGTCTGAACACCCTGTCTCGAGCCAAGGACCTGATCCGATCGGTGACCGCTATAGATCCCGATCTTCAGCCGTTGTTTCAGGATTTGGAAAGCTTACAAATGCAGTTGTCCGAGATCACCACCGGTTTACGGGATTACCTCTCCCGCCTGGTTTTTGATCCCCAAATTCTGGAACAGGTTGAGGAACGGCTGGAGCGGATTCAGAGACTGACCGCCAAATACGGCCCCACCGTTGAGGACGTTCTGGGTTACCGTTCTCAGCTTGAAAAAAATTTACAGGCCGGGGAAGATCAAGTCGTTGAGCTCAAAGAGTTGGAAAAAGAGATCCAGGCAGGACGGAGACATCTTTTTGAAACCTCCCTTGATTTGTCCAGTCAGAGAAAAAAGGTGGCTTTGGATTTGAACTCTCAGGTTGAGGCCGAGTTGCAGGGATTGGGAATGGGCGGGTGTCAATTCCAGGTGATCTTTTCCCCCCTGACTTCCGAGCAGGAGGCCGATGAAACAACCCTTCATGAAGGAACCGTATTGAGTCAGGACGGCCTGGAAAAAGGGGAGTTTTATATCGCTCCCAATTTGGGTGAAGGTCTACGGCCCTTGGCCCGAATTGCCTCCGGGGGAGAACTCTCCAGGATTTTATTGGTCCTCAAGGGGTTACTGTCCCGTCAGGATTCCCTGGAGACCTTGATTTTTGATGAAGTGGATTCGGGCATTGGAGGAAGTCTGGGCCAGGCCGTGGGACAGAAGCTGCGTCGATTGTCCCAAGCCCATCAAGTCGTTTGTATTACCCATCTTCCCCAGATCGCCGCCTTTGCCGAGACCCATTTTCAGGTAGTTAAAGAGACCCGGAAACAGCGGACCCAGACTAAAATCCTCCGGCTTCAACAGGAAGAACAGGTTAAAGAAATGGCCCGGATGCTGGGGGGATCTTCGACTTCTTCAAAGACCTTGTCGGTAGCCCGGGAGATGTTGAATCAGGCCAGGAAACATCAGGAATGATGAATCCATCGAGGGCGTCAAGATGTCGCCAATAAGAATGCCGGATCTTTCCCCCTGTCTGATCAATCCCAAAAAATCTCGCCTGGAACCCAGACTTGATGGGCCGGCCCTTATAATCCCCCTTCCCGGTGATTTGCAGCGGGTGGCCGGGTTATTTAAAGAGGCCGGTACCCTTTCCTTCAAAAATGATTTTTTGAAGGTTTTTCAACTTTCGGATTCCCTCAGGACCATCGGTTTGGCAGGACCCGCTGTGGGGGCCCCCCAGACCATAATGATTTTGGAAAAGGTGATTGCCCTTGGGACTCGGCAGGTCATCCTCTTGGGTTGGACCGGGGGGCTTCATCCGGCCCTGTCTCCCGGAGACCTGATTCTTCCCGATGAGGCCATCAGTGAAGAAGGGACTTCCAGACATTACTCGGACGAATTACGTCCCAAGCCGTCTTTAGGCCTCTTGCAAACCTTGCAGAAGGCCTTGAAGGAAGAGGGACTCTCCTATAATCAGGGACCGGTCTGGACCACCGATGCCCCCTACCGGGAAACGATAGACAAAGTCAGGGCCTTTCAATCCCAAGGGGTCCTGGGAGTGGATATGGAGACCTCGGCCTTATTTACCGTCGGGGCCTTTCGAGGGATCGAAACGGCGGCCTTATTGATTGTTTCCGATGATCTTTCCGGAATGACCTGGCGTCATGGCTTCCGGGAATCCCGGTTTTTAGAGGCCCGGAAACAGGTCTGCCGGTTTTTGGTCCAATTTGTCGTTCGTTCTCCATTCTCTAAATGTAAAACGGCTCTCTAAAAAGATACCGGTTGATAAATTTGGTCATTGAACACTATGAATTCACAGGGGAAAAGATCTTCCGAGGTCTTTCGGGTCCAGGTTAATAATTATCCCGGAAAACTTGACAGGTCTTACTTAAAATGGTAGAAGATAGCTCATCGGGACGTAGCGCAGTCTGGTAGCGCACCTGAATGGGGTTCAGGGGGCCGCTGGTTCAAATCCAGTCGTCCCGACCAGTTGAATCAAATGGGTTAGTTCATGAATGAGCTAACCCATTTTTGTTTAGTGGGCAAATAGGGTGCAGGCTTCTGAATGATAACCAGGGAACATATTCGATGCCGAGAAAACAAAAGGTAGGGTGATAAGGGACAGCGAGCGCATTCCCCGTAGCTTGCTGCGGGGAGCTTCAAAATGACCCTCAAGTTTTTTCAAAAATCCTCATCCCACCGAATTCGACTGTTCACCTACAAACAAACGAAATCATGGCGGCTAAAATTTATCGATTACCAAAAGAAATGTGCGATAGAAACTCTTCGAATTCCACCTCCCTCTTTTGATGACAGGATGGGCAAAATTTTGGGGGAAGAAGGGATTATTTCCTTGACAGACGGGCGGGCAAGTCCGAAAATATCAAACAATAAAGCAGATCCTGTTCTTATTTGCAGTCGGACTGAGTCTGGTTTTTTCCTTCGGATGGTTGGGGAATCTCTCGCCTTTACCATAGCCTTTATTACCATTTTAATATCCTTTGTTTTTTTATGCTGCAAACCGCCTGCCATCCCGTTTATCTTCGGGAGTCCGCAGTAAAAACAATCCCAACGGATCCGAATAACCAATTTTTCATCAGGTAAGGGGAATTAGAATTCTTTTTATTGGTCGTAGCAACTACAGCCTTCACCAGGATCAGGGGGCCAATAGTAAAATTTTTATCGAAAGGGATCACGAAAAAAGAGTTTTAACCCGATCGCTTGAATATTTCTCGTTCTTCCAGGTTCAGGGAAGTATAGATCCTTCCTTCTTTTTTGTGAAAGAGTATTTTCTCTTCCCGGGCCAACCAGCTCAAGGCTGGGTAAACGATTTCCCCTTTCTCTTTCAGAAGTTGGGGGAGCTTTGAAATATCTACCCGTCCTTTCTTCCCCAAGGTCTTCCAAACCCTTCCGGCCATCTCTCCAATAATGTCCGTCATACCTTTCCTCCGAAAACAATCAGGATCGCTATTCTAATTATTCGCCGCAAGGGAAACCCCTTGGGTAAAAAATAAACCTTATTCGTTTGGGCAAGGACGAAAAAGTCAATTCTATCAGAAAGATTAGAAAATCGAATATTCAACCCTTCCTTTTCACCGATGAATAAAAATTTTTCATGACCGCTATTTGACGGAATACCCGTAGGCATTGAGACAGGTATTCACGGCTCGGTAATATTCCTGATTTTTTTGGGCTTGCTGGGCCTCTGACATACCCGTTGCCGCTTTGCTCCCATTCTTTGAGTATCTGGAGCTTCTGCTCGGGGGTCAGTCTTCGGGCTTTTCTTTCGTTGGGGGTCATTAGTTGTACGCTCATTTATCTTCCTCCTCCTTACGATCCTATCATTTATTGAGCGTTTCAACCGCCTTTAATAAAAGATCAACATATTCTTTTCAGGTCTAATTACAGTCATATTAATCCCCCCAGACTAAGCAATGAATTGATTTCTATCGAATTATAGGCTTCTTTGCGCAGACTGTTCGATTTTGAACGACCTCAGAGTTAATCAGACGAATTAGGAATAAATTTTGTCGATTTGTTCCTAATTAGCACTAATAATAATCCTAAATAACTCGATTTTGAATTTCTTTCAAATAAAATTTTGAACGAGCCTTTGATGACATTTTAACTTAAATTGGTTTGGTACGGTCATAACCTGAGTAGATCATGCCTCTAAAAATTAATGATATCAACCAGCTGGATAATCGGCTACTCCTAACACCGGAATGAAAATAAGAAATGAATGTAGTTTGTCTTTATTTGGCATTTTAATTGCTAATATAAAACTATTCTCCGACAAGACTCAAATAAAAAATACCACCGTTATAAGTCAAGACGATTGGTTACAAAAACCATTTTATGGTTACGCCGGTTGTCGTCGATGTAGGTCCATGTGGCGGAAATTTCAAGCTGCATGGAAATCTTATTTCCATTAAAATAAGTTATGAAAATGAAAGAGAGTCCAGAGAAAAATCGAAAAAATTAAAAAAGTGGGTATGCACTTTACCCAACCGACCACATAGTGTGGCATGTGGTTATGGAAAAGCGAATACATCCAATTGCCGACGTTGACTATCCAGGAGTTTGACGAATGGTTTAGTGGTGAAGACGCTTAATTCGACTACATTTTCCGAAAATGTAAACGGTAAACATCGGTAACTGCGGGAACGCTGTTTCACAAGACCCACAAACCGCTGCGAACGTGGTTTCTTGAAATGTGAATCAAGCAGTGGCTTGCGCAGCCGTTCGACGTCGAATGATCGTAGGGGGTGGGCCAGAATATGGTTGAGGTACCTGTATACCCACTATATAAAAAAATTTCTCCTTGCTTTTTAGGGGGGGATATAATTAAAGTAATACGGCGTTGATCCGTTACACGAAGCTTGCGAGGTCGGAGGCCCATGCAAGCGAGTGACATCGGTGTTCGATGGGGTGCTGAAAAGTTACAAAAAAATAAAAAAACGCACCATTTCCCACTTTTTGGAAATTCAAGCGCAGAAGTTGGCGTTCATAAATAAGGATCAACGCAAACAACCACCAGGCCGGGTAGCCTCGGCCCAGAGGAGATGCCATGAGCAAAACAAAAGACAAGCGAGAAGCAGCCGTGAAAATAGGCTGTATTCAGATGGAACCGGTCGTCGGTGAGATAGAAAGCAACGTCCGCAAAACCGTTGAGATGATCAGGGAAGCGGCTGGAAAAGGTGCTAACCTCATTGTTCTCCCCGAGCTTTGCAATTCGGGCTATGTTTTTGAAAACCGCGAAGAAGCTTTTGAGTTGGCTGAAACGATTCCCGATGGTCCCACCTGCCTGGCCTGGACCGATGTCGCTGCAAAACACGGTCTGCACATTGTGGCGGGAATTAACGAACGTGACGGCAGTGTGCTCTATAACTCGTCAGTTGTTATAGGCCCCGAAGGTTATCTTGGGGCTTTCCGCAAGGTACATTTGTGGAATGAGGAGAATCTTTTCTTTGAGCCGGGGAACCTCGGTTTTCCGGTATTCAAAACGCCTCTTGGGCGTATTGGAACCTTCATTTGCTACGACGGTTGGTTCCCCGAGAGCTATCGTCTCTGTGCGCTCCAGGGCGCTGATATCATTTGCATCCCGACAAATTGGGTACCTATCCCCGGGCAAGCAAAGAATCGCGAAGCTATGGCAAACATCCTAGTTATGGCAGCGGCACACTCGAATTCAGTGTTTATCGCAGCTGCCGACCGGATTGGTGTTGAGCGCGGCCAGCCTTTTGTTGGGCAAAGCATTATTGTTAGTTATAGTGGCTGGCCGATTGGCGGACCCGCGTCTCCAGACGCGGAGGAAATCATTTACGCCGAGGCAAATCTCGCAGACGCACGGCGCAAACGTAACTGGAACGAATACAACCAGGTTCTGCGAGATAGGCGAACCGATGTTTACGACGAGATGCTCGGTTCGCAAATAGAACCGTGGTGGTATTGAACGGTTCATAACTTTAATTTCACTACAGGGAACTCACAACTAAAAAAGGGGGGCAACATGAAAGAGAAAAAACAACAGAAGGAGTCAGACATTACTCGCCGGAACGCACTTAAGAAAATCGGCCTTATAGGTGGAGGAATAGCTGCAACACTTGCGGCACCGAGAATACCTCTACTCGCTAATGCCTCAAGTAAACCTATCAAGGTGGGAGTTATCTCGCCTCTTAGTGGTGCTTGGACCGTCTATGGTAAGGCCCACAGCGCTGGTTTCCAGTTGGCTGTAGACGAAATCAACGATGCGGGTGGCGTCCTTGGACGCAAAATTGAGCTCGAAATTGCCGATTCAAAGACCGAGCCACGAATCGTCGTTGAGCAAGCAAATAGACTAATTCGGCAGGAAAAAGTTGATTTTCTCGCTGGTACCTTCAGCAGTGCAGAACGCAACGCTGCTGGGCCGGTTGTAAAAAGTGCGAATAAGATTCTTCTTTATCCTACTTTCTACGAAGGTCAAGAGCAGAATTACTACCCTGGTGTTTGCAACAAGAATATATACATGTTCGGCCCCGAGCCGACACAGCAAGTTTGGCCTTTCTTGGAATACATGATAAAGAAATTTGGTAAAAAGTTCTTTCTGATCGGCTCCGATTACGCTTGGCCTCGGGTCACTAACTTGGTTACTAAGCGGAAGTTGGAAAAAGTCGGGGGCCAGGTTGTTGGCGAGGTGTACATTCCATTCAACACACCGCAGTACGAATCTGTCTTGAGGAAAATCCGTGCTTCAAGCGCCAATATTATTTTTCACAGTCTTACCGGTAGCGACACCATCAACTTCCGTCGCCAGTTGGCTGAGACCGGCATGAAAAAAGATATGATACTATGGACCGTTGATGATGAAGAAGTAGTCACCACTGGCCTCGGCCCCGAGGCCTCCGCTGGCGATTATGTTAGCTTTGACTACTTCATGACCCTAAAGAACCCGAACAACGAATCGTTCCTAAAGCGGTTCCGGAAAAAATTCGGCAATGATGCTCTAATGAATACCGTTGGCGTTGCCATGTACAACGCGGCACACATGGCGGCCATGGCGATAAAAAAGACAGGGAAGGTTAGTACCGAAGCTCTTCGCGAGGGACTGAAAGAGCTAACATTTGATAAGGCTCCGCAAGGAACAGTAAGGATGCGGGGGCTTGACAATCAGATGGTGTTGCCTTCCTACTTGATGCGCGTGCGCAAAGGGTGGACGAACTTTGATGATATGTTCGAGGAGGTCCAGTCGCTTAAATCGGTTGAACCTCTCGATGCTCGTTGTAAACCATTGCCACTTTAGCCAGATAAACGAGCAAGGTGCTTCCATTTGCAACGATGCGGTCATAAACTTCAACTTTCGATTCTTTTAAATTAACGCAGCAGACTCGAAAAATATTTCCTTTGTTAAACCACTAAAAATGCGAATGGTCTCTGCTCGACTTTAACGGGGGCTCCCTTAGCTGTCCGTTCACTAAAAAAGAAAGCAGATATAGGGTTTCACAAAATTAGAGATTTGGGACGAAGGTTTTAACGAATCGGATTTTATCGCGCTGGCCGGTTTTAACTGCGGTCAGCGCAACAACAAGTAAAGTCAAATTTACTGCGTTTGCGAGGGTGATTTAACTTATAGAGGACCGCAAAAATAATGCAATGGGACCCTCACCATTCTAACCTGTGTTTAAGGGCGTTTGGTAGTGATCGCCTGTTGCATTATTTATGCTGCTCTCTATAAACTCAAATAAATAACGTTTCCGCCTCCTTGATAAATTAGGTATAATTAATAAATTCACATGTATACTAATGTTTTTGTACTTCTCCCTAATACATTAGTAGTGAACAGAATAAGAAGAAAAATATATCTTAAAACCGAATTATTGAGTGGGTTCTATTTGAAAGAAGTAGATCATATTTTTTTAGATTTTTTTGTGAGACATCTTATGGGGTGAATTGAAGAGATTGTTTGTGAAATATAGAGTCCAGAAGAAACCTTTTTGATTTTGGTAAAGTCACAAATTTGGATTAAGTTTTTGATAGAATTGTAAACGGGAGGAGTAAAATTAACATAAGGAAAATTCGAGGGGATTGCATAAATACCAAAGAGAGATTTACGAAATAGGATGGCAAAAATTTTTGCCCCTCATCAAAAAGTAGTAAAAACGAGCGTAAGAGCTGTATTTCAGCGGCATAACTTATTGAATATTAAGACATATTTTGATGGGAGGGCAAGTCAAAAAACAGCTTGCCAGACAACTTAGGAATCACAAACAGTTGTGTATTTTGTGAAAGGCACAAAGTACTTAAAAGAGGAGGCTTTTGAAAATGAACATTGTGCTCAGCGTAGGCATCGACGCAATCCTTATCACTCTTGTATTGGCGTTCGCGGCCTTTGGCTTGGCGATCATTTTCGGTTTAACAGGGGTAATAAACCTTAGCCATGGTGCGATGTTAACCTTAGGGGCCTATTTTATGTGGGCAACCTCGACGGCTGGTATCCCGTTTTTTTTATCGGTTTTGATCGCCGCGGTGGGAGTTGGAGTTTTCGGTTTGATCCTTGAGCACTTCGTTATTCGGCATTTTTACGACAAACCTTTCGATACATTATTACTGACTTGGGCCTTTTTCATGATCGTCACCGAATTGATCAAGATTGTTTTCGGCGTCTCTATCAGAAGTGTTGCCAATCCGCTTCCCGGTGCTTTCAATATTAGCACTTTCGAGTTTCCGATCTACCGCACGTTGATCGCCTTGTTTTCGGTCCTGATTATTGCCACCACCGTAGTAGTCTTTTATCGAACATCTATCGGGATAAAGATCCGCGCGCTCATACAAAATAGTGAAGCCGCCTGCCTTCTGGGTCTCAATATAGATTATTCTTACAAGGTTATTTTCATATTCGGTTCGTTCATAGCGGGTTTATCCGGGGCTCTAATCAGCCCGTTGCTAAGCATTGATCCTTACATCGGCAACATTTTTTTGATCCGCTCCTTCTTCGTTGTTATTGTGGGCGGTATTGGCTACCTCTTTGGCGGCACTTTAGTGGGTAGCTTTCTCATTGGTGGATCCGAGACGCTTTTTGCTCTGTTCACAGGCCAAGTTTTCGCTCAGACGGTGGTCTTCGCCCTTGCCATCGTTATCCTTAGGTTTCGGCCCTTTGGAATACTACACTCTTGATTAAGGAACTTGTGTGAAAATAGAATCGCACTCAATATCGCGGATTTGGATGCCCCGTGGCGAAACATTGACGGCAATCATACTATTTGCTCTGATAGCAGCTCTACCAGTTTTTATCT
This sequence comes from Pseudomonadota bacterium, assembly GCA_043798385.1. GTDB lineage: Bacteria > Desulfobacterota > RBG-13-43-22 > RBG-13-43-22 > RBG-13-43-22 > RBG-13-43-22. Next base: position 26,024 of record JAZDOU010000426.1, read on the forward strand.
CAGGGTATCCGATTTACATCTTGCCACAATATATGCTTTTCGGAATGCTTGCGATGTCTCTCTCATTGGTCTGGGGCTTCGCAGGTGCACTGAGCTTCGGTCAGGGTGCTTTTTTCGCTATCGGGGCCTACACCATGGGGCTCACCATGAAGGCGACCTGGATTGTCAACCCTGCATATGTCGGACTTGTCATGAGCGTTGTCATAGGAGGTCTTTTATCTGCCATTGTCGGCTACTTCTTGTTTAGTGCGGGCGTCCGTGGCTCTTACTTTGTCCTCATTACTATTGCTCTCTCAATCATTACCGAGCAAGTTGCAGTTAGCCAATCACAGATCACAGGTGGCTGGAATGGGATGTTCATCGACCGAATGTCGCTCACACTAGGTGATTTATTGCAAGTTTCGTTGAGAAGTGACGCAGCAATCTACTATATAATCCTGCCTATCGTCGGCGCTTCATATTTTTTACTACGTCTCTTGACCGGGTCTAAAGTAGGCAAGATTCTAATAGGCATCCGGGAGAACGAAGAACGGATCATCTCTCTCGGCTTCAATAGTACGCTATACAAGACTATCGCCTTTACTATTTCGGGTGCGATTGCCTGTCTCGCAGGTGCATTTTACGGGACCCATGCGGAATTTGTCGCACCATCATCTGGCGGTGTTTTGTTTTCTACTGAGGTTGTCGTCTGGGTTGCGATAGGTGGTCGAGCCTCTCTTCTAGGAGCCTTGTTGGGGGGGATCGTAGTCTCATTATTTTCAAATTATCTCAGCGCGATTTTCCCGCAATATTGGCAGCTAATCCTCGGCTTGGTTTTCTTGGTTGTCATCGTATATTTCAAGGGCGGTGTGGCCGGCGCTTTAAGCCAGTTCTTTAACCAGCAGCCGAAAAGGGGGTAATGGAATATGGAGGTAATCCTTCGGACAGAGAAGTTAAGCAAGAGGTTCGGAGGTTTGGTTGCCTGCGACAACATTGACTTCAGCCTGCCGAAAGGTGCTATCCAATGCATAATAGGACCTAATGGCGCTGGCAAAACGACGTTTATCAGCCTTATCTCAGGGCACCTGCGGCAAAGTTCAGGTACCATTTGGTTCAAGGACCGTGAAATCACCACAATGTCCTTAATCAAGCGAGCCCAAAAGGGGATCGTTCGAAAGTTTCAAACCCCTACGCTATTCAACACATTGACAGCTTACGAAAACGTGGAGATCTCTGTTCTAGGAACCAATTGCCCGAGCTATATGCGAAGTTCGCGTGTTCTGGAAGTGCTCGATCTGGTACGCTTGGCAGATAGTGTCGATACACCGGTGAACAGCCTATCTCACGGCCAGCGCCAGTGGCTTGAGATAGGCCTCCTTATCGCTAACAATGCGGAAATCCTCCTGCTCGACGAACCGACGGCAGGAATGACAGCAGAGGAGACTGCTTCAACTGCAGCGCTCTTAGTCAAGTTTGTAGAAGAGTTCAATTATTCGGCGATCATTATCGAACATGATATCAACTTCATTCGTGAACTCTGTGCTCCAGTTACTGTTCTAAACATGGGGAAAGTTCTCGCTGAAGGCACCTTCGAAGAAATCGAAATGGATGAGAAAGTACGAGATGTCTATTTAGGAGAAAATGATGGGGGATAATGATATTCATCTACGCGTCGAAAGTCTGACTGCAGGTTATGGTAGCATTACTATCCTGCGTGATATTTCCCTACAGATTAACCATGGGCAAATACTTGGGGTTCTTGGACGCAATGGCATGGGCAAGACGACTCTGATTCGGTGCCTCTCGGGTCTGATCCCATTAACAAGGGGCGCCATTTTTTTAGATGGAGAGGACATTAATCGCTTGCCGCCCCATAAGAGGGCACGAATCGGTATAACGACGGTGGTTCAGGGGCGGGGCATTTTCCCTGATCTCACTGTTCACGAGAATTTAGAAATGGGACGAATTGCCTCCAATACAAAAAAGAGGAACCGGATTGACGAGGTTGTCGGTTACTTTCCAGTCCTGTCAGATCGGTTTAGTCAGAAGGCAGGCACACTCAGTGGTGGCGAACAGCAGATGCTGGCCATCGGCCGCGGTCTCATGACCGGACCTAAGCTTATGTTGTTGGACGAACCCTCGGAAGGCATAATGCCGATGCTTGTCAGGCAGATTTCGGCTATTTTAGTAGAGATTAATCGCAACGAGAGAATGAGCATCATTATCGTCGAGCAGAACCTGCCGATGGTTTTCAGTATGACTAACAGCTGCATTATCCTCGAAAAAGGGCAGATAGTGATCACGGGCAACAAAGAAGAACTTTCTCAAAGCACGGTCATGAAGCAACACCTTGCCATCTGATATATGATCTATCCTGGGAAAGTGGACATTCTTGATTTAGTTAAGGATGTTAAATATTTTCTCCATAGACTTAATTAAGAAAGAACAGGGGCAGTTGCGTACTAAAAGCTCGCCAATAATTTCTTCTTAAAGGGTTGGAAGTCTCTTTCATCAAAACAGTAACCAAGTTTTAAAAAATTTCCCCTAAATTTTATTACCTCATCTCTTACTTTTTTTCCTTTTATGGCATCGGCCAATAAAGGGGAAAAGGATTCAAAATCTTTTTCCTTCATACCAAAGCGAGTCATTTCAGAAACGCCCAGACGAAGGGCCGATGAAGCCGTAAAGGATTCATCGGAGGGAATAGCCTGGTAATTAACAATAATATTATTGTTTTCAAGAATCCTGGCAATACTTGGCCCTTGAGTATAACCTACATTAATGATCACTTGGTGTGTTTCGGTAAAATTGACTTTCGGGTCTCCTTCCACTTTCAGCCCATTATTAAATAAGGCTCTGGCGAAGGCTTTGGCATTTTTTATGACCTGTGGCTGGTATTCATCTTTAAAGGCGTTCATCTCCAGAGTCGCTAAAAGTTGACCAAGAAGAGTCCCTAGATGATGATTGCTTACCATGCCAGGGAACGCTCGCCTTTCAATTGTTTTCCATAATTCATAAAGAGGGGTGTTTCCCGCAAAATTCCCGCCGATGACTCCACGCTGAGTTCCAAAAAAGGTTTTGTGGGTTGATCCTGTTACGATATCGGCCCCATCATTAAAGGGCCACTGAAAATAAGGACCGGTTAAACCGATAACATGCGCAATGTCATACAGGATAAGGGGCCTTGGATTTCTTTGGGCAAGATATGTTCTAATTTGAGAAACCGGTTCAGGATGAAGCATCATACTTTTTCCAAAAATAATCAGTTCGGGATCAATCTGATCAAGCAGCTTAAGGGTCTCGGGTACGTTTATTCGATAAGGATTATCCAATTCTATAGGAAAGGGAACTACGGCAAAACGATCCAGAAGGGGGTCTTTTGAAACAAAATCTCTTAAGGCGCCCATTGGCTGGGCGCTTAAATGTCCTCCTCGGCCAATGTGATTGTTTAAGACAAGCCTTATTCTTTTGGGTTCGCTTTTTCTGTTATCTCTGTTCTTCCAATCCACCAGGGCACTAAAGACGGTCATATTGGCCATTTGCCCGCTTACCGGTCTGACTTCGACCAGAGGGCAATCTAAAAATGTTTTCATTTCTTCGCCGAGTTGTGACTCAACCCAAGCAATAAAATCCGTTCCCTGATAATAAAAAACCTCCTTTTCAAAGGCAGCAATAAGTTCCTTATGCTCGGCATAACGGCCCATAGGATCAGATACGGAAAGGAGCCTTACTAAAGGCGATGGGGTTTGCTCCGAAGGAATAAGGTTGATGCATTGGAGCTGGCGCCAGGTATGGTTTTCAATACTTTTCCGTAAAAGAATGGTTACTTTTTCCAATACTTTTTCAGATGGATGACTTGAAGATGGTTTTTCATAATCCACAGGAATGGATCTGAAATAAGGAGGGGCTTCAGACCGGCCGTGCCATCTTACTATTCTGGCTTTAAATGATTTTTTCCTTCCGGCTACGACTACCTCCGTTTCAAAGGGCAAAGTGGAGTCAACCAGAGCAAGAGCGATTGCCCTAAGTTGATGTGAATCGGTCATGGTCATGGTCGACCCTTCCCCATCAAAGCGCCAGTAGGGAATCGTTGTTCCGCTGGTAACGAAACCAATTCTCTTGTCTTCCCAAAAAATCGGGTCACCTTGTCTGGCCACCCCTTTATCCAGAACAGCGATGGGTCTAACTCTTAAGGGGAGATGTTCGGAAGGATTGTCTAAAATCCAATGAACTGTTTTTTGATAGTCTTGAAATTGTTTTAAAAGGGCTTCGCGTCCAATAAAATCCCCCTTTGAGACATTGAAGCTCACAGCCACCGGTGCCAGCGATAGTGCAAAAATCGGAATCTCTTTTCCTTCAGCATCTTTTCCTAATTCATGGCCATAAAGAGGCATATTGGCCTCAAGTCTTAGCGTATCACGCGCACCAAGGCCTATGGGCAAAACACCTGAACTCCTTCCAGCCTCGAAAATTGTATTCCAGACGTCTTCAACTATTTGAGCCGGCGGAAACAGCTCAAAGCCAAGCGGTTCACCCGTATACCCGGTCCGGGAGATGTATAGGTCCGTCCCACAAATCTTTCCCTGAGACAAACTATTGTGATAGGGTTCAGGAAGATGGCCTCCTTCCATAACGCTCTCGAGGATTTGTTTGGTCAGAGGCCCCTGAAAAGCTATCATGGCCAGACCTTCCGTATCGTCAATAAGCGAAAGATCAGAAAAATTTTTGGATTTATTTTGAAAGTGATTCCAAACTCTTTCTCTGTTTGAAGCATTGACCACCAAAAGTAAATCTTCCATTCCAAAGCGATACAAATAAGTATCATCTATGGCGCCGCCCTGATCATTTTGGACAATGGTGTAATGGGCCTGCCAGGGATCAAGGGCATAGCAATTATTGGTTAGGGCATGCTGAAGGAAAGACCATTTGTCTTTTCCCTTAATTCTAAAACGCCCCATATGGCTGACATCAAAAAGGCCGCCAAATTTTCTGACTCGAAGATGTTCCTGTAGTATTCCTGGACTATATTGAACAGGCATCTCCCAGCCGCCGAAATCAATCATCCGAGCGCCGTTGGCTTTATGCCATGAATTCAAAGGGGTTTTATTGGGCTGAGGTGTTGAATTCATCATAATTCTCCCTATCAAAAGTGTGCCTGGTAATAATTAACGACTGCTTTGACCGGCCAGCGAATTTCGCTCTTCAATTCCCTGATCAGGGGAAACAACTGATTCGCCTTTTTTTATTATACCTTCAATAGTAACGTTTTCTGAGGAATTCTTCAAAAAGAAAATGAAAAGGCCCTTCTTTCCGAAGGGATATGCTGAAGTTCTCGGTGACTATCTTGATGAGGATATCCGGTTCCGGAATTCAGGCCTGAAGGACTCAAACCAGAACTCGCATCGAAAGTTGGGCTGAATCATATCTTTGTCGTTTCTAAGTCCAACAAAATATCAATATTCTTTTATTGACGATTACCGATTGTACTCTTCCGTTTTATTCAAAATTGAATTTTGAGGACTTCAGGAAGCTATTAACACCATTCTGCTCTATTTAAACATGAGCGGCTTTACCTAAAACCTCTTCAGCCCATTGATTAAGGCTTTTGCCTGAAGTTTTTGCCATGACAAGAGCTTTGGCATGTATCTCAGGAGAAACGCGAAGCATCATCTTGCCGGATGCTGCCTTCAAGGGTTTGCGGCCTGTGGCTGCGCAATCTGCGATATAATGATCAATAGCGGCCTGGAAATCGTCCCGGAGTTCTTTTACGGTTTCTCCCTGGATGGTTATATTATCAGCGATTCCTATAATCTTGCCGGTAAAGATATTGTCCCTTTGATCAAATTCGATCCGTGCCGTATACCCTTTATAGGTCATTATGTTCTTCATGGTGTTACCTCCAATCTCGTGTAGGGACTGCAAAAATCGCTTCAAGAACGCGTCGGTGTTTTGCCTTCATAGCTATAGGATAATATTTTAAGATGTTTCATGCAAGCAATATTTGATAGCGCAAGGTCCAGGCAACATGATAACGCTATGTAATAATGTCAAAAAAAGGCACGTTGTTCATTTCATTCAGTTATAGTTGCCGAATTTATGACTTTAATTTCCATAGCCCATAGCCCCCCCTGTTGTCACAACCCCAAGCTGGCGAGCGATCTCAGCCATCGGAATCCCTTGTTCTCGGTACAAATATTAACAACGCCGCCTTCGAAGTTCCGACACGGCCTTTCGACGAATCCCGATTTACAGGGTTTTCTATTGATGAGAATGAAGCAATTGGAGAGAAAGTGGTTTTACCCTCTGCCATTCATTGGAGGCGTGCTCTGCCTTCCACAGGTCGTAATTTTTCTGCAAATTAAGCCAAAAATTAGGAGTAGTATCAAAAGCCCGAGATAAACGGAGGGCCATATCCGGTGTAATAGCCCCTCTTTCGTTTAGAATTTTTGATAATGTCTTTCTTGAAGTGCCGAGAATCGATGCCAGTTCGCTAATTGTTATGGATAAATAGTTTAAATAATCTTCTTTAATGATCTTCCCCGGGTGCGTTGGTTGCCTTTCCATTTTTCTCATGCCCTTACCCCTCAATGATAATCGTCGTAATCAACAACAAAGATATCGCCGTTAATAAATTTGAAATAAAGTCTCCAGTTTCCAGATACTTTCACAGCATAGTGATCTTGTTTATCTCCGGCAAGCGTGTGCAGGTTAGAACCTGGAAAATTCACATCCTTTAATTCATTAGCGGCATTTAGTCTGTCAAGTATTCTCTCCAATCGGTCGGCGTGTTCAGGTCTTAGGCCTTTTTTCTTCCCCGTATAGAAGAAGTTTTCAAGACCCTTATGTTTGAATGACCTGATCATTATCGACAACCGTAACCGAATGGGTTACATTTGTCAAGAAAGAAACTGGGTTCATTTAAATAAAATCTGTTTATCTTTTAAAATTTTAAGGAAATAGGCAGTTTTCGAATGGAAACTAAACAGGATTAAATTTGTCTTCAGGACCGATTCTCTTGTATTTAGGATTAATCCGGGGTATAGTGAAACGAATTAGTTGCTAAGAGCGTTTTAAAATTAACGATTAGACCCGCGAAGAACTCTAAACAACTCCTTGGCGGGTTTTCTATTTTAGATAGTAGGATTACTCTACCAGGAGGCAGGGGGTATAATGAACAAAAAAATTTACGTTGCGAATCTATCCTTCCAAACCAGTGAACCTGAGATCAGGGCCCTTTTTTCCAAAGCGGGGGAGATCACCTCTGTCAAGATCGTCGGAGACAGACAGAGCGGTCAAGGAAAAGGTTTTGCCTTCGTGGAGATGTCTACTCAGTGGGAGGCCAGGAGGGCCATTTCCATGTTTAATAAAACCAAGTTCAAGGAAAATATTCTGTTGGTAAAAGAGGCCATAGTCAAACGTGGCTTCGGTGGAAGATAATAAACCTCCCCCCCATGGCCTTAAGAAAATTTCTTCAAGACCCCAAGGCGGTTAACCGTCCTTCGAGGTTCCGGACCTTTATAGGAACCCCTGCGGTCGGTTAACTCAATCTCCTCCAAATTCCGTAAGACTATAGTAATGGTATCCTTTTTTTTGTAATTTTTTCTCGCCGCCGACATCGGGCAGATTGACGATAAAGGCCATTTCAACGACGATACCCCCGAGCTTTTCAACCAAGGCTGCCGCAGCCAAGGCTGTCCCGCCGGTTGCCAACAAGTCATCGACGATTAGCACCTTAGTCCCCTTGGATATGGCATCGGTATGAATCTCAACCGTGTCCGTGCCATACTCAAGCTGATACTCGTGTCTCATGACTTCCGCCGGAAGCTTACCCACCTTTCTGATCGGCACGAAACCTTTCCCGAGGGTGTAAGACAAGGCCCCGCCGATAATGAAGCCCCTGGCCTCTATCCCGACAATAAGGTCAAAATTTTTATCGCCTTGAATGTACCGCTGGGTGATCGTGTCGATCACCAGTCTGAAGCCAACCGGGTCTTTGAGAAGGGTGGTAATATCCCTGAACATGATCCCTTTTTTCGGATGATCCGGGATGGATCTTATCTTTGATTTAATCGACATAGTCTTTAGTCTCCTTTATCTTAAACAAATGTCATTATATTCTCTTATCCTGGGAATGACATCCAGAAACAGGTTAATAACATTAGCCGCATTTTTGTTCATAGTAGCCAGGATCATCTCCCAGGTGACCGGCTCTTCTTCCTCATGCCAGCAGTCATAATCCGTTGACATGGCGATTACGGCATAATGCATCTTTTTCTCCCTGGCCAGTGTGACTTCGGGAACAGTGCTCATATTGATGACGTCCGCTTTCCAGCTTCTGAACATGTGGCTTTCAGCCTTGGTAGAAAACCGCGGACCTTCGATGGTAACGACCGTCTTGTCCCGGTGATAGGCAACCCCCATCCGCTCGGAGGAAGAGGCCAGCAAATCTAATAAATTTGGGCAGAACGGTTCTGAAAACGGCGTATGAACAACAACATCCTCATCAAAAAAGGTGGTTTCCCTTCTTCTGGTATGATCTATAAACTGGTCGGGAAAAACCAGGTGTCCCGGGAGTATCTCTTCCTGAAGGGACCCGACCGCAGTTGAGGCCAGGATATGGGAGCAGCCTTGTTCTTTCAAGGCCCAGACGTTAGCCCGAAAATTTACCTTGCTGGGATAGATGGAATGGTCCTTGCCATGACGGGCAATAATAGCGGCCTCCACGCCTTCAATGGTCCCGCAGGTCAGCAAAGAGGTGGGAGAACCGTAAGGGGTAGTCACGGCTATCTCGGTGGCATTTTTAAGGATCTTTGGGTTATCCAACCCTGATCCGCCGATAATTCCAACCTTGATCATAATCGCTCCTCAAATAGGTTATTGATGGCGGGAGTATAAAATAGGGCGGTAAGAGGGTCAAGGAGAAAAATGGGTTGGTCCCTTTTCAGTGTGACCTGATTGATCCGGGATCAAGGGGTCAGGGGGATAGACTGGTTTTCGTTAAATTTTTTTTTAAATAATAAAGAACAGCACACTAAGAAGAGCAATAGCCCACATGGCCGGTTTTATCTCTTTGATCTTTCCCGACAGGGATTTCAATAAAGTGAACGATATGAAACCCAGCGCCAGTCCGGAACTTATGCTGTAGCTCAGTGCAATCATGACGATAATGATAAAGGCCGGAAAGGCTTCTTCCGGGAGATCAAAATTGATGTGTACTATTTCCTTGATCATGAAAAGACCGACCATAATCAGGGCCGGGGCAGTAGCATAATTAGGCACTATTCCGATAAGCGGTACAAACAGCAAGCCTAATAAGAACAGTATTCCCGTAACAACTGCCGTGACCCCGGTCCTTCCGCCGGCTTCAATCCCGGCGCCTGATTCAATATAGGCAGTAGTGGTTGAAGTGCCCAGAACTGCTCCGATCATGGTTGCCAGGGCATCCAATCCCAGGAGTCTGTTAATGATCCCGGTATAGTTTTTTTGGTCGGACAGCTTGGCCTTATGGGAACAGGCGACCAGGGTCCCCAGGCTATCAAAGAGATCCATGAACATTAACGCAAAGATGGCCCCGAAAAAGCTCCATTTAATGGCCCCGAGGATATCCAGCTTAAAGGCAATGGGCGCAAGATTAATGTTTACGGCCAGAATCTGCTCGGGAAAGGGGATCTTTCCGGTTATCAAAGCGATTGCGGTGGAAGCGAATATCCCAATCAGCAATGAACCCCTGATCTTCTTGAGTTCGAGGACCACCATGATCACTAAACCAATCAGTCCGATGATTACCGTGGGAGTGAATTTTCCCATCCCGACCAGGGTGGCATCATTTTTTATCACCAGGCCCAGGTTTACCAGTCCGATAAAGGTTATGAAAAATCCGATACCCACGGAAATTGCAAAGACAAGCGATTTGGGGATGGCGTCCACCAGTCTGGCCCGTATTCCCGCCAACGTCAGGAGCAGGAACAGCACCCCCGAGAGAAAAACAATGCCGAGGGCGGTTTCCCAGGGTATCTTTTCTCCAACCACCAGGGAATAGGCAAAAAAGGCATTTAATCCCATGCCCGGGGCCATGGCAATAGGGCTGTGGGCAAAGAATCCGACCAGTAGTGTGCCCACGGCGCTGGCAATACAGGTCACAGCAATCAGCGCACTTTTATCCATTCCGGCAACACTGAGTATCTGGGGATTTACAAAGATGATGTACGACATGGCCAGGAAGGTTGTTAACCCGCCTATGATTTCCGTTTTGAGATCAATGGATTGGTTATAAGCCTTCATTGGATAAACCCTCCTTTTCTTGAAAGAGTGGTTACAAAAGGAATAATAGACAAAACATTGTTTTATGTCAAATCTCTTTTTCGGTTCTCTTTTTCTTTCCCCTTGATCGCCGTTCCTTTACTGGGTATAATCATTTTTAACCCTCATGACCATGTGGGCACCGACAAGGTATGAAAATGGATTTCTTCGAACATTGAAAGGAGGAAGATCCTTTATGACGCACTATCCGATGCTCTTTACACCTTTTCAAATTAAAGATTTGACCTTGAAGAACAGGATTACTATGGCCCCTTTGTTTCTGGGCTATGCCAATCCCGATGGGACTGTTAATTCATTGATCCTGGATCATTACCAGGAGATGGCGGCTTCCGGGGCGGCCTTGATTGTCGTGGAAAATGTTATCGTTGATCCCCTTGGTCTGGGATCCCCTTTTTCGATGCGGATTGATGAGGAACGGTTTCTATCCGGTCTCTCCGGTCTGGCCAAAACCATCCATCATCAAGGGACCTTAGCCATTCTCCAGATCAATCATGCCGGACGGTATGCCTATGGGTCCGCCAAAATTGCCCCCTCTGCGATTGAGACCAATCAGGTCCTGCCCAGAGAGATGAATCAGGCGGATATCGACCAGGTAATCAAGGCCTATGTCACGGCGGCTGTGAGGGTGAAAGAAACCGGTTTTGACGGGGTGGAGATCCACGGCGGAACCGGGTATCTGATTGTCCAGTTCCTTTCTCCACGGACCAATAAACGGACCGATGCCTATGGCGGGCCATTGGAAAACCGGATGCGATTTCCTTTAAGGCTGGTCGAGGCCGTTATGGAGGCCGTTGGCCCGGATTTCCCGGTAGGATATCGTTTCCTGGCCGATGAATGGTTACCCGATGGACTCCACCTGGAGGAGACCAGCCTCTATGCCCGGGAGTTGGAAAAAAGGGGGGTGGCCTATGTGTCGGTTATGGCCGGGACCTATGATTCTTTTTTTCTGCCGGAAAATCTCCAGGCAGAAAAGAAGGAAGGCTATATGGTCTCTTTCGCTCAGCAGATAAAAAAGACTCTTTCCCGGACACCGGTTATAACAGCCGGCCGGCTCCAGTCTCCGGAAACAGCCAATCGAATTTTGGAAGAAAAGAAGGCGGACCTGATCGGTTTGGCCAGGGTGCTTCTGGCCGATCCCCTCTGGCCGAAAAAGGCCCAAGGGATCTTAACAGAACCGATTGTCTCCTGTGAAGCGACCTGCTCTTTGTGTATGAAAAGGGTGTTCAGCGGCAAGCCGGCCTTTTGTTCCCAGTGGGATAAGGCCCGCCAGAAGGCCTTTTTGGAACGTATCGGGGAGAAGCAAGAAAAGGGCTAAAGGGCAGTAATTGATAGACTCGTAAAAAGTCATCAATTTTTGAAGAAAGAAATTTTTAGAGGTTGTCCCAAAGTTACGTGATCTTGCTGCTCTGGGAAAAACTATTGAGTGTGTCCAGAGGCATCTGGGGGTATTGATTTTGATGATTGTCCACCTAAACGTCAGGGTCCAAAAACGAGTCGGGAGTCTCAGGTTTAAATTTCAAGCAGGCCAACACCAAAGCTTTTTCTCTCTGGGATGAATTCCTGGCTTCAGACTAACTTAGAAATCAGGGCCGGGTTCGGGCGATGGACTCCCCTTTGGACAATCCTCAAAATCGATACCCCCAGATGCCTCTTAGCACGTAACTTTGGGACATTCCCCACAATTAACTCTCACCCGAGGGAGAATTCGTTACGGATAAAAGGATTGAAAAAACTTTAGGATTCGATTATCGTTAATTTTCTAAATCTGAAAAAATGCTTAAAAGGAAAATCGCACGAATGGAAGAGCTGATTCTTAAACTAAAAAAAGAGATTATCGAAAATCTGAATCTGGAAGACTTTACCCCGGAAGAACTGGAGGCGGAAGCCCCCCTTTTCGGGGAAGGGCTGGGGCTTGATTCCATTGATGCCTTGGAACTCATGGTGTTACTGGAGAAAAATTACGGCCTCAAGATCGAAGACCCCAAACAAGGGCGGAAGGTATTCTACTCCATCAAAACGATGGCGGCCTATATATTGGAGCATCAAAAGAAATAATACCATGCCTGTTAAGATCTTCGTGACCGGTATCGGGATCATCAGCGCCATTGGCGGGAATGCCGGGGAGGCCTTGGACTCGCTGAAGAAGGCCAGATCCGGCCTGGGCCCCATTACCCATTTGGATACCATCTTCAAAGGGGAACTGCCGGTGGCTGAAGTAAGGCTTTCCAACGAGGAACTGGCTGACCGGTGCGGGGCAACCGATGGTCAACTTGTCACGCGGACAACCCTTCTGGGCCTCATTGCAGCCAGGGAGGCCGCCCGGCAGGCCGGGTTAGACCCTTCCGAAAAACAGTTCCGAACCGGCCTCGTCTCGGCCACCACCTGCGGCGGCATGGACAAGACCGAGATTAATTTCAAGCATTACCAAAAAGGGGGGGCCTTTATCCATTTCATCTTTACCCGCGACTGCAGCGACAGCACCGAACGAATCGCTGATGATCTCGGCATCCGTGACTACCTGACGACCATCAGCACGGCCTGTTCTTCTTCCGCCAATGCCGTTATCCACGGGGCCCAGCTCATCCGCCAGGGAATCGTTGACCGGGTGATCGCCGGAGGGACGGACGCTTTGACGAAATACACCCTCAATGGGTTTCATGCCCTGCAGATCCTGGACAAAAATCCTTCTAAACCCTTTGATAAAGACCGCCTGGGATTGAACCTCGGGGAAGGGGCCGCCTATCTGGTGCTCGAATCGGAAGGCTCGGCCGACGGGAAAAGGATCCTCGGCGAATTGAAAGGCTACAGCAATGTCAATGATGCCTATCATCAGACCGCCTCTTCCCCGGAGGGTCTGGGGCCTTATCTCTCTATGCGGGAGGCCCTGGAAAAGAGCACTCTTGAACCGGAAACGATTGACTACATCAATGCCCACGGGACCGGTACCGACAACAACGACCTGACCGAGGGCTTGGCCATTGAAAAACTCTTTGCACCCCATATTCCACCGGTATCCTCCACCAAACCTTTTACCGGTCATACCCTGGGAGCTGCCGGCGCCGTTGAAGCCGTGATCTCCATTATGGCCCTGACCCACCAGGTGATCTTCCCCAACCTGAACTTCCGGAACAAAATCCCGGAACTGGGTTTTGAACCGGTTAAAGAGCTGATGCCGACGGCTACGGTCAGAAATGTGCTGAGCAACTCCTTTGGGTTTGGAGGCAATGACAGTACCTTAATATTCTCTGCAGGTTGACATGGAAGCCTACATCAGAGGAATTGGGAACATCTCACCACAACACACCTTCGACAACGCCCTCTTCCTGGAGGAGGTCGTCTCCCATCATTGTATTCGGATGGTCAGTCAGGAACCCAATTACAAAGACACCATAAAACCCATCCAGCTTAGACGGATGAGCCGGGTTTTGAAGATGGGGGTTATGGCGGCCGGTATCTGTTTGGACGATGCGGT
>JAZDOU010000435.1:0-2097 GCA_043798385.1 Pseudomonadota bacterium
ATAATATAGGCGGCCGGAAGGCCGAAGATGACCCCGAAAATCAGGGCGATTCCGCTGAAAAGGAATGAATTTTTGATCAGTCCCGGGGACTCCTGCAGGATCACCCTGAAATTATCAAGGGTCCAGTATGTCGGGAACGGCTCAAAAACCCATCTTCTGGAAAAAGCGGACAATCCCAGCACGACCGGAATCAGCAGGACCAGCAGGGCGATAAAAATCATGTACCCATAGGCGCCCGCCTTGAGAACCGGCCCCGGCTCGATCACCCGCCCCTCGGACGTGGTTCCCTTTGAAAGGCCGGTGTACTTGCGTTTTTCGACCCACCATCTGGCAAGCAAAAAGAGGGCAATGCAAACAAGGGAGGAAACGATTACCGCCACAATCCCCATGTACTTGCGATGCACATCGGTAAAGTGATAGGCGATGTTGATGTATGCAACCGATGGGAGGAAGTCCACCTGCCCCAAAATCATCGGTGTCAGCCAGTCCGTAAAGGGCCACAGGAATACGATGACGGCGCCGGCCAGATAATTCGGCGTGCACAGCGGCAGCGTGATGGTGATGAATCTCCAGAATCCGCTGGCCCCTTCGACTTCGGCAGCCTCTTCAAAGGAGGGGTCGATGTTGGTAAAGCCCGCGGAGAGGCTCAGGACGATAAACGGAAGCATGTGCAGGGCCTGAACAAAAACCAGCCCATGCAGCCCGTAAATGAAGTTAAACGGGGTCTTGATCAGACCCGCTTCCATTAACAGAAGGTTCAGGGTCCCGAACTTACCGAAAAAGATGATGAATGCAAATACCCCGGCGTAAGCGGGCAATACGATCGGCAGCAGGATCAGGGCCGTGAAAACAGTCTTGCCGTGCTGCCGGTAGCGCGCCATAATATACGCCAGCGGCACCCCGAACAAGGTGGTAGCCAGGAGCACCAGGCTGCTCAGAACCAGGGTGTTTCCAAAGGTCTTGAGGTAATAGGTGTCCTGGAAGAATTCAAGGTAATTTTGGATGCCGAAACTGTCGGATCCGGCGATTTTAAAGCTTTCAATCACCAGAAATGACAGGGGATAAATCACGAGAAAGGCAATGACCAGCCATAGAGTTCCTGCCAGAAAGATATTCCCGCGAGGCATGCTACATCCTTTTTTATCGTGAAAGGCAAATGAACGCAGGCACGATTGCAAACCCTGTTGAATTACGGCAATGATTTTCTCAATAACCGTATCCGCTTAAAATCCCCCCATGGCCCCCCTTTAAAAAGGGGGGGTGGGGGGATTTATCGGAATTCATTCCGGTATAGCCCGCCGGTTCACACGTCATTGATTAATATGCCGCCCGGCACTTACCTTACGGCGCCACCAGCAGGGTGCGCGCCTTGGACGCAGCCAGCCGCGCAGCTGCGTAATTGCCATCATACTCGAACAGGTTTCTGGCCTCCTTTATTTTCGTCTCTGCCTTGGAAGCATCTATCTTGGCCGCTTTGGCTGCGATGACTTCGCCCTCGACTTCTTCTATCAGGGACAGGCTGCTTTTGAGCTCGCCCCACTTCCGGTAGATTTCATACTCGTAGTAGCGGTTGACTTCGTCCCATCTCTTGGTCGCGAGGTCCAGGTCGTATTCAATGAATCCGACTTTCAGGTCCCAGAAGTTCTCTACGCCCAGTGCGTCCTTGGCATGCTTGGCCATGGTGACGCCTTCTTTTTCCCACTCGGAGAAGTTGATGTCGGTCCTGGCAGGGAAGTAACCGCCTTCGAGCACGTATTTTTGCCCCTCCATGCTGAAGAGCCAGTCCAGGAAGATCTTTCCGATCGCTTCATTGGGCGCATTTTTCAGCAGCGCCACTGCCTCCGGAACCAGGATTGTCTTGTCAGGGAGCAAATCCCGCACGGGATAGCCGTCTTTGCGGGCGACCATGGCATTCATTTGGGGTTGGGCGATTCCGATGGGAACTTCCCCTCGGCTCGTCATGTGGGTCGTGTCCGTACTGCCGGTGGAAAAGCGGGCCAACTGCGCCGCCAATAATCTGTTGTAGGCCCAACCCTACTTTTCTCCGAATGCCTGCAATAGGATTTCCACCACCTCGTGCTGCGTGCCGGAGGCATA
>JAZDOU010000451.1:0-12919 GCA_043798385.1 Pseudomonadota bacterium
TTCTGAAGTTTTTCCTGGGAGGCCAACTGCAGGGAGCATTCCACCCGGCCCCGGGAGATTCGGGAGCCGATATAGGTCTTGATCCGGTCTTCCAGGGGATAAAGGGCACTACTCAACCTCAGGTTGAGGTCTAAAAAACGATTATTATAGGTCTTGACCGCCAAGGTAATCTGAAAACCCTGATCCGAAAAGACTGTTTGTGCAAAACCGGTCATGCTTTTAATCATACGTTTCTCTCTTTATTCCTCCGCCCTTTCCAATCCGCCTTCTGAAATCCGCCATCCGCAATTTCCCTCAAGTATCTTTCTCTTATTTTATTAAACATCCAGATGGCCTGGGCCTCTCGATAGTCGGGATACGTCCAGGGCAGGGGCTGATAGCTCCCCTTGAAAAAAAGCAGCGTCAAGTCCCCGAAGATCCCTTTACCCAGATAGATGCGGTGGCTGTAATTTTTCCCTGTCGCCAGGACCAGCCTCTCGGCCGTTATCAGTCCCGGATCGAGGTTCAACTGCCGTTTCTGATCGCTGACCCAGTGCTGCTCTAATTCCAGGGCCTGCCATTTAATAGCAGCCAGACGGTCTTGGGAGACCAATTCCCTGAAGGTGGCCCAGCGGCGGTATAAGGGCCGGCCCATTTCTTTTTCATAGTAGTCGGTATAGTCAAAAGGCCTGACCTCAGAAAAAAAATCAATCGTCCCCCAGGTTTTTTCAATAGCCTCCCACCCGGCCTGGGCCGCTGATCTGTCCTGATAGATGAGGGCAATAACTAATTTCGCCGCTAAGGGTTCCTTCGGTTTACTCAATAGCAGGTCTGCCTACACAATAATATTTTATCCCCAATTGATGCATCTTGGCCGGCTCATACATATTTTTCAAATCAATCACCAGGGGGCGCTTCAACAAGGATTTCATCTTGACCCAATCAATGGTTCGAAAGGGATTCCATTCAGTAACCAGGATCAGGGCATCGGCCCCCTTCCCGACATCGTAGAGATTGTCTTGAAATGAGACCTTCTTCAGGATCTTGCGGCCTTCTTCCATGCCGGCCGGATCATAGGCCTTGATCCGGGCCCCCAGGGATTCCAGCTTTTTAATAATATAAAGGGCCGGGGCCTCGCGGATATCATTGGTGTTTTGTTTAAAGGTCAGGCCCAAGACCCCCAGGGTTTTCCCTTTAAGCGGGCCGACGGCCTTATGGATCTTTTCGACCATCCGCTGCTTTTGACGCTGATTGACCCGAATGACCGATTTGACAATCTCAAAATCATACCCCAGGGAATCGGCCAGTTGGGCCAGGGCGGAGGTATCTTTGGGGAAACAGGATCCGCCGAATCCCGGGCCGGGATGTAAAAATTTTGAACCGATCCGTTGATCCAGACCCATCCCCTTGGCCACCAGATGGACATCGGCCCCCACCTTTTCGCACAGATTGGCCATTTCATTGATGAAGGATATTTTGGTCGCCAGAAAGGCATTGGAGGCATATTTAATCATCTCGGCCGTTTCCACCGTGGTGATCACAAAAGGGGTTTCGATCAGATAAAGGGGAGAGTAGAGATCTTTCATGATGGCCACGGCCTGGTCGCTTTCAGCCCCGATGACCACCCGGTTGGGTCTCAAGAAATCTTCTATGGCCGACCCTTCCCGTAAAAATTCCGGATTGGAAACAATGTCAAAAGGCAATGTTTCTCTTTGGCTCTTGCGAATAATCCCATGGATGGTCTTGCCGGTCCCCACCGGGACGGTACTCTTGGTGACGATGAGTTTATAACCGTCCATGGTCCGGCCGATGGCCTGGGCCACTTCTTTGACATACCGTAAATCCGCCTTCCCCTGCGAATCCGAAGGGGTCCCCACGGCAATGAAGATGACCAGAGAGTGTTTGACCCCCTCTTCCAGGTTATCCGTAAAAGAAAGGCGATTCTCCCTGACATTTTTGGCGACCATTTCTTCAAGACCCGGTTCATAAATAGGGATCTTGCCCTGTTTAAGGCGGGCGATTTTTTGCAGGTCGTTGTCCACGCAGGTGACCCGGATCCCGAATTCAGCAAAACAGGCCCCGGTTACCAGCCCCACATAGCCGACGCCAACCACACAGATGTTCACCTTAGTCGTCCCTTCCCTTTTAACACAAAAATACCGTTCAAGGTTCAATGTTCAAAGTTCAATGTTCAATGTTCGAAAAAATCTATTTTCATCTCCCGGCTTCCGAAGGGAAGCCTCCCTTTAGGTCGGCAAATCGGCTCCCGGATGGGAGCCTCTTCGAAAGCTCGACTCAGTCGAGCGGCCCGACCGCATCCTGGCGCCCCACAGAGGCAAGAGGGTTTAGTCGGGAAGCCCCGCTTAAGCCGGCCCCAATTAAATACCAGAATAAGAGGGCGTTGTCATCTACATAAAAATCATCAAACAAATTACGGCTAAAAAAACCCAGGATCATGACGGCGGCGGCCAGGGCGAACATCCCCGGCCAGGCAGAAAGGCCTTCTTTAGACCTTTGGAAAAGAGAAGCCAGGGACCTCCACAGCAACCAGAGGAAGATGACCAGTCCCTGCAGACCGGTCTGAAAAAAAATATTTAAAAAGGTGTTGTGGGCATGCCAGAGTAAAGGTTGATGCTGAGCACGAAAGTCTTTAAACGCCTCGGAAAAACTGTTCCTCCCAAAGCCGATGCCTTGAAAAGGCCGGCCCTTCAAATAAGAAAAACTCAATTTCCAGACATCGATCAAATCACCGCCTGTCCCTCCAATGGTTTGGGAGGACATCCCGGTTCCAAAAGACAACCTCTCTCCATGGAACAAAACCGTTTTGGGTAGGAATAAGAAAAGGACCACCAACCCGAGGGCGAGGATCAGGACCATTCGCTTCCGCAGCAAGACCAGGCCCATCACAGCCGCCTCGACGGCGACCGCCAGCCACATGGCCCGCCCGAAGGTAATATAAATACAAAACAGATTTAAAAAGATCAAGCCCCAAAGGGCCCAACGGACCTTTTTCAACACCGGGGAAACACTCCCCAGGAGTAAAAAGGGAAAGACCGTAATTAAATAGGTCCCCAGGGAGCCATATCCGGAATGGAGAGAACTGGCCCGAACAGTAAACTCACCCAGACGGCCTCCCTCGCTATAGAAGAACCAAATCCCCCAGAAGACCATCAGGAGATTGCTTAAGATCAAAGACAGATAAACCTGCTTTAAGCGCTCTTCCCGGTTCAACCCATAACAAACCAGATAGAAAATGAGCACTCCCTTAAGGATCTCTCCCTTAATTTCCTTAAAACTATAAGCCGGGTTAACCGCCCAGAGCAATGACAACAGGGCCACCCCTATCCAGGCCAGGAGAGGCCAATCCAAAGGGGTCTTTTGGAATGAGATCCGCCGGTTCACAACCATGGACATAACCCAGAAAAAAGCAGCACAGCCCAGGGCTATTTCTCGAACCGCCGTAATATAGGCCAAAGGGAGGGAAAAAAGGAGCAGCAGCAGGGAGATCCCCAGCCCCTGGTCGGCCAGAGAGGTCAAACGGCTTCTGGAAAATATCGAAAGAGTCTCGATCAAACTTGGGCTGATGGACTTCATCTTGGATCAGTGACTTAAGAATAAAATTCTACGCAAAATGGAAAGAATTTATTAAAGAACAAGCCGTTGACCCGGACCAACCAAGGGTTTTAACACGTTTCGTATATCCAATTTTGGTTCCGGCTGGTCCGGGTTGGGTCTTTACCTTAGGGATAGACCGTTCATGGCCTTCTTGGTATAGTCAACCGTAGCCTTTAAACCCTGCCGAAACCCCATCTCAGGTTGAAAACCCAACAATTTTTGGGCCTTGCGAATATCCGCTCTGGAATACCGTATATCGCCCGGTCTGGCCGGGGCAAAAATCGCTGCCTGGTCTGATTTGACAATTTTTTTCAAGTGCGCCAGTAGCTGCAAAAGGGTCACCGAACATCCTGAAGCTACATTAAAGACTTCCCCGGCAATCCCCGTTTGATGACAGGCCCTCAGGTTGGCCTGGACCACATCAGCCACGTAGATAAAATCTCTGGATTGACGTCCATCTCCATAAATAACCGGGGAGGCCTCTTGAAGCAGACGTTCAATAAATTTTGGGATCACAGCCGCATACTCCGAGTTGGGGTCCTGCCTGGGGCCGAAGACATTGAAGTAACGCAAGGCCACGGCCGGCAGATCATAAAGATTTGAAAACAGGCGGCAATAATATTCTCCGACCAGTTTGCTCAGGGCATAGGGAGAAAGGGGACCGGGCGCCAGGGTTTCTTTTTTCGGTTTCAGGGCATCCTTTTCATTGGGACTGTCTCCATAAATGGAGGTCGAACTGGCCAGGACCAATCGTTTAATCCCGGCCTTTTTGCAGGCCAGCAACAGATTCAATGTCCCCCTGATATTGACTTCCTGAGTGGTCTCCGGATCATGGATGGATTGAGGCACGGATATCTGGGCCGCCTCGTGAAAAACAAAGTCCAGGCCGGAAACGCCCCGTTCACAGGCCTTCCGGTCTCGTATATCCCCCTCGATAATTTCAAGGGTCGAGGGAAAGGCGGCTTGAATGTCCCGGAGGTTTTCCCGGCGACCGGATGAAAAATTATCCAGGATCCGTACCTGATACCCTTCCATTAAAAGGGCCTCTGCAATGTGGGAGCCGATAAATCCGGCCCCTCCGGTGACTAAGTACTTGGCCATAAGGTGATTCCCTTTTTAACCGATTCTTTCAAAACCCGGATCAAGTCATCGGCCTGAACGGCGGCCGTCCCCACTTCTCCCACCACAATACCGGCGGCATAATTGGCTGCCATACAGGCCTGGATCATGCTCATCCCTGAGACCAGGGATAGAATCAGCGTGGCGATAACCGTATCACCTGCCCCGGTTACATCAAATACCTTCCGGGCCACGGTGGGGATATGTTCAATCTTCTTGTTTTTTGAAAAAAGGGTCATGCCTTCCTGCCCCCTGGTGATCAGGATCGAGTCACATTTTATCTTTTCCAAAAGGTGCCTTCCTGCCCAGAGGAGATCTTCTTTGGATTCGATCTTTTTCCCCACGACCGTTTCGGCTTCAAGATGATTGGGCGTAATCAAGGTAACGTGGTCATACCACTTGATGTTAGGCGGCTTCGGATCCACTACGATGGGAAGGGCATGTTTTCCAGCGATCTTTTTCAATGCCACCATCAGTTCCTGGGAAACCAGCCCTTTTCCGTAATCGGAAACGATGATCCCCTGAATCCGGGAAATATTTTTCCTGATGATAGTCAGGATCGTGTTTAATGTTTCCGGAAGGATCGGGGCAACTTTTTCTCGATCCACCCGGACCATCTGTTGCTGATGGGCAATAACCCGGGTCTTCAGGGCCGTTGGTCTTCCTTCTTCGACCACGATGCCCTCGGTAGACGTCCCCAGAGTTTGCAGCTTCCGGACCAGCCTCCGACCCATTCCATCCGGGCCGATAACACCGGCTAATAAAACCCGGCCTTTAAGTCCCAGCAGGTTATTAACCACATTGGCGGCCCCCCCCAACAAAAAAGTCTCCCTTTCCACCTTGACGATCGGAACCGGGGCCTCAGGAGAGATACGGGAAACTTCTCCCCACAGGAATTGATCCATCATTATATCCCCGACAACCAAGACCTTGTAATTGGAAAAGGTCTGGATGGCCCTGACCATCTCCTGAACTGCCGAACCCGGTAACACCATAGGCCCCTCTTTTTTTACATTTTTCTTGGGATCTCTTGATAAACCCCTGAGGTATAAGGCATAAGGTTAAGGGTTTTTCCTCACCCTCAGGCCTCACACCTCACGCCTTATGCCTTCAATGCCTTGCCGATACTGCGAAGATAGGGGGCTTTTAATATCCCCTTTTCGGTTAGTATGCCGGCGATATACTCATGGGGGGTGACGTCAAAGGCCGGGTTCAGGACAGAGATCCCCGAGGCAGCCACCCGCTTCCCTCCCAGATGGGTCACTTCCCTTTCAGGGCGCTCTTCAATGGGGATGTCCTCACCACTTTTAATCCGGCTATCGATAGTCGAACAGGGGGCGGCCACATAAAACGGAATGTCATGCTCCCTGGCCAGGATGGCCACCGAATAGGTCCCTATTTTATTGGCCGTATCGCCATTGGCGGCAATCCGGTCGGCCCCCACAATGACCGCATCAATTAACCCCTTCCGCATCAGATAGCCGGCCATATTATCCGTGATCACCGTGACCGGGATATGATCTTTGGCCAGTTCCCAGGCGGTTAATCGGGCCCCCTGAAGAAAAGGACGGGTCTCATCGGCAATAACCCGAACGTCTTTCCCGGCCTCTCTGGCCGCCCGGATTACGCCCAGGGCCGTTCCATAACCCCCGGTGGCCAGGGCCCCGGCATTGCAGTGGGTCAGGATTGTGGCCTTATTTTTAATCACTTTTTGCCCCAGGAAACCGAGGCGTTTATTGATTTCAATATCTTCGGAAAGGATCTGTCGGGCTTCCCGAATCAAGGTCTTTTTCAGAGCGGCTATCTTTTGGCCCGCACTGCTCTCCACAATCTTCTCCATCCGTTGAATAGCCCAAAAAAGATTGACCGCTGTTGGTCTGGCCAGGCCCATTTCCCGACAGATTTTACGGAACCGGATCGTGAACGCGTCCCGGTTATCGGTCTTAATCTCCTGAGCACCCAGGGCCAGGCCCATGGCGGCAGCAATGCCGATCGCCGGGGCCCCGCGAATAACCATCACTTTAATGGCCCGGATGACCTGACGATATTCGGAACAGATGACATAGGTCTCTTGTTGGGGGAGTTTCCGCTGGTCGATCATGACCACCCGGTTGTTTTTCCATTCGATCGTTTTAACCATAAACTCTAACCAACCCTATTTAAAATTTGGGAACTCTTAACTTCCCTTTGGACAACTCCAAAAACAAGACCCCCAGACACCCGATATCACGTTAGAGATAAATTATCAAATTGCAGAGCGTAAGAATCTATCTTTCTATTTGTTTCTTCAAGATCTCATTGACAATCTTGGGATTGGCCTTCCCCTGGGTCTTTTTCATGACCTCACCGACAAAATACCCGAAGAGTTTGGTCTTCCCGTTTTTATAATCAGCCAGCTTGTCCGGATTGGCCTGAAGAACTTCTTCAATAACGGCCCGGATCTGACCGCCGTCAGTCACCTGGATCAGGCCCCTGTCATGAACAATGGTTTTAGGGGACCGGCCGGTTGCA
Source organism: Pseudomonadota bacterium (assembly GCA_043798385.1). Classification (GTDB taxonomy): domain Bacteria; phylum Desulfobacterota; class RBG-13-43-22; order RBG-13-43-22; family RBG-13-43-22; genus RBG-13-43-22. The sequence goes on from JAZDOU010000451.1 coordinate 7,225, forward strand.
AACATCTCTTCAAAAACAGCTTTGGCAATCTTACCACTGATCACCCCTTCCCGGATCAAATCCAATAAAGCGGCCAGGTTTTCGGGCGAGACCGGGGATTGCTCGATGTCTTGTTCCTCCCGTTTCAATTCCCGGATCAATTCCACCATGATCCAATTGCTGACCGTTTTAGGCTGGGGATGAAGCCGAACACAATCTTCAAAGTAACCGGCCAAGGCCTTGGATGAGGTCAGGACCTGGGCATCGTGTTCCGGGAGACCGTATTGACCGATAAATCGACGGCGCCTGGCTTCAGGCAGCTCAGGCAGTTTTTGCCGGACCGCCTCGATCCATTCCTGGTTTACCTCCAAAGGGATCAAATCCGGATCCGGGAAATAACGGTAATCATGGGCCTCCTCCTTGCCCCGCATCGACAGGGTGACTCCACGAGCCACATCCCAGAGCCGGGTTTCCTGGACTAACTTCCCTCCTTCTTCCAGGACGGCCCGTTGTCGTCTGATTTCAAACTCCAGGGCCTTTTCAACATGTTTGAAGGAGTTCATGTTTTTCAACTCCGTCTTGGTCCCGAATTCAAGCGCCCCTGCCGGGCGCATAGAGATATTGGCGTCACAGCGAAAACTGCCTTCTTCCATATTGCCGTCGCAGATCTCCAGATAACGCAGGATCTCTCGTAACCGTCGCAGATATTCACCGGCCTCCTCGGGAATCCGCAAATCAGGCTCGCCGACAATCTCGATCAAAGGGACACCGGTCCGGTTATAATCCACATAACTGACCGGTCGAACTTCGTCATGAATCAATTTTCCGGCATCCTCTTCAATATGAATCCGGGTAATGCCGACCCTTTTGCCCCGGCCGTTTACCTCAATGTCGATCCACCCCTTTTCAGCCAGGGGGTATTCGTACTGTGAGATCTGATACCCCTTAGGCAAATCGGGATAAAAATAATTTTTCCTGGCCAACAGGCTGTACGGTGCGATGGAACAATGGGTGGCCAGGGCCATGCGTAAGGTATATTCAACGACCTTTTTATTGAGAACCGGAAGAGAACCGGGCAACCCCAGACAAACCGGACAGGTATGGGTATTGGGTTCGGCCCCGAATCGGGTGGAGCAACCACAAAAGATTTTACTGTCGGTCAACAACTGGGCATGAACTTCCAATCCAATAACCGCTTCCCACTCAGGCATCTTCACTTCCCTTTAATTGGACATTGTAAATTAAACCCTCATGCCCCAAGGGGCGCCATGGAGGATGAAAATATCTTTCGACGAACGCCGAACGCTTAACGACGAACGTTATTTTCATTTTAAATAATCTATCTTAATTTTTCACCCTTTGTCAAGAAACAGATCATCAGGATAGCAACCAAACCGTTTAGCAAAGAAAGAAAAATCAGGGTCCGGGTCATCCCCCAAACAGGCAGAAAGAAAAAGGGGATGATCAGACAGGCCAAGGCTGCCCCCAGCAAGTCCAGACCGTATAAATATCCTGCGGTCCGACTGACCCCTTTTCCCAACGAAAAATAGACTTTAGAGCAAAGGGCGTAGATGGCCCCGCATAATCCACCGGAAAGAACCATACAACCATAATAAGTCGTTTTCAAAAGCCCCTCCGGCATCCCTGCCACCCCTTTGGTCACTCCTATGAGCAGCCCAAAAAAGACCGCCAGCAATCCTTGAAGGCCCATTGCCATCAGGCCGACCGGCAAAGGGCGGCCTTCCAGTAACAGGATTAAATAGGCCCCGCCGGCCAATCCCAACATAAAAAGGGCCATCAGCAACCCGATCTCCAGGTAGAGGACGCCCAGGCCCACCTGAAAAAGGATCAGAATCATGATCTCAACGGCCATAGCAGAGAAACCGCATACCCCGATCGAGATCAGAACAGGAAGACCAGGCCGGGAAGCGGGGAAAAACCGCCTCCAGGCCAGGAGTGCCGCCAACAGGAGCAGGGGAAGACCGATTTGGAATGAAAAGGGGATCGCTCTGGCCCCCTGAAAGCGGGCCGCCAGCCAGGGATGTTGCAGGGCCAGGTCGGACCGGACCTGATTAAAAAAGCTGACTGGCTTTAAGTCCTGGTTGACCTCTTGGGGCAGACCCTGGTTAAAAACCGCCTGGAAATACCGACTCCGCCAGGGGGATAAGATCGTCTGAATTTGAAGGGGATTCAGATAATGAAGCCTTATGGATCGCTCGGTTAGACGACTCAGGATAACAGCCAGGGAAATCTTTGGAACTGATTTAGTTCGAAAATAAGGTTCGAGGTTCAACCTTCGACCGGCCTTATTTCCATGATTTGGTGGTGTCACGCCACTAGCGTGGCATGACGGATCTGCCTGAAAACCCAAAAGACTGATTTCCTCTCCGGGTAAAAGGGCTGTTTTCGGGAAAACGGTTTGAAGGGTACCATAAAGGGATTTGAGCGTTTCAGACTGGCTGATCCCGATCATGTCGGCCGGTCCGTTGAGGACCAGCGACAAGATCCCTCCGGGATTCAGATGATCTTTGGCCATCTGAAAAAACTCCTGACTATAAAAGCGATTGAGTTGGATGGAAGCCGGTCCCGGCAGATCCACAAGGATCAGGTCATAGCTTTTTCCCCCGGTCATTAGAATCCGTCGGCCATCTCCCGGAAGAAGATGGGCCTTGGGATTTGACCCGATCAGGGTCCTAAGCTCTGGGAGGAATTGGCAAACGCCGGTGACCCAATCAGGGTCCAACTCGACATAATCCACCCGTTGGATCATCGGATGTTTCAGGATTTCCCGCAAAGTCCCGGACAGACCGCCTCCAATCAAAAAAATTGTCCCAGGCTGCGGATGGATCAGGAGCGGAAGGTGGGTCTTTTCTTCAGCCCTTCTCGGGTCGGGAGAACTGAATTGAAAAATCCCATTCACAAAAAAATTAAACTGGCCGGCCCGTTCGGCCAGGGCCAAACTTCCAAAAGGGGTTTCCTGGACCTTCAGAAGAGAAAAAGGCCGCCATTGAATCGAGCGGCTCTTTTGATCCAAAAAATTCCCCCCTCCTATGGCCAGGAAGATAAAAATAAAGACCATTCCGAGGAGAAAGAAAGACCCCCGCTCTTTCGGTCTTCTATCAGGATGGGCCCTCCAGAGCCAAAAGGAACACCCCGCCAGACCGGCATCGATGAATAAAGCCAACCGGATCCCGTCGACCCAGGTGATCAGATAAAGACCTACGATCCCTCCGGCCGCCGCTCCCAGGGCCTCGGTCCGATAAACACCTATTATGGCCTGCAGGGGGGAAGAAGCCTCTTTGGCCAGTTGTCCGAATAAGGGGAAGAGGGTCCCGGAAACAAAGCACAGGGGAAAGAGGGCCCCTATGGCTATGGCGGCCCAGCCTGGGAGAGAGAAAATTTCTCCCCAGGAATAACCCAACCAAAAAGGACAACAGCGAAGGATAAAAATTGATCCCAAAAGCAGGAAGGCATTCCCCAGGGGAAGCAGGCAAGAGGAGATTTTGACAGGGGCATCTGGAAAGAACCGTCCCCCGGCTAAACTGCCCAGACCTGTTCCAACCAGCCAGACCATCAACATCCCCCCTAAAGCCAGTTCATTGCCATGGGATAAAACCAGAAACTCCCGAAAAAGGAGGATCTGGGCCTGAAGGAGGCAGAGGCCTGTGAAAAAGATTGGACCGAAAAATCGCAGCTTCAATGAGGTTCCCTATGTTTTAATACGAAAATAACGTTCGTCGTTAAGCGTTCGTCGTTCGGCGAAAGTCATTTTCATGCTTCGTCGGTGCCCGCCTGAGGCGGGCATGAAAGCTTAGTTCGAAAATACTATTCAATGTTCAAAGAAATCCCTTTTCATGCGTCAGACGCCGAACGCTTAACGACGAACGTTATTCTCCTGCTAAGTATATTGAATTCCCTCCCCCAAGGCAAGGGTCGGCCCGGTTTTTTCTATTTGACCAAGGGCGGGCATTTAAGTATAACAGACTTGATGCCGTAAACAATTAATTAAAGGAGGCCCACAATGGATATCGTTCAAAGGGTGAAAGACATCACTATGAAACCCAAGGATACCTGGCCGGCAATTAAAACGGAACAGACCACTATTCAAGAGCTGTATAGCTCTTATGCCGTCATCCTGGCCGCCATCCCTCCCCTGGCTTCTTTTCTCGGGCTGTCTCTACTGGGTGTTTCCATGATGAATATTCATTACCGGATTCCCCTGGGGACAGGGATCAGCCATGCCGTAGTCTCCTATGTTTTATCCCTGGTCGGCCTTTATGTGATCGCCCAGATTATCGATGCCCTGGCCCCCAGCTTCGGCTCTCAAAAAAATCTGACCAATGCCATGAAGTTGGCGGTCTTTTCCTCGACCCCCTCCTGGATAGCCGGCATCTTAATTATTATCCCCTTCCTGGCCCCTATTGCCTTGATCCTTTCTCTATACAGCCTTTATCTTTTCTACCTGGGTTTGCCCATTATGATGGACACGCCCCAGGATAAGGCTATGGGTTATTTTATTATCACTATCATCATCAGCATCGTTGTTTTCATACTCATCGGCAGCATTTCCCGGGCCTTGTTTGGTTTAGGTGGCATGGGCTGGATATAGAGGTTTTGACCAAAAAGGAAAAAAATGGAAATTAAGCTTTACAAAAAAGAGACCACCTCAACCTTTCGGAGTCCCTTAAACGACTTTAAACCGACCACGGTCAAGATAGAGATCCGTCAGGACCCCTTGACGGCCCACAGAACCCGGCTGGTTCCTTACCGCTTTAAGAGTCTGGGAGAGGCGGACCTCCGTTCCATGCTGGAAGAATCCCTTAAAAGGGCGTGTCCCTTCTGTCCTGAGCATCTACCCCAAAGGGCCGCCCGGTTTCTGGAAGACTGGGTGCCGGAAGGGCATATCAAAAAAGGGGAGGCCGTTATCTTTCCCAATGCCTTCCCCTATGAAAGGCACAACTCTGTCTGTGTCCTCTGCCGCCGGCATTTTGTGCCCATAAACGGCTTTGAATCGAAATGGATCTTTGAGGCCCTGCTGGCTTGTCAGGACTATTTTCGACTCCTTATCCGGAAGGACCCCAAGGCCATCCATGGTTCCATCAACTGGAATTTCCTCCCCCTTTCGGGTGCCGGCCTGATCCACCCCCATTTCCAGCTTATAGCCGGAAACCGTCCCACCCGATATGAAGGGGAGATACTCAAAAAAACCAAGGGATATTTCAGGAAAAACAATCGCCCTTTCTTTTCCGATCTCCTCCGCCAGGAAAGAAAGACCGGAGAGCGCTACATCGGGAGGTCCGGCCGGGTGCACTGGTTAACCGCCTTTGCCCCTCTGGGGGTCATGGAGATTATGGCCCTTTGGGAAAAGGGCGGTACGATATTAACCCTTCCGGAAAATCTCCTTGGGGATTTCACCGAGGGATTGGTCCGGGTCCTGAATTTTCTGGGAAGTAAAAATATCTCTAGCCTGAATATGACCATCTATCTCCTCCTGGAAAAACAGGCCCACTTCCCCATTCTGGCTAAAATTATCCCTCGGATCGAACTGCCTCCCTTGAAGGTCAGCGAGATCAACTATTTTGAAAGACTGCACCATGAAATATTAACCTTTTATCCGCCGGAAGAGGTGGCGGCGGAGATGCGGGTCTTTTTCAGTGATGATCTCGCAAAAAGTAAATTTGCCGGCCCAGACGTTCCGGGAGCTTAATTTCAATGA
>JAZDOU010000461.1:0-3291 GCA_043798385.1 Pseudomonadota bacterium
GAGAGATGTTCGGTATCAGTTATACGGCGGTCAGCCACATTGTGAAAGAGGCAAGAAACAGGATGAAAAACGATCAGGTCTTCCAGCGGGATTATGCCCTACTCAATTCACAAATCAAGATGTGACCCCGTTGGCTACTTAAAAAGCGTCTGGAGGTTTTATGAGTAGAAAATTTACTGCCATCGTTCGTAAAAGCAAGCTGGAATATGTGGCTGTGTGCCTGGAGCTGAATGCAGCCGCCAGGGGAGATAACCTCGCCGACGTGGAGAGAAACCTGAAGGAAACCATAGAATTATATCTTTCGGATGTCCAGGACCATCAGGAGACGATTGTTGAACCGATGCGTATTGAGGACTTCATTGAATTTTTAAGGGATACCGAACCTGACTGGGTTAAAGAACCGGAGGACGGTTTTATACTGAAGCCGTTGGAAATCCACGAGGTGCCTTCTTATGTCTGAGTTCCCGTCTCTATCCAGCAAGGAACTGGTAAGACTCCTTGAAAAAGGCGGGGCCGTTTTTGTTCGGCAGGGATCAACCGACCATGCATATATGCCAGGATAGTCGAAGGTAGGAGATATTCGCTCCGGTTCCAACCGGGAAGAAGACCCTGGATCCTATTTATTGCAAAAGGCTTTTCAGACAATTGAAATTTTTAGATCAGGAAATTGAAAGCCTGATTATTAAAAAAGATACTCCGCTGCTGGTATCCGAACCAAACGAACCATACATGCCCGAGTTGAAATTGCCATGATACGGAATGACGAACAACTGATGATGGCCCCAAAGGCCATAGAAAATTTGCAGAGTCCTTTTCCAAAAAGGCCGGCCGCTGTTTAAAAGGCCAGAAGGCCCATCAGCTCCAGCCCGTCTTTGAGCAAAAGGCCGGCAAAGGCCGCCAGGAGCACACCCAAGACCTGCATGATAATCCGATAGAGCCGGTCGCTCAACAGATGGCGGGACTTTCCGGACAAGACCGCCAGGATGATCTTGGCGCCCACCAGAGAGCCGAGAAAGCCGGCTATGAACCCGATAGCAGGTAACAGGCCGTCTCCACGGGCCTTCAGGATTATCGGCGATCCTACCGTCAACCAAAAAATATAGGGATGAGGGCTGAGGGCATTGACTAAGGCCCCTTTACTGAGGGATTGGGGGGCAGTGTCCTGGACCGGCTGGTCCAGTTTTTTTATCCTTAGGCTCCCATAGGCCAGGTGCAACACGAACAGTCCGCCGAGGATGGAGATCACTCCCAGGAGTGTCCTGAAATTGGTTAGTCTGGTCAGCACCAGCAGGGACAACCCGATGATCGGAAGATCGGTAATAAGGGGAGCCAGGGCAACTTTGATCCCTTCCCTGATTCCATGCTGGAGGGTCTGGGAAATAACCAGGGTCAGGAGCGGGCCGGGCGAAAAGCCGGCCGACAACCCCAGCAGCAGGCCGGCACTTAAAAATTGGATCATATTGATTTTTATTTCCCTCCCCAGGGTAAAAAGGCCTTCATGCTCCGGCCGATCTGCTGCAGCCAGGTTTGAGAATAAACATAATTGACCATGAGCCCACAGGATTCCGTCAGCCCGCGCTGAAAACGGTTGGCGGCAAAGTTGACATTTTTCAGGCTCACCGTGGCCCCATTACCGAGATGAAAATTGGCCACCGGATTAAGCGGTTTGCCCCTGCGATCTTTCTCCTGGGTCAGGTAAAAATAGGTTATCTCCAGTAGCGGTTTTTTTAACAGCCGCCGGCAGGCCGCATCTTCCATCCATTGGTGATTGGAAAGGATCTTGGAAAGGGCTGGGGCGAAATCCAAGGCTTTAATCCCTGAGTGTGCCTGAAGGATCTCCAGGATGGCCGTCTGGGTTTTTTCAGGAAAGAATTCTTTTAATCGCTCCCTGGTTAACTGGAAGGGAACCTTTTCATGGCCCAGGATCGGTTTTAAATACCGTTCCCAGAACCCCGGGATAGGACTTAAAGTGGCGAAGGTTTTTATAGACGGAAGGGTCTTTTCTAAGGTTTCAACGACTTGAAAAATAAGGACCGTCCCTAACCCCACCCCGGCCAGGCCGTTTTGGGTACTATTGATGGAATAGAATATGGCTGTATCGGGGGGCTTTTTGGGTCTCAGGGGGTCTTCCTGGTTTTCGATGATCTCATGAATGGAGGCGGCCACGCCCCGTGTCAGGGCCACCTCGATAAAGGTGATGGGCTCGTCAGGCATAAGACGATGATAGAGGGCAAAACAACGACGATCCCTCCCCAGGCGGTTTCCCATCTCTTCCAGACTGGCCATGGGATGAACCAGGTCATGGTCCTTGAGATAGCGGATTTGGCGGTAGGGAGAATCCAGGGTGATTTCCTGGATAAATAAAAATCCGCCCTGGAACCAGAGATTAAACAACTGGGCAATGTCTTGATCCAGGGGGTCCAGGTTCAAGAGACTCTGGCGTTGAGCGGAAATCACATCGGCCCGCAGATCCAGAAGGAATTTCAATCCTCCTGAAATGTTCAGGAAATTTCCAAAGATCTGAATTCGGGGGGATTCGATTTTTTGGCGCAGAGTGCTTAGTCTCTGCCGCCATTGAAGGGGATCTTTTCCTTCGTCGGCCAGGGCAAGACGCAATTCTTTTTCAATTTCAGATTGGCGGATTTCAAAACGATGAATAACGGCCTCGAAAAACCAGGGCCTTTCCTCGGGGAGGATTTCCCGGTATCGGTCCGGAAATTTTATTAATTGGTCGGGTACGATTTCTTTTTGAGTCTGGATGTTATCAAGAAGATCAACCAGTTGGTCGATTTTCCTGGAAGAGGCCTTACTTAATTCCATACCTGTCCTCTCTGAAAGCGTTATCGGAACATGTAAAATTTATGTCATTAGAAAGAGAAAAGTCAAGTAAATTCATTTAATTGAACATTAGAAGTTGCGTGTTTTCTTCAAGAGGTTTATTCTTCGATTATAAATTGTTTTAAGGGATCGTCTGATGTTAGAAAACCATTTTAAGGGGATCACCATCATCGGGGGCGGGCTGGCCGGATGTGAGGCCGCCTGGCAGGCGGTTGGACAGGGGGTCCCGGTTCGTCTCCTGGAAATGAAACCCCTCCGTTTTTCTCCGGCCCATTGCTCCCCGTTGCTGGCCGAGCTGGTCTGCAGCAATTCCCTGCGTTCCCAGGATCCGGATAGTGCGGTTGGATTGCTCAAGGAAGAAATGCGCCTCCTGGGCTCCCTGGTTTTGGAATCAGCCCAGCGCCATCAGGTACCGGCCGGAAAATCGCTCTCCGTGGACCGGGAGGGATTTGC
>JAZDOU010000523.1:0-4250 GCA_043798385.1 Pseudomonadota bacterium
TCCAGATAAGGTTGGGTGAATGCCCTGCATCCAATCGAGTTAACCTATTGGGCCGGTATCGGGTCGGGGATTGCCTTTTGGACAACCCTGAAAAAAGACCCCTCGACCCTTCCTGTTAAAAAATGCTCTTCTATTCAATAATTAACTGAAAGTGAAGGGGGGCAAGATGCCGACCGGTCTTGACAAAGGCCGATAAATGAGGGAAATTTTAATAAAGGAGAAGTGCATATGACCGGGAAAGGTTTTCAATTAGGACGCCTGTTCATGGAACGGCTTCCTTACGAGGGGGATTTATTAAAGGTGCTTAATGCCTTTTGCCGGGAAGAGCAGATTAAGACCGGTTATTTATCCGTTATCGGGGCCGCCAAGTGCGGGGTCTTTTCCGCTTACAATCAGGGGAAACAGGTTTACGAGACCGTCACGCTGAAAGAAGAATTGGAGATAACCAACTGCCAGGGGAATGTATCCCTGCTGGAGGGGGAACCCTTTGTCCATGCCCATATTTCCTTTTCCCGGGCAGACGGCCAAACACTGGCCGGGCACCTGATGGAGGGGACTATTCTCTTTGCCGGGGAACTGGTGCTGAGGGAATTTCTCGGCCCGGATCGAATCCGTCGGAAGGATCCGGTTACCGGCCTGAATCTCTGGGCCCTCTAGAGCAGCTTGACTTGTCCCCAAATTGTGTAATCAATCTGATTGACCAATTTTATTGATTAAAGGAAGACTCTATGAAACCCAAGATCCTGGTGACGCGGCGGCTCCCGGCGGCGGTTATGGAATTTTTAAAGGACCATTTTGCGGTCGAATGCAATCCCCATGACCGGGCCCTTTCCCGTGAAGAGCTTCTTCAGATGGTGAAAGGTCAGGACGGGCTGTTGCCGCTGCTGACCGACCGGATCGACGGTCAGGTCATGGACGTCGCCGGGCCCCGGTTGAAGATCGTCGCCAATTATGCCGTGGGATATAATAATATCGATCTGGCAGCCGCTTCGGCCCGAAGAATCCTGGTTACTAATACCCCCGGGGTCCTGACGGACACAACGGCCGATCTGACCATGGCCCTGATTTTAGCAGTGGCCCGCCGGCTGGTGGAAGGGGACCGCTATGCCCGGGCCGGTAAATATCAAGACTGGGCCCCTTTACTTTTCGTAGGTGCGGACGTTCATCATAAGACTTTAGGGATAATGGGACTTGGCCGGATAGGCTTGGCTGTGGCCAGGAGGGCTTTGGGCTTCGATATGCCTATCCTGTATCATAATACCCGGAGGGTCGATCCCAAACTGGAAGAACAGGTCCAGGCCCGATATGTGGACAAAGAAACCTTGCTGAGGGAATCTGATTTTGTTTCCCTCCATGTCCCGCTCACTTCTAAGACGGCTGGTTTTATGAGCACAACAGAATTTTCCCTGATGAAGCCCACGGCCTTTATTATCAACACTTCCAGGGGAGAGGTCCTGGATGAAGAGGCCCTGGTGGCGGCCCTGGAGGAAAAACAGATTGCCGGGGCGGGTCTGGATGTTTTTGAACACGAACCGCGGATTCACCCGGCCCTGGTTCAGATGGACAATGTGGTCATTTTGCCCCACATCGGCAGCGCCTCCCTTGAAACCCGGACCAGAATGGGATTGATGGCCGCCGAGAACCTGATAGCGGCCTTTCAGGGGAGTCGTCCACCGAATTGCCTGAACCCGGAGGTGCTTCAAGGATGATGGAAAAGAATTCCCTGTGCCTCCGGTTCCTTTTTACCGGCTGGGCGGTTCGATTTTTTCCAGCCAGCCGCTGACCAGCTCGGGGCGAGGCCGGCTTTCTTCCACCATTCTTAATGCCAGATCCTTCAGGGCCAGGCCCATCGTATCTGCGGCCAGGGCCCCGACTTCATCTTGCAGCCAGAAGGTGTAGACCCGGGTTTTGGTTTCCAAGGGAGTCTCTATCGTCTTTTGCCAGACCGGCTTTCCTTGGCTGATCAAGGTGCCGATGACCTTGACTCGGCACTTCATGTCCACCAGCTCGTTATTCATGTGCAGGCCAAAGACGTTATAGAACAGATGGAGGTGAAAGTTTACCAGCTTGGGTTCAATAACCAGCCGGTAATTCCGGGCCTCTTCGGCGCTTCGTATCAGATGGACCTTTTGAAAGATCTGGGAAAGGATGTCAAGCCCGGCCTTCTCGAAGGCCTGGCCTATGGCCAATCGGTAGGGTTCTATCTTATAAAAGGGAGAGGCGCCATGATGATCGGCATAAAAAGGGCTCTTGAAAATCTGATTCCTGGTTTCTTCGGTGATGAGCAGGCCCGCTTCCAAAGGGATCGGCCTTCCAATATCCAGTTTTTCATCCGTAGAAACCAGGGGCTTCGTAAGGCTTCCCTGATAGGCACAACCGGCCAGGAATAGAAACATCCCGATTATCAGTACCGGCTTAAGAATTTTCATTGATCGGTCCTTTCGTGATAGATAAATTTCTGAAAGAGCGAAACCCTCCTGCCCCGTCAGGCCAAAGATCAACGCCTTTTTCAACCCATCTCCTTTCCCCCTTTTTCAAGAAATTCCTCCAGAACCTGTACGTGGCGGTTTTCTTCTGTAATGATTTGATTGAGCCGGCTCAGGGTCTTTTCATCATCAATGAAGGCCCGGAGCATTTCGTAGAAAAGGAGGGTATCCTTTTCAAATTCAACCGACAATTCAAGCAGACTCGCAACGTCCTCTATTTTGGAAAAATCAGCCTCTTCCAACGAAAAGGCCCGTTCCCCCAGTACGCCTTGCAAGATGGCCTGGCCCATTTCCTCCAGTCTGGGATCTCCCTCTGACTTCCCACCTCCTGCCCGGAGAGAGGCAAACCATTTCTCATGATCGGCCTCATCTTCCGTCAGCCAGTCAAGCAGGGAAGCCAGGGAGGGGTTCGAAACCTCATCCCGGGCTTTTCTATAGATCGTGGCCCCGTTTTTTTCAATCCGAATGGCCAGATCAATAATTTCAGTTAAGGTGAACATTCGATTCTCCATCTCCCCGCTGGTCATCATGGTTTGACCCTTCGGCCTGATTTCCGATACTCCGAAGGGTATTGTACATTTAGAAGGTAGAATGTAAAAGATAATTTTGATCAGGCCTATTTTACCCCGGGGTCTCTGAAAAAAACTATAGAAAATCTTAACGATTCGATATAATAGAATCAACACTGATGGCTTCGTAAAAAGTCCACCTGCTTTGTTGCGCTGCATCCTTCCCCGCTTTTCAGCGGGGCGGGCTTATTGCGGCGTACCAGTAAGTACGCCTCACTCCTCAGGATTTGCGCGCCTCGCATCTGGAGCTTTTTACAAACCCATCCCTTTTTGGACTTTTTACGAACTTGTCAACACTGACCGAGCCGGAAAAAAACTGCGTAGGGGGGCAGGGTGGGGAAATGGAAATAGACAGGCCGGCAAGATTTAAACCCGACTCGGGTAAAGCCTTTGGCAAAGCGGTTAAGAACGGGCTGATAAAAAAAATCACCGGCTATTTTTATGTTGGTCTGTCTTTACTGCTCTTGATCTTCCTGTCCCCGGGGTGTCTTCCCAAGACCCTGGTCGCCCCGGAAAGGCCGTCTCCTGAAGCCTTCCGGCCGCCGGTCAAGGAAAAGGGGCTCCCCCGCCTGGGTTACACTATTCAGGTCGGGGCCTTCGCACAGGTGGAAAACGCCGTCCGGCTGATCAGGTCATTAAAGCGTCTGGAAGTGGAGGCCTATTATTTTGTTGATAAGAAGGGGATTTATAAAGTACGCTTTGGTGATTTTACTTCGGAAAAGCTGGCTCGCGAGAAAGCGGAGCACCTGAAGGCCCAGGGGGTTTTTGAAGAATTTTTTATTGTCAACCCCGGCGATTATGCCGTTTCAAAAAGTCCACGATACGGCCTCCCCTTTCTCCGGGATGAACTGATAGGGACAGCGGAAAAATTCATTGGTGTCCCCTATCTATGGGGAGGCGCCTCCCTGGAAGAGGGTTTTGACTGCAGCGGGTTGACCATGGTTGTTTATCAACTCAACGGTCTGAGCCTGCCTCGTTCCTCCAAAGATCAATTTGAAGCCGGCCTCCCGGTGGAAAAGGAAGACTTGTCACGGGGAGATCTGGTTTTTTTCAACACCGAAGACCCGGGGAAGGTCTCCCATGTGGGCATCTACATCGGTGAAGGGAAATTTATCCATGCCCCCAGGTGGGGGAAAAAGATAGCTGTCGAAAACCTCTCCAACAGCTATTTTCGAAAACGATATGCCGGTGCCAG
>JAZDOU010000473.1:0-11004 GCA_043798385.1 Pseudomonadota bacterium
ATGTACCATCAAACCAGCAACCGTCTTACCTTAAGCGACGGTTCCAAGGTGCAGACCTGCAGTATTTTTTGTGCCGCCCAGATTTACGAAAAAAAGGCGGCTGAAATTGAAAAGTGGGAAGTGGTCGATTATGCCACCCAGGTCTTTATCGATGCCAAGAAGGCCGTCTGGGTCATTGGAAGCGATGTCCCGGGTGTTATGACGGCAGTGGGCAAACTGGCCTTCAAATCTCCGGAAGAGGCCAAAAAATTTCAGCAGACCCACGGTGGGGCCATCGGAACGTTTGATGAGGCCCTGAACCGGACCATGGCCGATATGGGACTGGACCGGAAAATGATCATGGCCCGAGTGGCCCAGCGGGCCAAGATGGGCCGGGATCTGGCCGAAAAAAACGGCTGTTTTCGCTGTCACGGACCGGAAGGAAAAGGGGGAACGGCGGCGGCCTTTACAACCCCGGAATTTGCCAAAAAGGTAACGTCCAGGATAAAAATTAAAGAAGCCATTCTGAAGGGAGTTCACGGTATGGAGGGGTATGCCGGAAAAATAGATGAAAAGGATTTACATTCCATCACGTTATATCTTTGGAGTCTGAGACCGGCCGGATAAAAGGCCGGGCTGGCTGAATTCATCATCTACAGCATCCTGATTGCCGATGAATCTGAAAGGGGTTGATCCCATGATATCAAAAAAGATAGTCAGCGGCCTACTTCTGATCAGTCTGTCTTTTTTACTGGTCACTCTCCTCTGGGCCGGTGAGGTTAAACGATGTATCATTTGCGGCATGGACACCTCAAAGTATCCTCATACCCGATATAGTGTCAAGACGACCGGGGGAGAGGAATATGTCACTTGTGGTGCCCAGTGCGGCCTGGCCATTCACTTGCGTTTAAAGGAAAAGTTCCAATCGGCGACCGCTACCGACCTGTTGAGCAACCGTCCCCTGGATGCCCGGAAGGCTTTTTATGTTTATAAAAGCACCGTGATCACGGACATGGCCCCTGGTTTCATCGTTTTTGCAGTCAGGAAGAACGCTGAAAATTTTGCCAAGGGCTTTGGAGGACAGGTTGTGACCTATGATGAGGCCCTGGGTATCTGGAAAAAACAGATCGGGAAATAATAGGTGCACCTATGGGACGAAAATCAAAATTACTTCTGGGCTCTTTAGGCCTGCTGGTTTTTCTGACTATTGGCGTTATGGGCTGGGATCAGTGGGCCTGGGAGACAAAAAAAACAGAAGGCCTATCCATCCTTCAAAAATCCTTGGGTGGATTGGGCCTGGGGGCTATTGCCAGCCCGATTTGGAATTTCATCAATTATGATCCCAGAATTAACCCGGTGGATGACTCCATGACCTGGCCCATCCCCGGGGGGTATTCCTATGGACCGGACCGGACGGCCGCCATAACCTATTTTGAGGAAATTCCCAAAAACCAATGGAACCCTTTAAAGTAAGGAGACCATCATTCCTCTCTGGACCCATTTAATATCCCCGGCCTGCGATCGTCTGATCCGAAACTGGGAACGGAGCCTGACCCTGACCCTGTGTCTGACGGCCATTCTCTTTCCTTTCATCACAGCCGTGGCTGTTTCTGATGGATTGAGGGTCCAGACCAACCTCTCTTTAGACCAGGGGGCCGACTTTTATCTGGTCCGGGATACCTATGGCGGACCGGGTCCTGTCAGCCAAACCGATCTCGAGAGGCTCAAACAATCCCTTGACCAGGACAAGATCCGGATTAATGGCCGCATCGTCGGCAGAACCTATTTTGTAAATCGGCTGGTAGCGGTAGTCGGGTTGGACCAACCTCCCCGGGAGCTTTCAAAAATAGTGACTAAGGGGCGAATGTTTCAGAAGGAAGGCGAGGTCCTGGTGGGATACCATTTGGCCAAGACCTTTAATCTCCAGCTTGGGGTACGGTTTTCTTTGGCCGCCAACCCGGGAAAACTCTTCACCCTGGTGGGTATCCTGCCTCCCCTTTCCATTTGGGATGCCGATCTGTTGGTGATGTCTTTACAGGATGCCCGGAAATTCTATAAGATGAGCGACACCCTCTCGGAAATCCAGATTAATAGCCCTCAGCAGATTCAACCGATAGTGGATCTCCTCGACAAGAAGAAGGGCGTTTCGAATCAAGGGTCCCCTCCCCTGAGACTAATGAGTCGCGCCGAGGCCGCCCTTTCTTTATCAAAGGGATTTAATTTCAACCATGGGATTTTTATCATATTTTATTCTCTGCTCCTGGCCTTGGCTATCCCTTCACTTCTGGTCACTTCGGGGATGGGCACCTCGGAATCCTTGCAGGAAATTGGCCTCCTGAAGGCCCTGGGCTGGACCCGGAAAAATATTTTTTGTTTGACCATCCTGGAGGGCGTCATGGTGAGCCTGATGGCCACTGCACTGGCCGAGGTCTTTTCCATGGCCTGGATGAAAGGAACCAATGGTTTCCTGATTACCCAGTTCCTGATTGCCGAAAGTGGTCTGGTCCCTAATTTCGAGGTCCCGACCCGCTATCTTCCCCTGCCCGCCCTGGCAGGACTTCTGTTTTGTCTCTTGATTACCTTGGGAGGAAATCTGGTGTTGGCCTGGGTTGCCTCACGAAAAGCCCCTTTCCTGGCCATGCGATAACTAAACGGTTTCCATTCGGAACCTTCTTGTTTCCGGATGAACCCTAAACAGGTATCTGGAATTTTTTATGGAACCTATTCTCCGAACCGACCATCTCTCTAAGACCTATAATCCAGGAAAACCTACCGAGGTTCGAGCCCTGGAAGACATCAATCTGGACATTTTGGAAAACCGGTTTTCCGTTCTCTATGGGCCGTCAGGGTCAGGGAAGTCCACCTTGCTGGCCCTCCTGGGGACCCTGGAGCGGCCCACCTCGGGGGATATTTTTCTAAAAGGCGCCAACATAACCCGCTACTCGGAGGTGGGCCTATCCCGGCTACGACGGAAGACCTTTGGGTTTGTCTTTCAATCTTTCAATCTCATTCCCCGTTTGTCGGCCTGGGAAAATGTCTCCTATCCACTGATCCCGATGGGTGTGGGCCAAAGAACCCGTCTGGAGCGGGCCACCCGGTTATTGGATCAACTCGGTTTAATGGGACGTATTCATCATACCCCCGAAGAACTCAGTGGAGGAGAACAACAGCGGGTATCCATCGCCCGGGCCTTGATCAACGACCCCGAGATCCTGATCGCCGATGAACCCACTTCCAATATCGATGCGGAAGCGGTTAGAAACCTATTGACCATCCTGGCGGAGTTAAAAAATAAGGGGAAAACGATTATCGTGGCCACCCATGATCCTATCTTTCAGACCAGGGCTGACGGCCTTTTTAATTTAAACAAGGGGAAAATAGAGGCAACGGATTAGAGGATTTAACGCCCATGATACTGAATGTTTTCAGCATTGTTGAGATCTTTATCGGTCTGCTTTCTTTCGGGTTGATGGCTTGGGCCGGGATCTATTCCTTTCGCCTGGTCCTCCGGTATAGAAAATCAGTCCGTCCGGAGGATCAAACCCTCATTGAGGACCGGTCCTATTTATTGCTTTCGGCCACTTTTGTGATTCTGATTGTCCGTCTGATCAACTGGCCCTTGTTTTATCTGACCCTTCAAAGTTTCATTCCTCAGGTCAATGGGGCCATGTGCATCTTCGGAGTGACCCAGGTGGAGGGGCACCTGACCAACTTCTTAGAATTCACTAAACCCCTGGAGTTTTTTCTGATCGGAGGTTGGCTGATTCTCCATCATCTGGATCGGGCCACCCAAACCGGCCCTTTGCTGGAGCGAAAACTAATACTGTTGGTTTTTTTATCCCTCCTGGTGATGGCCGAATCGTTAGGGGATGTGATTCTTTTTTTCACCCTTTCACCCAGTGTCCTGGTGTCCTGTTGCACCACCGTCACGGATATTCTGAATCGTCCCACTTCCACCATCCCCCAATCTTTACTGGGACCAGGTTACCGGTCCCTACTGGAAACCCTCTATTTCGCCCTGACGATTCTGTTAATCGGGATATATGCCTTTTTTGCCTGGGTAAAAAAATGGGATCAAGGGCATAAAGGGGAAAAAACCCTCCTAACCATCGTGGCCCTCCTTTCTCTCGCCAATGCCGTGGTCTTTCTCCTGGTTCAGATCGAAAGTTTTGCCCCCCGTTTCATGGGCCTGCCCTTTCATCACTGTCTGTATTGTCTCTGGCAATATGTGCCCGATTCGATTATATTGTATCTCTTGTTTATTCTGGGGACCATGGCCCCGGGTTGGGCCTGGCTCTTGGAGATGGTTGGCCGGAAAGGAGAAGCGATGGGCTTATTGACCCGCTATTTTCGCTCCCTTTTCGCTTTCGCTGCCTTGACCCTTTCGGCTTCTTTGATTATGACGATAATTCATTTGGTGCTGTCATCCGGCCGGTAACTTAACCGTTGTCTAAAAATATGAACAAGAAAAAATTTTTGATTCTTTTTATTTTAATTTTGGGGATAGTCTGGGTCACCCTATGGGGAAGTACGTGCAGCCCGGGGAAAGAGAGCCAACCACAGACCAAACGATGTTATTTTGACGGGACAAGCATTCGAGATCTTTACCGGGTGGAGATAGTCCAAAACGATCAGAAAAAGCTAACCTTTTGCTCCCTCTATTGTGCTGTCCAATGGCTGGCCCTCAATAAAGACCGAGCCGGGCAGATCCGGGTGGTTGACGAAACCTCGGGGCGACTCATCGATTCCAAACAGGCTTTCTATGTTGCCAGCAAAGTCATTTCCGTCCCCGAGGTCAAAAATAATATCCATGTATTCGCCCTAAAAGAGGCTGCCCTGGCCCATACCCGGCAATTTGGAGGCCAGTTGATTACCAATCCTTTTTGATCCTGATATTCCTCTTTGACGTGGTAGAAATATTCTCGCCGCTATGGGCCTTTTCACCGGATATTGGGGAAAAAAGGTAATACGGCTGTATTCCGGCCCGTCCTTTTAAAAAAACTCTACGGGATAGGGTTATTGTCCCTGAGTCCATCACTCGTACTGCTCGTAATCCAGGTCCTCTTGCTTATGGTAAGATCGTCATGAGATTTGTCTTTAAAAGAAATGTTTTTGTAATAACAGGCCTTTTGGGTCTCTGCTTGCTCGTGATTCTTTTATTGATTATTTTCAGGAGAGACGAGTACCAGAGGGTAACAAAATGTGCTTATGACGGAGGTGAGATAAATCCAGCTTATGAAGTTCAGTTTATTATGAAAAACAGGGAGGTCATGAAATTTTGCAGTATCGTCTGCGCCCTTCAACTCTTTTCCCAATTAAAACAAAAAATAGCCTCTGTTTTAGTCACAGACGAGGTCAGCGGGCAGAAGGTGAGTGCGGAAAAGGCCTTTTTCATTGAGAGCAGTGTTACGACTGTCCCCCATGTAAAGAACAGAATCCATGCTTTTGCTTCCGAGGTTGAGGCTGTTCGGCACCGGGATCAATACTCGGGAAAGCATATTACTAATCCATTTATCCTCTTTAGTTCCTGGAGGGAAGAAATTTTAAAAGGCCGAAGGATAAGAATTAAAATCGATCCCATAACAGGGCTTACACGGATAATTAAAGGTGACCCAACCATTACGGTTTTGAAAGGGTTTGATCTCGATAACCTCAATGAAAAAGGGGCTATAAGGGCTATGCAGAGCCTTAAAGCTCTGCTTGGAAATTATCTGGAAGTGGAAACTGAAGAACTAAAATTTGCGGGTATGGAACGTATTGGAGGTAGTTGGTTTATATCATTCTGGCAGACATACGGGGGAGTCATCGTTTTCGAATCTTCAATCGGTTTTTCCATAGACCCGGGAGGGGGTGTTCCCTCAATCGGGGCATTGCTCCACAAAGGCCTCAAAGCCTTCGACTTGCCGACCAAGGCCAGTAAATCTCTGAAGGAAGCTAAGGAAATAGCTATCACCCACCTGAAAAAAAGAGAACCATTGGAGTACAACTTGGCGGCCTATCAACTTATTTTATATCCCATGGAAAAGGGAGAAAGGGTGACTGACTACTACCTAGCCTATATTCTAAATTTCTATTATCCGGAAGAATTCAGAGTTACAAGATCCCAGGCTGGCTGGATCTGCTTTGTTGATGCTGTTACTGGAAAGATATTGAATGTTCAACCTTTAGTGGCCATCGCCAGTTGTTGTATGCCTGTTGAGAATGGAAACTAAGCCGTCATGCCACGCTAGTGGCGTGACACCACCAAACATGAAAATAAGGCCGGTAGAAGGTTGAACCTCGAACCCTATTTTCGAACTAAACCGCCATGCCCCGCCTTTGGGGGCGTGGCACCACGAAGCATGAAAATAGAGCCAGGCTAATGGAGAACATAGGAATCTATTTTCGAACTAAACCGCCATGCCCCGCCTTTGGGGGCGTGGCACCACCAAACATGAAAATAGGTACAGGTTGTTCAAGACTCAAATCCTATTTTCGTATTAAAATAACGATAAGTGTATTCCTATCTTTCCTGTTATTGGTTTTTCTTTCTTGTGGCAGAAAGGATGAAAGTGGAAAGGCCATTATAGGCGAAACTGCTCCGAATTTTCAATATTATGACATGAACGGAAATTATGGGAGCCTATGGGAATTAAAGGGCAAAGTCGTTCTCCTTAGGTTCTGGGCCGACTGGTGCCCCTATTGTAAGTATGAGATGCCAAGGATTAATGCATTTTACAAGCGTCTCAGAAAGAAAGATTTCGAAGTGATAGCTGTAAATGTAGGACAGACTAATGCGGTAGTTGAAGCCTTTACGGCTCAACTGAGTCTAATTTATCCTATGATCTTGGATCCTGAGGGAAAACTTGCGCGGCTCTACGGGGTAAAAGGTATTCCTACCAATTTTTTCATAGATCAGAAAGGGATTATAAAAGAGATATTAGTTGGAGAAATATTTATTTCGGACCAGGTGCTTTTCGATTATCTCAAACCCTTTTTCCCCGGAGAAGATTTTTAACCGATATTGTTTGACACGAAAATCACTATGCTCAGACATACTCCGACAAACATTTTAAGATACCAACCTGTTATACCGACCAATAAATTTAAGCCGGGAATATTTTTATTGAGATCAGGACCTGTACGATTGGAGAAAAAAAGGAGGTTCTAATGATCATAGTGGATAATCCAAAAGCATGCACCGGGTGTTTGATTTGCGAAATGGCCTGCTCTTTTCACCACACGCGTAACTATTCGCGAAGTCAATCCAGCATAAAGGTCAATAAATCCATAATTGATCCGAACAGAGGGCCTGCGATCGTGATCTGCCTTGAGAAAGAAAGAGGAAACCCTGTTTGTGACCTGTGTAAAAAAGAGGCAGCCCCTCTTTGTATCCAATATTGTCCCGAGAATGTGTTCAAATTAAAAAGGAGGCCGGAATGAGATTATCAGAATATGGATATGCCGGAAATATTCTAAGGGTAAATCTCAGTGACTCAAGTATCCGCAAAGAACCGACCTATCCTTTGGTTTCCAAATTCTTGGGAGGAAGGGGCCTCAATCAATCAATGGATTCTTTTCAAAGAGTTGCGGCCTGGGATTACCCCGTTTGAACCTGAAAATATCATATGTTTTGGAGCAGGGGCACTTGTGGGGACGTTAGTGCCCGGGGCCGCTCGATTAAACATTGATTCCAAGAACGCTTTTACGGCAGGTATTGGATCAGGTAATGCCGGAGGCTGGTTTGCGGCAGAACTTAAGTTTGCGGGTTATGACAATGTGGTTGTCCAGGGAAAAGCCAGAGAGCCCGTTTATTTATGGATAGAAGACGATAAAATTCTGCTAAAACCCGCTTCGTTCTTGTGGGGCAAAACGACTGCTGAAACAGAAAAAGCCATAAAAGAAGACTTGGGGCAAGAGAACATTGAGATCCTATGTATTGGCCCGGCAGGGGAAAATATGGCCCGGCAAGCTTGCATAGTGGTTAGTGGCTCACGGGTAGTCGGCCGTTGTGGTTTAGGGGCCATAATGGGTTCAAAAAATCTTAAGGCCATTGCAGTCAAAGGGACCGGAGTCATTCGAATCAAGCAGCCGGATGAATTTATGGCCTTGGTTAATGTGGTTTCTAAAAGACTTCTCACGGTAGAAGGGGCTAAGGGCAGAAAAAAATTCGGGACCCTTGTAGCCTCCCCTTTATATAATGACCTGTCTGCTCTATCTTATAAGAATTATCAAGATGATCATATTCCAGAAGGGAGTTTTGCAAAGCTATCACATGAGATATTCCACAACCGATATGAAGTAGACCGTTATGCCTGTACTGCCTGCCCGACAGCCTGCGGCCACGTTTATATCATTGATGACGGCCCTTATTCGGGTACACGATGCCTTAAAGCAGAGGCCAATTGTGTCTGGGATTTCGGTGGAAGACTGGCAGTGGATGAAGTCAGTACGATTTTAGCCGCCCAGGAAGAATGTGGCCAGTTAGGATTGGATATTGATAACACCTCCAGTGTGATCGCCTGGGCTATTGATTGTTTTCAAAACAGGATAATTTCAACAAAAGATACGGATGGATTAGAATTAGACTGGGGGGATCACGAGGGGTTACTGAAATTAATACGGCGGATTGCTCATCGAGAAGGCTTTGGAAATATTTTGGCCGAAGGCTCGCTAAGGGCCTCACAGATAGTGGGTGGAGGATCCAAAAAATATGCCTTTCATATGAAAGGTCAAGACCTTATCGAAGGCATCCGGTCCATGAAGGGCTGGGCCCTCGGCGTTGTCGTCTCGGCAAGAGGAGGGGCGCATACCCGGGGGGCGTTGGCTACCGAAAGCAGAAAATTTTCAGAAAAAGACAGTGAACGAATCTTTGGCATTAAGACGGCCGGAAATGCTCAGACGTACACCGGTAAAGCACAATTAGTCAATTACTACGAGTGCATTCATTCTCTCCTGGATTCCCTTGGGATTTGTTTTTTTACCGGGAACTGGGCTTCCCCTGACGGCATAAATCCGGCCGAATTAGCCCAATTTTACTCATTGGCTACAGGAATTAAGACTTCAGAAGGTGAATTAATGAAAACGGGAGAAAGAATCCACAATCTTGAAAAAATGTTTAACGTCTGCCATGCTGGATTTACAAGGGAAGACGACTTTCCTCCCCAAAGACTGATGGAGGAGCGGATTCAATCCGGTCCGATGAAGGGAGAATTGTTAAATAAAGAAGATTGGGCGAAAATGCTTGATGAGTATTACAGTCACCATGGTTGGGATTGCCAAACCGGCTGGCCAACAATGGAAAAGTTGAAAGAATTGGATTTGGATGAATGTTTGGAGAAACTTGAGCAAAAAAAACTGGCACTCATCAAAAAGGAAGAAATGTAACGAATTGTTTTCCTTTATCAGATATCTGGCGACTTTTTTGTTCTACGGTTTGGCCCTCTGGTATGAACTTCCTTGCAGAATGTTCTTATATTAAACGCATTAATTAAGTTGACAGAGTTGTGACAACTTAACTCTGTTTGAGCTTAAAGGCTTTCAGTAATTCAGCGCCAATATTGTCAATCGCTTCTCTGCCTTTGTCCAACCACCGCCATTGTAAAACAAATAAATGCATCATGCCATCATACCTCATCAATTTCGTGGGCACGCCGGATTCTTCTAATCGCTTGGCGTAAAGTTCTCCTTCATCACGAAGAGGATCGTATTCCGCCGTGATAATAAACGCAGGGGGTAATCCGCTGAGATCGGGTGTGCGTAATGGGCAGATATAGGGATTGTTAATTTCAATATCGTTGGGCAGGAAATTGAACCAGTACCAGATCATCGAATCCCGGTCCAAAAAGTACCCGTCCGCAAACTCCTTATAGGAATCGGTGCCGGGCAAGAAATAATCAGTCACAGGATAGATCAAGACCTGATAAGAGAGATTTGGCCCCCCCCGATCGCGGGATAACTGTGCGACTACAGTGGCGAGATGTCCACCGGCACTGTCACCGGCGACGGCTATTTTTGCAGGGTCGCCGTTGAAAAGGGTTGCATTATTTGAAACCCATTGTGTAGCGGCATAGGCGTCTTCAATTGCAGCGGGGAATTTATTTTCAGGTGCTAAGCGATATTCTACCGCAACAACGAGGCAACCCGATTGATTTGTCAGACGGCGGCACAAACTGTCATGGGTGTTAATGTTGCTTAACACCCAACCTCCTCCGTGAAAATAGACTACCACCGGAAATGGCCCCACACCTGTTGGTGTGAAGATTCTTATCATTATGTTTCCCGCCGGGCTTGGAATGAAAATATCCTGCACTTGTGCTACCGGTTCAAAACCTTCCGACGTGGAATAGACCGCATCTCTTTTTGCGCGTGACACAGCGACGGGCAGGAAATGAAGCGGCAGCGACCCCTTGGCTTTTTCGGCATCGAGCAACTTTTGGGCTTGTGGATCTAGAGGCATCGGTTTCTCCTAAACTAATGTTTTGAAAATATACTGTCGGCACAACTGATAAGAATTTGCTTTTGCTATATAAAAGTATAGGACAAAAAGAAGGCCAGGTCAAGCAGAAAGGAGCCAGAAAACAGGATTGGATAAGAGATTTAAAGAGGGTCAGACCAATGAACTGAGGGATACAAAATCCATAGTGGGCGAATTGAAGCCAAAAGGGGGGTAACTCAAACACAGGCTTTTAACAATTTGGACAACCTACTTCCTTCGCAGCCTGATCTTGCCTTGGCTAATCAGTCCAATAATCCGGGGAAACCCCGAATTCCTGATCAGGATTTTCCTCTTTTTGGGGAGAAGGGATTTTGGTTTAGCTATTAGATCGGCAGCTATATATATAAAAAATCTCCTCATTGTTCGTTACCCCGGCGAAAGCCGGGGTCCAGTAAAGACCTGGATTCCGGATCAAGTCCGGAATGACAGCATTTAAATGTTTACATGCCGAAGTAATAGTTATTCCAACCAAGAAAGGTCCGGATGATGGGTATGCCATTGCGTGGCTTGCTGGTAGGCAAAGGCCACTTTCAAAGCCGTATCTTCCT
>JAZDOU010000004.1:0-4158 GCA_043798385.1 Pseudomonadota bacterium
GCCATCCTCCACCCTAAATTAGGAGGACCTTTCCGGGAAGCCGTGGGCGGAGGAAAGGCCATCATCCCCTCAACCAAAAAAATGGGCCTCCCCGGCACCTGGCTCGATGTGCCGGTTCATTATAAAGATGCCGCCTTTGTCCGCTCCCATTTTGATACCATGACGGTCAGCGTGTATGATGCCCCCAGGCACGATGAGATTGTGGTCGCCCTGGTGGTCACTGATTCGGGAAGACCCCTGCCCCGCATCGGCGGCCTAACCCTGGATCAGGCCAAGAAGGAAGACGGCTTGCGCTAACCCGCCTTTTTCATACAGGCGATTCTTTTCTTGACCGGAAACGGTGACAATGTTAACTTTAAGCCTGATTATGAGACCGATTCATTTCTCAAAAATCCTGACAGTGACATCCCTGCTCTGCTTGTCCTTATCCGGTTGTTTTTCCA
Source organism: Pseudomonadota bacterium (assembly GCA_043798385.1). Taxonomy (GTDB): domain Bacteria; phylum Desulfobacterota; class RBG-13-43-22; order RBG-13-43-22; family RBG-13-43-22; genus RBG-13-43-22. Next base: position 444 of record JAZDOU010000004.1, read on the forward strand.
GTCAACAACTGATCCAGGACAAAGCGGCCGGACTCTTCCGGGAAATATCCCTGGCGGCCAACCGGCAATCCGATCCGGCCCTGGTTCGTCAGGGACTCCCCTCCTTCCTGTTAACCATCGATGGGATGATCCAGGCCAACCCGGAGAACCAGGATCTTCTCCTGGCCGCTGCCCAGGCCTACTCCTCTTATGCCTCGCTCTTAGAAGAGGGAGAATCAGCCCGCAGCGCCCAATTGATTCAAAAGGCCAAGATCTATGCCTTAAAGGCTTTGGACCTGGACCCCCTGTTTAAAGGAACCCTGGATTCCTCCCTGGATCAATTTCAGAAACCAATCAGCCAAGCCGACCAAACTCGGGTCCCTCTCCTCTTCCGGGTGGGAAGTATCTGGGGAACCTGGATTGCCCAGGGACCTGATCCGGTGGAGGGAATGGCCGATCTCCCCAAGGTCGAGGCCCTGATGGACCGGGTATTGCAACTCAACCCTGGTTTTTATTATGGAGGTCCCCATCTCTTCAAAGGGATCCTGCTCTCGGCCCGTCCGGTCCAGTTTGGAGGAAACCTGGAAAAGGCCGCTTTCCATTTCCAACAGGCCTTGACCTATTCCAAGGATAAATTCCTCATGACCTCTATTTACTACGCCCAATATTATGCCAGACAGCGTCTGGACAGAGATCTTTTTATCCGTACCCTTAACAGGGTCCTGGCCATTCCAGCCGATAGTGAACCGGATTTGACTTTAATCAATACCCTGGCCCATCAAAAAGCGAAAAAATTACTAAGCCAGGTGGATGAATTCTTTTAAGGAGAAAACGATATGGCATTGCGGATTGCGGATTGCGGATTGCGGAATAGTAAGGATGGACCCGGGACGATCGCATCGCTTAGACGAAGAACCCCCCCCCATCCCTCGTCACTTTCCCCCACGTCACCCGTCACCCGTCACCCGTCACTTCCACCACTATCCCGCCTCCTTTTAGTGATCCTGCTTTTTTTATTTACCCTTTGTCCTGTTCCCGCATCGGCCGACAAACTGGTCTTGAAAATAGGCACCCTGGCCCCGGAGGGAAGCACCTGGGTCAAGACCTTCCGGGATATCAACCGGGAGTTGGAACAAAAGACCGGCGGGCAGGTAGTCATCCGGGTCTTCCCGGGTGGCGTCCTGGGCGATGAAGAAGATATGCTGCGCAAGATCAAGGTCGGACAGATCCAGGGCGGGTTCATGACCGGCGGAGGCTTGGGGCTGATCTTCAAAGACATAAAGATCCTGGCTACCCCCTTTCTGCTTGGGAATTACGGGGAAGTGGACGCCCTGATGAACAAGATGGGGGGCTTCTTTGAAAAGGGGGTCTGGGATAACGGCTTTAAAATAATGGGCTGGGGTGAGTCGGGATTTATTTATCTCCTCTCCAAACACCCCATTAAGAATATCGCCGATCTTCGCAAAGGTAAGGTCTGGATCTGGGAAGACACGGCCATGGGCCGGGCGGTCTTTAAGGAATTGGGGGTCAATGCCATTCCTCTGGGCATCCCGGATGTCCTGGTTTCCCTCCAGACCGGGATGATTGATACGGTCTACGCCTCTCCCCTGGCGGCCATCTCCATGCAATGGTTTACCCGGGTCTCTTTCATGACCGATGTGCCTCTCTCCTACTCGGTGGGGGCCGTGGTCCTGCAGAAATCAGCCTTTGAAAAAATCCCTGCTTCCTTACGAGGGGTGGTGGAAGAGATCTTTCACCGGCACCTGGCCCTTCTAAAAGAAAATGTCCGCCAGGAAAATCAAAAGGCCATCGGGGTGCTGCATAAACAGGGCATCAAACCGGTCTCCCTGCCGGCCAAAGAAGTCAAAGAGCTGCAGGCCCTTTGCCTGAAAGGGGTGGATACCCTCGATGAGACGGTCTTTTCCAAAAAGACCCTGGCTGAGGTCAAGGCCTTTTTGAAAACCCTTCGAAAAGGGAACTGATGGCTTCTTCCCCTTCAGGTCTCAAAAAAATTTTCTCTATTGTCAATCGGACCGAAGAGGTCCTCCTGGTCACCTTGCTGGCCCTCATGGTCCTGTTGGGGACTCTCCTGATACTTTTTCGTAATGTCCTGGCCATCAGCCTTTTTTGGATAGACCCCCTGTTGCGCCACCTGGTCCTCTGGGTGGCCCTGCTGGGGGCCTCGGTCGCCACCCGGGAAGACCGGCACATCTCGATTGATCTCCTTCCCCAACAGCTATCTCCTCAAATACGATCCTGGATTCAAGGAGGGCTTCATCTTTTTTCCGCCGCGGTCTGCTTTCTCCTGATCATGCCGGCGGTCCGGTTTATTCAGGAAGAATACCTGACCGGAAAACCCCTGGCCCTGGGCATCCCCATCTGGGCCTCTCAATCCATCATGCCGGTCATGTTGACCGTCCTTTGTCTCCGCTTCCTGACGAAGGCCTGGAATACCTGGAAAAATTAGGGCATAAAGATGGGTCTTCTTTCCTCAATCCTCACCGTGATCCTGGCCCTTCTGGGCACCCCCCTGTTCATCGTTATCGCCGCCGGAGGTCTCATCTTCCTCTATACCAACGGGATCGATGCCACGGCCATGATCATCGAACTCTATAAACTGGCCCATACGCCCATGCTGGTGGCCCTGCCCCTCTTTGCCCTGGCCGGTTATCTCCTGGCGGCCAGTAAGGCCCCGGATCGCCTGGTTCGTCTCTCCGATGCCCTGTTAGGCTGGTTACCCGGTGGATTGGCCGTCATCGCCTTGATCGTTTCGGCTGTTTTTACCGCCCTGACCGGGGCCACCGGACTGACCATTATCGCCCTGGGCGGACTGCTCTTTCCGGCCCTGAAGATTCAGAACTATCCTGAAAAATTTTCCCTGGGGCTCTTGACCACCTCGGGCACCCTGGGCCTGCTCTTTCCCCCCAGTTTACCGCTGATCATTTATGGGGTGGTATCCCAAACCAGTATCGATCAATTGTTTCTGGCCGGGATCATACCCGGCCTGGTGATGGTGATCCTCCTGGCGATTTATAGCTCCTGGAAAGGATTCCAGGCCAGGGTCGCCCGTCCGAGGTTCACCTTTAAAAAAGTGGCCCGGGCCTTACGGGAATCCCTCTGGGAGGTCCCCCTGCCCTTTGTAGTCCTGGGTGGGATTTATACCGGTATTGTGGCCATCAGCGAAGCGGCCGTGCTGACGGTCCTCTACGTCCTGATCATCGAGGTTGGGATCTATCGGGACATCAAGATCCGGGAGCTCTTCCCCGTCTTTCTCAAAAGTACCATCCTGGTCGGGGGCATCTTGATTATCTTGGGGGTTTCTTTCGGACTGACCAACACCCTGATCAACGAAGAAATCCCCATGAAGGTCCTGGAATTTATCAGGACCCATGTCCAGAGCCCGGTGACCTTCCTGATCTGGTTGAACCTCTTTCTACTGATGGCCGGCTGTTTTTTGGGCATGTTCCCCGCCCTGATCGTCCTGGTCCCCTTAGTCATTCCAGTGGCCCAGGCCTATGGTCTGCATCCGGTTCATCTGGGGATAATCCTTTTGACCAACCTGGAAATCGGGGCCTCTCTGCCGCCGGTGGGGATCAACCTCTTTGTCTCCAGCATCCGCTTTGAGCGGCCGGTGCTGGATCTCTACCGGGCCTCCATCCCCTTTATCGTCATCCTTTTGATCACCCTGCTGCTGATAACCTACCTGCCGGTCTTGAGTCTGGTTTTCTTATAAGTT
>JAZDOU010000009.1:0-14634 GCA_043798385.1 Pseudomonadota bacterium
ATTTCTTTTTTTTAAATACACCAATTTGGGCGTGGCCATGCGGGCCACCCAACAAAATCAGCATGCGGCCAAGATCATGGGGGTCCGGGTGGAACGGGTATTTTCCCTGGCCTGGGGATTCAGTTCGTTTATCGGGGCGACGGCCGCCATGTTCTTTATCAGCCGGGCTACCTTAGATCCGGCCTCTATGATGGAGCCTTTCATGAGGGCCTTTGCCGCGTCGGTCCTGGGCGGTCTGATGAGTATTCCGGGGGTTGTAATCGGCGGTGAACTATTGGGATTGATCGAGAATTATTTCGGCTACCTCTGGCCGGAATGGAAGCCGATTGTGGCCTTTATAGTCATCATCCTGGTCCTGTGTGTGCGTCCCAGCGGCCTTTTTGCCAAGCATTACGTAAAAAAGGTTTAGTCAAATACAAGTTATGGGTGCCGGGTTTTTCAGGAAAAGGTTTTTATTTGTTAACCCGAAACAAAAATATTAGAGATAAATTTTCAGATGCTATTTTGTAGAAATCTATTCATTTCCGGCGGACCGGTCTTCCTCCTGGTTTTAGGTTTGGTTGCACTGACTACCGGCTTTTGTGCCGATCTTTCTCTGGAACAGCAGGAGATCCGGAAAGCAGCCACCAGATACTTAGAGGCCGAGGTGCAGCGGGATTTAAAAACCGTCTACGCAAGTCTGGCCCCTTCTTCCGACTATTTGGCGGCCCATAACTTTGAGGCCTTTCTGGAGGAGGCCAAAACCTCCCCGGTCCGCATCGTCTCTTATCAGATTTTAAATATATCCCTGATCGGGAAAAATCCGGATAAGGTCAAATATCCCCGGGTCACCCGAACGGCTCAGGTGGAAGTGGACGTGGTCATCTTATACACGGACACCAACCAGCGGTCTGTAGTCAACTATGCCTTTCCCTTCGTCCAGGAAGGGGGGAAATGGTACAAACTATAAATTTTTTCGAATCATGAAAGGAGGTGGTTCCCCAGGGAGTCATTTTAAAACCCCGAGAACCCAATAGTTACCACTCACAAATGAATGAAGAGTAACACATGATGGTCCTGTAAAAAATCGAAATTGGACCTTTTCCGTCATTCCGGCGAAAGCCGGAATCCAGGGTTATCAATCACTTAGAAACCTCCTGGACCCCGGTTTTCACCGGGGTGACGACTTTTTACGAACCCATCACACATCAAGACAAGGAGGAATAAATAATGAGAGCAAAAACGACCCTGTTAGTTTTGTTTATGGTCTTAGTGGGATTATGGATGGTCGTTCCGGCAACCTATGCCCTGGAGGGTTTCGACGACAAGGAGATCCGCATCGGCCAATGGGGACCGCAAACCGGCCCGGCCGCCCCCTGGGGTTCTGTGGCCCGGGGCAGCGGCCTGCTGTTTAACATCATCAATGAAGAGGGGGGTATTCACGGCAGGAAGATCAAATATTTCATTCGGGATGATCAGTACAATCCTGCCCAGACCAAGGCGGGGGTCAAAGAGCTCGTGGAACGGCAGGGGATCTTTGCCTTCGTCGGAGGTGTCGGGGGGGCTTGTGGAATGGCGGTCAAGGATTATCTGGCGCAAAATAAGGTTATCTGGGTAGGACCGGCTACGGCCATTAAAGAATATGTCTTCCCGGTCAATCCTTATCTGTTTGGGGTCTATCCCCTCTTTGACGACGAAGCCAGTATCCTGACCAAATACATTGTGGAAAAACTTAAAGTCAAAAAAATCGGCTTTTTCTATCAGAACGATACCTATGGAAAAAACGGCCTGGAGGGCTGCAAACATCAATTGGCCCGGTATAAAATTGACCTGGCGGCCGAGATTCCCGTGGAACCCGGCGAAAAAGACCTTTCTTCGCAGGTGCTCAAGCTGAAAAATTCCGGGGCCGAAGTGGTCATCATGTGGGTCAACCCGACCATCGCCGTCATCACCCTGAAGACCAGTGCCTCCCTCGGGTTCAAGCCCCAATGGGTCTCTTCCAATACCCTCTCCGATTATCCCTTGATGTTTAAATTGACGGGCGGTTTATGGGAAGGGGTGATCACCGGGGCCTTTGGGCAAACGCCGGACTCCAAACACCCCCTGATGGTCAAGTATCGTGAAGCGGCCAAGAAATTTTCTCCTGAGGAAAGGTGGGGGACCTTCTATTACGCCGGGATCCTGTTTGCCGAACCTCTGGTGGAAGCCCTTAAAAAAGTGGGGAGAAACTTGAGCACCGAGGCCTGTTTAAAGGCCTTGAACTCGATTAAAGATTTTCAAGGGATTGGACCGAAAATCACCTGGACCCCTACTCAGCATCAAGGGTCGGATTCGATCATGATCCAGAAAGCCGGTCCTAATGCCAGCTATATCACCTTACAGGACTGGCATGTTAATGATTTAGCCACCTGGAAAAAATAACATTTAAAAAAATAGGGTTCGAGGATTCCAGGGTTCAAATGAGGGGATGAGAGAATGAGGGAATGCGACGATGAGGTCTCATCCTCACATCACCCCATCCCCTCATTGACTCATTCTCTCGGCTCCTTGAATCCTATTTCGTGTTTCGTCTTTACAGCAGGCTCGAAATTTTTAAGTTTGGACAAATAATAGAATATTGTTATTAGGACACTCGCATCATGGATCATTTCAGGGTTGAAAATCTCCTTATTCGTTTTGGTGGTCTGACGGCCGTCAACCAGATCAGTTTTCAGGTGGAAAAAAATTCCATCTATTCCATTATCGGTCCCAATGGATCAGGGAAAACCACCATCTTCAATCTGATCAATGGAATCTATAAACCCAATCAGGGAAAAGTCCTCTTAGAAGGAGAGAATCTGGTGGGACAAACCCCGGACCGCATTGCCCGAAAGGGGATTGCCCGCACCTTTCAAAACATAGAACTTTTTTCCAACGCCACGGTGATGGATAACCTGATGCTTGGCCGACACATCCACATGCAGACGGGGGTATTTTCCGGGGCCTTCATGTGGGGAAGAGGCTCTGCGGCCGCCAGAGAAGAGATCAAACACCGGGAAGTGGCTGAAAAAATAATTGACTTCCTGGAGCTCCAATCGGTCCGCGATCATTTCGTCGCCAATCTGCCTTATGGCAAGAGAAAGCTGGTGGAATTAGGCCGGGCCTTAGCCCTGGAGCCGAAAGTCCTCTGCCTGGACGAACCGTCCGCCGGCATGAATACCGAGGAAAAAGAGGATCTCAGTATCTGGATCAAAGATATCCGGGAAGACTATAACGTCACCATCCTGTTGATCGAACACGACATGAATATGGTTATGGGCATATCGGATCGCATCTTTGCCATGAGCCAGGGGGAAAAGATAACCGAGGGGACTCCCCAAGAGGTGCAGCATCACCCGGAAGTGATCAGGGCCTACCTCGGGGAGGAGGTCTAATGCTTAAAGTCAACAACATCGAGACCTGGTATGATCTGATCCGAGCCCTTCATGGGATTTCCTTTGAGGTCCAGGAAGGCCATATCGTGGCCCTGCTCGGCTCTAACGGGGCCGGCAAGACCACCACCCTGAAAACCATTATGCGTCTTTTATACGACCAGAAAAAAGAACAACCGGAAAAAGGCAGCATCGAATTTTTGGGAACCCGCATTGACCGGCTGGATACGGATCAGATTGTCAAAATGGGCATCAGTTATGTCCCGGAAGGCCGGGAGGTTTTCCCTGAACTGACGGTGATGGAAAACATCCAGATGGGGGCCTATACCCGAAAAGATAAGAAGGCCATCCCTCAGGACATTGAACGGATTTTTAATTTCTTTCCCATCTTAAAACAAAGGCGGGATCAGGAGGCCGGCTACCTGAGCGGCGGCGAACAGCAGATGCTGGCCATCGGCAGGGCCTTGATGAGCCGCCCCAAGTTGTTGATGCTCGATGAGCCTTCCCTGGGGATGTCCCCGCTGTTAACCAAGGAGATCTTTACGATCATCCGGGACATCAACCAGCAGGAAAAGGTCACTATCCTGCTGGTGGAACAAAATGTCAATATGGCCTTAAATTATGCCCATTTTGCCTTTCTAATGGAAAACGGCCGGATCGTTCGGGCCGACCGGCCGGAGGTATTACGGGAAGATGAAGACGTTAAGGAATTCTATCTGGGGATCGCCAAGGAAGCTTCCGTCAAAGGGTATAAACGTTACCGGAGAAAGGTCCGGTTCAGGTAAAAAATAAAACGCCGGGTTGATGAACTCGTAAAAAAAGTCGTCATTCCAGCGCAGGCGGGAATCCAGATTACTCTTAACCCATAAAAAATACTGGATTCCCGTTTTCACGGGAATGACGAAAATGGCCTATTCATCTTTTCAGGAGCAACACACCGATGATTGTTGATACACTGCCAAAAGCATTAATCCAAATGGTCCGGAAAAAACCCCACCAGGTGGCCTTGAGGAAGAAAGATCTGGGCATCTGGCATGATATTTCCTGGTCCGAGTATCTCGAACAGGTCAGGCAGGTGGCCTTGGGACTGAATGCCTTGGGGGTCAGACAGGGAGATCACGTGGCCATTATCGGTGAAAATCGCCCCGAATGGTTGTATTCGGCCCTGGGGGTCATGTCCGCCAATGCGACCTTCGTAGGGGTCTATACCACTAATCCGGCCCCCGAGTGTGCCTACGTAGTGGGCCATTCCAATTCGATGGTCTATATCTGCGAAGATGAAGAGCAGCTGGATAAGGCCCTGGTTTTTAGAGACCAAACCCCCCACTTAAAAAAAATGATCGTCTGGGAGATGGAAGGTCTGAAGCACTTTAAAGACCCCATGTTCATGAGTTTTGACGAGCTGTTGGATTTAGGAAAAACGATCGACCGGGAACAGCCGGAGATGTTCGACCGACTCGTAGCCCAGGGGAAGCCGGATGATATCGCCGGCATCATTTATACCTCCGGGACCACCGGTCCTCCCAAGGGGGCCATGATCTCCCAGGAATGTTATGTCTGGGTGGGTCAACAGGCCAATATCGTCACCCAGGCCAAACCGGACGATGAAAGCATCTCCTTCCTTCCCCTGAACCATGTTTATGAGCAGATATTCGATTTGATGATGCATTTAACGGTCGGGCACATCGTCAACTTTACGGAAAATACCGATACGGTCATGGCCGACATGCGGGATGTCTCTCCGACCATCTTCCATGCCGTGCCCAGGATTTGGGAAAAATATTATTCCGGCATCGTCTTGAAAATGGCTGATGCCACCTGGCTTAAAAAAGCCGCCTATTATCAGGCTTTAAAGATTGGAACCCGCTACAACCAGGGCAAGCTGGAGCATAAAGCCATTGCTCTCTGGTTACACCTGGCCTACCAATTGGCCCATTTGGCGGTCTTTCGCAAACTTAAAAAGAGGTTGGGGTTTGACCGGGTTCGCCTGGGGTTTTCCGGGGCCGCGCCCATCTCCCACAATATCCTCAAATACTTCCAGAGCATCGGCATCCCCATCCGGGAAGGCTACGGCATGACGGAGACGACCGGTATCACCCACATGTCGGATGAAAGCCATTTCAAACTGGGAACGGTCGGACGGGCCCTGCCCGGGACCGAGGTGCGGATTGCCGAGGATGGGGAGATCCTGGTGCGTCATAAGGGGATTTTTAAGGGTTATTTCCGGGATGAGGAAAACACAAAAGAAGCCCTGGTGGACGGCTGGATGCACACCGGGGACGTGGGAGAAATCGATGCCGAGGGCTACCTGAAGATCACTGACCGCAAAAAGGACCTGATCATTACCGCCGGCGGCAAAAACATCGCCCCGCAGTATATCGAAAATCTGCTCAAGTTTTCTCCCTATATCAATGACGCCGTGGTCATCGGGGACCGCCGTAAGTTTCTATCGGCCCTGATTGTCATTGATGAAGAAAACGTGGTCAAATACGCCCAGGATCAAAAAGTCCAGTTTACGACCTTTGCCAGCCTGACCAAAACCCAGGAGGTGATCGACCTGATTCAGACCGAGATCACTACGGTCAACAAGCAGTTAGCCCGGGTGGAGAATATCCGGAAATTCAGGATCCTGGATAAAAAGCTTTATACCGAAGACGGCGAGGTCACTCCCACCATGAAAGTCAAAAGAAAAGCCATTAATGCCCAATATAAAGACCTGATCGAGTCCATGTATAAGGATTAGCAGGTTGCTCAAAAAGGCCCATTTACTGTGTTGCCCTCTTCCCGTTAGAGGTTGTCCCAAAGTTACGTGATCTTGGTGCTCTGGGAAAAACTATTGAGTGTGTCCAGAGGCATCTGGGGGTATCGATTTTGATGATTGTCCACCTAAACGTCAGGGTCCAAAAACGAGGAGGGAGTCTCACGTTTAATTTTCAAGCAGGCCAACACCAAAGCTTTTTCTCTCTGGGATGAATTCCTGGCTTCAGACTAACTTAGAAATCAGGGCCGGGTTCGGGCGATGGACTCCCCTTTGGGCAATCATCAAAATCAATACCCCCAGATGCCTCTTAGCACGTAACTTTGGGACATTCCCGAAGATTAAATAGTCTTTAGGGGTGATTTTTTGGTAATGGTATGATATAAGAAAAAGGGTTGTGCTTAAGACTTTCGCCGACAGATCCCACTATCGGTTCCCGGCCGTGACTATGATCAAAGAAGGTTTATTAACCAGTCTGGTTAAAAAAAAGAAGGCCCTGTTTTTTATTGCCCTCAGCCTGATCGTATTCCTGCCGGCCGTCCCGGCCCTGGCCGCCACTCTTAAAAAAGCCGCCTTTATCCCTCAATGGTCCCCTCAAGCCCAATTTGCTGGCTATTATGTGGCCCTTGAAAAAGGGTTTTATAAAAACCAGGGGATCGATCTGGCCATAATCCCGGGAGGGCCTTCCCGCTCCCCCCTTGACTATCTCGGCCAGGGAAAGGCGACCTTCGGGAGTCTCTGGCTTGGTTCGGCCATCGTCCAGCGGGCCCAGGCCCTGAAACTGGTCAATATCGCCCAGGTGATTCAACGATCCGCCCTGATGCTGGTCGCTAAAAAATCCAGCGGCATCAAAACCATTCAGGATTTGGAAGGGAAAAAAGTCGGACTTTGGAGCCGGGAATTTCAGATTCAACCCAGGGCCCTTTTCAAAAAATATGACTTGAAGGTCCAGGTCATCCCCCAATCGTTTTCCGTCAATCTTTTCTTGAGAGGCGGCGTGGATTTGGCCTCGGCCATGTGGTATAATGAATATCACACCATCCTCAATTCAGGTTTGAACCCTGAGGAGTTAACCCCTATTTTCTTTTTTGAACACGGGTTGAATTTCCCGGAAGACGGCCTGTATTGTCTGGAAGATACCCTGAAAAAGGACCCCGAATTAACCCAATCTTTTGTCACCGCCAGTCTGGAGGGCTGGCTCTATGCCTTTTCCCATCCCGAAGAGGCCCTTAATATCACCCTGAAGGTTATGAAACTGGCCAATGTCCCGGTCAACCGGGTCCATCAGAAATGGATGTTGGCCAGGATGAAGGATTTAATGGCTGATCCGGAGAAAATGGCTTCCTTCGGGAAATTGAACCGGACCGATTATAACCGGGTCGCTCAGGAACTCAAGGCGGTTGGTTTGATCCGTACGATTCCCGATTTTCAATCTTTTTATAGAGGCCGGAGGGATGATGCTTCGAAATAGAAGCCTGGCCCTTAAACTGATCCTTTTATTCTCTCTCAGCAGTGTCCTGATTTTTTCGGCCGTCTTTGTGTATAATTACCGCTACTCCCGGGAGATTATCCTGCAAAATCAGGAGAAGGATGCCCGCAATCTGGCCCTGGTGGCGGTAAACCGGATTGAAGCGGTGCTGAACGCAGTCGAGAAAGTCCCTGAAAACCTGGCTGACTTTCTGGAGGAATCCTCTTATGGAAAAGAGGAACTACTGCGCCTCCAGAAGACCATGGTAGAGCACAATCAGGAAATCTTCGGGAGTGCCATCGCCTTTGAACCCTACGCCTTTAATAATAAAATTCCTTTCTTTGTCCCTTATTTCTACAGGAAAGACTCCAGGATTGAATATGCCCAACTGGGCCAAGGGACGTATGCCTACCTTCAGGCGGACTGGTACCAGATTCCCAAGGAACTCAATACCCCGCAATGGATCGAGCCCTATTATGATGAGGGCGGTGGTAATATCCTGATGACCACCTATTCAGTCCCTTTTTTTCGGGAGAGGGGAGGGAAAAGGCGCTGTCTGGGTATCGTGACCGCCGATGTCTCGCTGGAAAGGCTCCAGGAGATCGTTTCTTCCATCAAGATTTTGAAAACCGGTTATGGTTTTTTAATCTCCCAAAATGGGACCCTGATCACCCATCCTTCCAAAGAATTGATCATGAATGCGACCCTCTTTGGTTTGGCCGAGGTCCTGGGAGATCCTGGTTTAAGAGAAATCGGCCGGAAAATGATTAAAGGGGAATCCGGATTTATTCCTTTCCGGGATCCCACCTCCTCCAAGGAATGCCTGCTGTTCTACACCCCGATCCCTTCCACGGGCTGGTCCCTGTCGGTCCTCTTTCCTCTTGATGAACTGATGGCTGATATCCAACGTCTCAATCGCATCATGATCCTGATGGCCGTTGCCGGATTGGCGGTTTTCTCGGTGGCCGTGATTTTCATCTCCGGCCGGATTACCGGTCCTTTACGGGCGATGGCCAGGGCAACCGAGGCCTTTGCCGTCGGAAACCTGGATATTCAGCTTCCGGTGGTGAAATCCCGTGATGAGGTGGGAAAGATGGCCTCGGCCTTTGCGGCCATGCAGAAATCCCTGAAAGAGTATATCGAGAGGCTTACCGAGACGACCGCTGCCAAGGAACGGATCGAGAGCGAATTGAGCATCGCCCGAGAGATCCAGATGAGCATCCTGCCTAAAAATTTTCCGGCCTTTCCGGGGCATCCGGAATTCGATCTCTTTGCCTTTATTGAGCCGGCCCGGGAGGTGGGGGGAGATTTTTATGATTTTTTTCCAATCGATCCTACCCATTTATGTTTCATTATAGCCGATGTCTCCGGCAAAGGGGTGCCGGCCGCCCTGTTCATGGCCGTCACCAAGACCTTGATCAAGGCCACCGCCACTGAAGGCATTACCCCGGCCGAGATCCTGACCCAGGTCAATAATGGTTTGGTGGAAGGCAATGATGCGGCCATGTTTGTGACTGTTTTTTGCGCTGTCTTGAATACCGGGACCGGGGAAGTCCTTTATGCCAACGCCGGTCATAATCCCCCGCTTTATATTAAAAAGGGAGGCCAGGTCTCCTATTTGAAACAATCAGGGGGGCTGGTCCTGGGGGTGATGGAGGGGATTTCCTACCCGGTAGATGGTCTCCAAATGGAACCGGGGGAAAGTCTCTTTTTATATACCGATGGGGTCACTGAGGCCATGAATGAAAAAGGGGAGCTTTTTTCAGAGCAGCGCCTGCAACAGGAACTGGACCAAGTGTCTCAAAAACCGCTCCAGGAAATAATTGCTACACTCATGCAGAAAATAACGGCTTTTGCCGGAGAGGCCCCTCAATCCGACGACATTACGATGCTGGTTTTGAAGTACCGGGGAGACAATGTGCCTGATTAGATACAAGTCCAAGCTGTTGATCCTCGAGGCCGGATACACGGTTAAAGGCTCCCAGGCCGAATGGTCGTCCGCTGGCCACCGCAGCCCTTGGCAATGGACCCGCTGTCAGAGCAAGCGGCGCATTTTTTTCTTGACATGGGGATCGCTTCCCCTTACCATTAACGAAAATTTGGATAGGTTCAGGTCTTAAATGATGGGACAAAGACTCGTTAATATTAATTTTTGGTACTGCTATTATTATTACTTCCAACCGGTCTGCCCATCGCTCAGGAGGACTTAACGAACCTCACTTAAAAGAAAAAGATTAAAAAAAGCCATGGGGAGACCAAAAGATGCTCTTCATGGCTTTTTCATTTTTAAGCCTTGGAGAGCTAACGAGTTTCCATCCGGAAACACCGGATGGAGACAAACAAGGACCCCGGCCACTTGAAGGGAGTTACCAATGGTGATCGTTATGAAAAAAAATGCCGTGGAAGATCAAGTAGACCAGGTTATCGATTGGATTGAATCGGTCGGGTACCAAACCCATCCTTCCCGGGGGGTGGAACAGACCATTATCGGAGTGGTGGGAGACGACCGGGGGAAGGCCCAGCTAAAATCAGTGGAATATCTCCCCGGGGTGGAAAAGATCGTGCCTATCCTCAAACCCTATAAACTGGCCAGCCGGGAGTCCAGAGAAGGGGATACGATCGTTTCGGTCGGAAGTCTTGAGATCGGGGGGCCGGAATTTATGGTCATGGCCGGTCCCTGTTCTGTTGAAAGTGAAGAACAATTGATGGAAAGCGCCCACATTATAAAAAAAGGGGGCGCTCAAATTTTGAGAGGCGGTGCTTATAAGCCCAGGACTTCCCCCTACAGCTTCCAGGGCCTGGAAGAAGAGGGACTGAAACTGCTCAAAAAAGTCCGGGAAAAGACGGGACTCCCGGTGGTTACAGAGGTCATGAGTACCACGGATGTGGAACTGGTTGAAGAATATGCCGACATCCTGCAGATCGGGACCAGGAACATCCAGAATTTTGCCCTTTTAAAAAGAGTCGGTCAGATCAGGAAACCGGTCCTCCTGAAAAGAGGGTTGATGACGACCATTGAAGAGCTTCTCCTGTCGGCGGAATATATTCTATCCTCCGGCAACGATCAGGTTATCCTTTGTGAGCGGGGCATTCGAACCTTCGAGACCGCTACCCGCAACACCCTGGATCTGAGCGCTGTTCCGGTTTTAAAAGAACTGACCCATCTGCCGGTGATCGTCGATCCCAGCCACGCCACCGGGCATTGGAAATACGTCCTCCCTTTATCCCTGGCTGCCATGGCCGTAGGGGCCGACGGCTTGCTTATTGAAGTACATCCCCAGCCGGAAAAGGCCCTCTGTGACGGCAGCCAGTCCCTTAGACCGGAAAAATTCTACCGACTGATGGAAGAATTAAAGCTGTTGCAAACCGTGGTCAGGACAAGAACTGGGGTATGCCAATGAATCGGATCCGGGTCAATTTAGATACCAGGGCCTCTTCCTCTTATGATATTTACATCGGCAGGGATATCATCGATCGGGTTGGGGTTATTTTAAGCAAAAGTAGTCGGACCAAGCGCTTCGTCATTTTGACTGATTCCCAGGTTGGGCCTTTGCATGGGGCCAGGGTTTTAGACACCCTAAGAAAGATGGATCTGAAGATTGACCTGATCGATTTTCCGGCAGGCGAGACCTCCAAGACGTTTCAGACCTGTCTTGAACTGGTAGACCAATTGATCACCCTGGGGGCAGACCGCTATTCCGGCCTGATCGCCCTGGGTGGAGGGGTGGTAGGAGACCTGACGGGCTTCATCGCCTCTATCTATATGCGGGGTATCCCTTTCTTTCAGATCCCGACTACCCTGATGGCTCAAGTGGATAGCAGCATTGGAGGCAAGACCGGGATTGATCTGCCGGCCGGCAAAAATCTTTTGGGGACCTTTTATCAGCCCCAGGCGGTTTTTATTGACCTGGCCTTTCTCCAGACCCTGGGTGAGCGAGAATTCAATAGCGGCCTGTCGGAGATCCTGAAATACGGGATCATTGAAGACCCGGAACTGTTCAATGCCCTGGAGGAGGGGGTTTCAGCCATCAAAAAGCGTGATCCAATAGTGCTGGAAAGGATAATTACCAGGTCCTGCCGGATAAAAAAAAGGATCGTCGAAATGGATGAAAAAGAAAGCGGACTCCGCCGGATTCTTAATTTCGGGCATACCATCGGCCACGCAGTGGAAACAGAATCCCGCTATGTCGTCTCTCATGGAGAAGGCGTGGCTATCGGCATGATCGGTGCAGCCGTCCTGTCCGAGAAATTAAATTATTTAACCTCTCAGGAAAGAGAGCGGGTTGCCTCGCTGGTCAAGGCCTTCGGCCTGCCCGGTGGCATCCCTGAAGAACTGGAAACCAAGGCCCTGCTCTCACGGATGAGCAAGGACAAGAAAAAACAGGGCGACAGACTTCCCCTGGTACTTCTGAAAAGGATTGGGATCCCTTTTATCAATGGGGGAGTACCAGAAAGTGTCATCCAGGAAACTATCGAGGCCTTGAAAAAATGAACAGGAATCCATTGGAAAGACTTAGAGAAGAAATAAGGGAAAAGGACCGGGAGCTGGTGACCCTCTTAAATGAGCGGGCCAGGCTGTCTCTGGAAGTAGGGCAAGTTAAAAGCAAGGCCGGGCGGGAGGTCTATGATCCTTCCCGGGAAAGCCTGGTTTATGAGTATCTATCTCAAATCAACCCGGGCCCTCTGTCCCCTGAGGCCCTGCAGGATATCTTCCGGGAGATTATCTCGGTCTCCCGCGCCCTCCAGGGGCCAATAACCGCGGCCTATTTCGGTCCGGAAGCCTCTTTTACCCATCTGGCCGCCTTGAGGCATTTTGGTAACCAGACCCGATTAATCCCCCAGAAGACCATCGCCCTGGTCTTTGAGCAGACCGAGAGGGAAAGGAATACCTATGGGGTCGTACCCATCGAAAATTCCGCTGAAGGCTCCGTTAAAGCGACCCTGGACCGGATGATTTCGACTTCCCTTTCCATCCGGGCAGAGGTTTTTTTAAGGGTTTCACATTATCTGCTGGCCCCCCAGGAAAAGATGGCCAAGATCAAAAGGGTTTATTCCCACCCCCAGGCCATAGCCCAATGCCAGGACTGGCTGGAAAGAAATTTGCCTCAGTGCCTTTTGTTAGAGGAGGAAAACACCGCCCAGGCCGTTCAGAAAGTCTTGGAAGACCAGGAAGGGGCGGCCATAGGGAGTTTGCCGGCCGCCCAATTGTACGGACTTAAGATCCTGGCCGACAGGATTGAGGACTATCCTTTAAACACCACCCGCTTTCTCATCCTGGGGAAAGGTCTCGGTGTGCCCACCGGAAAAGACAAGACCTCGATACTCTTTGGGACCCCTCATAAACCAGGCGCCCTTTTCCGGGCCTTGGAACTCTTTGCCCGGGAGGAACTGAACCTCCTCAGGATCGAGTCCTATCCCCGGCCGGATCGGGTCTGGGAATATTTGTTCTTTGTGGATTTTTCCGGACATCAGGAGGACGGGAAGGTCCAAAAGTGCCTCCACGATTTAGAACCGGTCACCACGTTTATTAAAATTCTGGGTTCTTATCCCTGTGGAGAGAGTCTTTAACCATGGGAAGTGTTTCCTTTCCCCGAATCTGTGTCTCTATCCTGGCCAAGAGCAATCAGGAAGCCCTGAATAAAATGAACCAGGGGATTGGAGCGGATCATATTTTGGAACTGCGGATTGACGGCATCCGGAGGGTTAATGTCAAGAGACTGCTGGCCCATAAAAAAGGGGAAATCCTGATCACCAATCGTTCCAGGGAGGAAGGGGGCTTCTTTACCGGAGGGGAGACGGAAAGGGTGGCCCTTTTGATGGAGGCTGCGGCCCTGGGGGCGGATTATGTGGACTTGGAGATGAGGACTGGGGCCCCTTTGATAGCTGAATTGAAGGAAAAGATTAAAACCCTTCAGACAGACACCCGATTGATCCTGTCTTATCATAATCACGAAAAGACCCCTGGTCTTAGAGACCTGAAAAAAAAACTGGAAGAGGGGAAGCAGGCCGGTGCCGATATTGTCAAAATAGTCCCCTATGCCAGAGAGGTGGCGGACAACCTCAGGGTCCTGGGACTCATCCCGTATGCCCGAAAAAAGGGGTTAAAAGTAATCGCCTTTTGTATGGGGGAAAAAGGAAGGTTGAGCCGGATCATGGCCCCTGGGCTTGGTTCCTGTCTGACATATGCTTCCTGGACTAAGGGGATGGAATCGGCCTCAGGTCAGATGACCGTCAAGGAGTTGAAGCAGGTTTTCAGACTATTGGATCTGAATCCTGAGGTCTGAAAGGTAAAGCTTCTTGGCCGCTGAAAGGATATCACCAAACGAAAGGACTTAAAAAGGTCCCAACGGGGAAGGGGCTTTTTTACAAACCTGGAAAGGCCTTGGGAAAGATTTACTAATCATGTCAGCTTCCAATTTAAACCTGTTTGCCGTCTTCGGCAACCCCGTTGCCCACAGTTTATCCCCCCTGATGCACCAGGCCGCCCTGGACCGGATGAATCTCAAAGCCCGCTACGTTCCCTTTTGTGTCCAAGACCTGAAAGGGGCCGTCCAGGGGATCAGGGGATTGGATATTCGAGGAGTAAGTGTCACCCTGCCATTTAAGAGCGAGGTCAGCTATTACCTGGACGAATTAGAGGAGAGTGCCCAAAAGATCAGGGCGGTCAATACTATCTGGAATCATCAGGGGAAACTCAAGGGCTACAACACCGACTGGCTCGGGATTATCCTGGCTTTGAAAGAAGTGATGGAAATCAGGGGAAAGAGATTTGCAGTCCTCGGGGCCGGGGGAGCGGCCCGGGGGGTCCTTTATGGCCTGATCCAGGAAGGGGGACTTCCCGTCATATTGAACCGGACCATTTCTAAAGCAGCGGCCCTGGCCGATGAATTCGCCTGTCCCTTTTTATCTCCGGATGAAAAGGAGACGATCGAAGCCGACTGCCTGATCAATACCACCTCCCTGGGGATGGCCCCGGAAGAAGACCGGTCTCCTTTCCCCAAAGACCTTCTCCATAAATT
>JAZDOU010000033.1:0-33046 GCA_043798385.1 Pseudomonadota bacterium
AGAAATGGATATGAAAAAATTCCCGATAACGTTATTAACCGTCTCATAATAGTAATTTTTCTAACCAGGCAGGTGGGGCTGTTTTTTCTGGAGTCATTGGCGAAAGGGCGCCGTCTTTCCCGGACTTATTAACGGGGGAAATCCCGCCGCAGGCGGGACTCGGCCGCTGATTTTTAGCGGGCGAGAATGCGGAGGGGGTAAGGCATCCCCCGTGGATAAGTCCGAAGAAAAGACCAGCCCGAAAGCCACAGACGGAAGAAAATACAGCCCCACCGGGTCAATATTAAAATGAGACGGTTAATAAGTCGGCAGACTCAGGATCTTTCGGGCCTCAGAGGGGGTCGCCACTTCCCTGTCGAATTCTTTGGCGATGCGAACCACTCTTTCGACCAACTGGGCGTTGCTCTCGGCCAAGACGCCTTTGGAATAGTAAATATTATCTTCCAATCCAACCCGGACGTGCCCCTCCATTATCATCCCCATAACCGCCATGGAAAGCTGACCGGCCCCAACGCCTATGACCGACCAGGTGGCTCCCCGGGGTATAATCTCAGTCAGGTGAATAAGGGATTTCGGGGTGGCCGGCATCCCGCCTTGAGTCCCCAGGACAAATTGAAAATGAAGGGGGGGCTTAAGAAGCCCCTTATCCAGATACCGGTTGCAGGTATAGACCATCCCGACTTCAAAGACCTCCAGTTCCGGTTTGATTCCTTTGGCCAGGGTGGCCTTGGCCAGGGCATCTAAAAAATCCGGAGGATTTAGAAAAACATTCGGCCCCAGGTTGACGGATCCGGCATCAAAAGAAACCAGTTCGGGGTTCAAGGCCAGCGGTTGAAGCCGATCTTCAATAGGCAGATTACGGCCTGGAATTCCGCTGGTGGTTAAGCACAAAATGGCGTCGGTCTGATTCCGAATCCGCTCAACTACTTCCTTAAAGATGGCCAAGTCCTGGGTTCCCAATTGGGTCTTGGGATCCCTGACATGAATATGGAGGACGGCAGCCCCGGACCTCCAGGCCTCGATTCCCGATTGGGCGATTTCTGCGGGAGTCACCGGGATATGGGGGGTCTGGTGACGGGTTATTCGAGATCCGGTTATTCCAACCGTAATGATCAGTTTTCCCATACCTTCTCCTTTAAAAATTCAATTACTTTCTGATCAGCCCGGGGGAAGGGGAAGCGATCCAGCTCCTCTGGATACACCCAGCGATAATCCCTGACCCCCAGGGGTGTAATGCGACCCTTCAAGTGACGGCAGAAAAAACAATGCAACGTGATTCGGAAATGACTGTAGGCATGGGGGACCTTGATAAAACACTCCCCGACCTCGATTTCAATTTTCAATTCTTCCCGGATTTCCCTTTTTAAACATTGTTCAAGAGACTCAGAGGGCTCTTGTTTACCTCCGGGAAATTCCCACAGTCCGCCCAATAACCCTTTTGTCGGTCGTTGGGTTATCAAAATTTTTTTGCCCTTCCTGATTACCGCCGCTGTGACATCAAAATGGGGAATCCGTTTTTTGGGGCCTTTAATGGGAAGAGCGGCCGGCCGGCCGGAGCGATAACCGCGGCAGCCTCTTTGAAGAGGACAAGGGATACAATCCGGATTTTTGGGGGTACAGATTACGGCCCCCAATTCCATCAAAGCCTCATTGAACCGGCCGGCGTTTTTAGAGGGAAGTATCTGGGAAGCAACCTCCCAGAGTTGATTAATGACTTCCCTTTGCCCGGGATCCCGGTTGATATAAAAAAACCGGATTAATACCCGCCGAATATTCCCATCCAGGACCGGCCAGGATTGACCAAAGGCCAGGCTGAGGATGGCGCCGGCGGTCGATCGTCCAATGCCGGGCAGTTTAAGGAGTTCTTCAAATCGGGTAGGGATGTTCCCCTTAAATCGGCCGGCCAACATTTGGGCTGTCTGATGGAGATGGCGGGCCCGGCTATAATAGCCCATTCCTTCCCAGGCCTTAAGGACTCTTTCCAAAGGGGCTTTGGCCAGGGTCGGCATATCCGGAAACTGGTCCAGGAAGCGGCTGAAATAGGGTTCAACTTGTTGAACCTGAGTCTGTTGAAGCATAATTTCCGAGATCCAGGTCGAGTAAGGGGTTCGCCCGGTTCGCCAAGGCAGATCTCTTTGATTTTTTTTAAACCAGTTGAGGAGTTTTTTGGAGGGAAAGGGTTCCAAGGCGAAAGATTCTAAATCTCCAGGAGGGTCCCCGGACGAATGGCCTGATCCCCATATTTATCCTGAATCGTATCCAAGGCTCGGTTAAGCTGGCTCCCTTTAGTCAATTCATCATTCGGATCGAACAATGACAATTGGCCTTCTCCTGGTTTGGCTAACTGGGAAAGGTAAATCCCCAGGAGTCGGATGGGCCGCTTGCCGATCTCGGTCTTTTCCAAAAGGTCCAGGCAAACATGATACACTTTTCGGCCGTCATCCGTGGCCGCCGGCAGGGTCAGCGAACGGGTAATCCGGGAAAAATTATTATAGGTCAGCTTAAGTGAAATGGTCCGTCCACCCACTCCATGCCTTCTTAGTCGTTTAGCAACCCGTTGGCTTAAAAGCAGGATTTCTTTTCTGGCCCTTTCATGGTCCAGAATATCTTTTCCAAAGGTCTCCTCACGGCCGATGGATTTTATCTTTCTGTCCGGTTGTACCTTCCGATCATCGATCCCCTTGGCAAGAAAAAACAGTTGCAGCCCTTGTTGGCCGAATCTCCTCTGCAAAAGATCTTTGGGCAGCCGACCCAAATCTCCAATTGTTTTAACATGCAACAGGGAAAGGTCCTTTTGGGTCACCTTTCCAACCCCCCAGAGCTTTTCAATAGGAAGGGGATCCAGAAACTGACGTACTTCCCCTTTGGGCACAATGGTCAGACCGTCAGGTTTATTCAGGTCGGAGGCAATCTTGGCCACTAATTTAGAGGGTGCGACACCGGCTGAGACCGTCAACCCGATTTCTTCTCGGACCATTTTTTTAATCTGTCCGGCGATCTCTTCCGCCGGACCAAAGAGCTTTAGAGAGGCGCTTACATCCAGGAAGGCCTCATCAAGGGAAAGAGGCTCCACCAGAGGCGTGTAGCGAAGAAAAATCTCAAAGATCTGATCGGAGACCTCTTTATATCGGGCCATCCGTACCGGCAAAAAGATTCCCTGGGGGCATAGGTGCATGGCTGTAACCATGGGCAAGGCCGAATGAACCCCGAATTTTCGAGCCTCATAAGAGGCGGCCGAGACCACACCCCTTTGTCTGGGACCTCCCACAATAACCGGTTTGCCCTTAATGGTCGGGTCATCGAGCATCTCGACCGAGGCGTAAAAGGCATCCATATCCAGATGGATAATCTGTCTAACCCTGGTTTCCATTAGTTTGCCCAGTAAGAGGCGCTTCCCCGGCTATTCTTTTTTCTCACTCAGGGTATATAACCTAAAATCAGAATTTCGGAAAAGATCTTTCAAGGTCTTATCCAACAGGTTGTTCAAGATCTCCTGGCTTTGGGGAGAAAAATCTTCCGGCGTAAAAGGAATTCGGACCTCCCGGTGTCCGATCTTTTTGATCCAGACAAATTCACCCTGGGGAGGACGAATCAGGTAAGCCTCGATTTCTACTTCGGCTATAAATCGGCCCACCTGCTGAACGAAAAAATGATTAATCGTTCCCCCTACCAGGAAGTCCACCTGAATATGAGAAATCTTTCTGAGTAACGATTTGATGTCTTTTCTATTGATCTGGATGGAATAAATTTCATCGCTGCTGAGTTGAAAGCCATAAGCCGCCATCTCATTTTTCACTCCCCGGGTGACCAAATAGGAGATGGTATAGGGACTAAGTAATCTTCTCCCGTACAAATTGGCCTGCCCCACCCAATTGGAACTTTCCTGGCCGTTCCAGGTAGCATCCTCAAAGGGGATGACGGCTATCTTTACTTTTCCGGGAAGGATTGGAAGGACCTTACCCGGGGAATAGCTCAAGTCGAGGGTTTGGGTGAGGGTACATCCCCAAGAAAACAGAGAGATGATACCGATAAGGATGATCTTGAAAAGAGCCCTCATTTCGGTCTCCTTGCCTTGATAGTGTTTTTACCGGGCCGCCTGGTCTATTCAGACAGGTTGAGCTGCCGATCGTTTGATCTCTGGAACCTGATCGGGATTGGCACTCCCGGTCTTTTGAGGAATCATCAATGGTCAGTTTAATTTATTCATTTCCTTTTTGCAATAGGTTTTAAACTTGCTAAAAATATTGACAAAGTAAGGATTTCAGGTTATGGTTACCTTCAAAATAAACACTAAAAGCCCTGGCCGGCCACCCGACCTGGGCCGATAAACTGTCCCCAATTATTTCTTTCTTCCTTTCCAGGAAGGCAAAAACCAACAGGTAATTTGGAGGTATGTTATGGAAATAAGAGATTTTTCTGGATGCCATATTCCCTTGGTCACCCCGTTTAAAGATGATTTCTCTTTAGATATAGATGGCCTTCGCCGGCTGATCAATTACCTGATCGAAGAAGAAAAAGTGGACGGATTGGTCCCTTGTGGAACCACCGGTGAGTCCCCGACCCTTGACCACGAAGAGCACAACAAGGTCATTGAGATTACCGTCAAAGAGGCCCGGGGAAGGGTCCCGGTGATTGCCGGGACCGGGTCCAATAGTACTCAGGAAGCGATTAAAATGACCAAACATGCCGAAGAGGTGGGGGCCGACGCCACCCTCCAAGTGGGGCCTTATTATAATAAACCGACCATGGATGGGATGCTGGCCCACTTTGAGGCCATTGCCAAAAATACCAAGTTGCCCATTTTGATCTACAATATCCCGGGGCGGACGGGAAAAAACATCGATCCTCAAACGCTGATCACACTTTCCGAAATAGATAATATTATCGGACTGAAAGATGCCTGCGGGGACATAACCCAAACCATGGACATTATCGCCGGGACCAAAAGGAAGGGCAAGACCTTTTACGTCCTTTCCGGCGAAGATGCCTTAACCTATTCCTTAATGGCCCTGGGAGGAGATGGGGTTATCTGTGCTGTTGGAAATGTCATCGGCCGGGAATATACCGACATGTGCCGGCTGATGAAAGAGGGGAAGGGGGTCGAGGCCCTGGAGATTCACTATAAGACCCTGCCCTTAGTAAAGACGTTGTTTATAGAAACCAACCCTGTTCCGATAAAAGAGGCCTTGAAGATGATGGGACTCCCGGCTGGGCCCCCACGACTTCCTCTGGTACCCATGCGTCCGGGCAATCGGGAACGACTGCGACAGGAACTGATTGCCCTGGGACGATTAAAAGGATAAGGATTAAAAGACCGCACCCGATCCTGGTTAACCCCCCTCTAAAAAATTCAACCAAAATCCTTCTGATTAAAAGGGCTTAGACGATAGGTCTTCCGGCCCTTTATTTTTTTCTTGACATACCATATATTGTACTTTAACCTTCCGATCATACAAGATAAGGGATTATAAACCGATGGGGAGGAAGGACCAAGGACATGGGTACGATAGTTGAATTGCCTCAGGAACCACGGGGAGCGGAAGTCAAAGAAACCACCGATCTGGCCCTTTTTGTTCGTACTTCCAATGAAGACCTGGTTACCTGGGACCGTCGGCGGATCGTAGATGCCCTGGTCCGTGAAACCTTTGTCGATCTGGACACGGCCGAGGCCATCAGTAAAGAAGTGGAAGGCTTTATCTTTTCCACCAAGATCTCCATGGTGACCGCACCGTTAATCCGGGAACTGGTCGACTCCAAACTGATCGAACGCGGCCTGGAGAAGGCCAGGGTCATGCATACCCGCTTAGGGGTCCCCCTCTATGACGTAGACCAGATGATCGTCCATCCCAATAAAGAAAATGCCAACGTCCCTCACGGCCCGGAGGCGACCAACCTGACCCTGGCCGAAGGGATTAAAAAAGAATACGCCTTACTGAACGTTTTTTCTTCCCAGGTCGGTGATGCCCACATGAGAGGGGATATTCATCTCCACGACCTGGGTTTTATTGACCGGCCCTATTGTTCCGGACAGTCCCTGGAATACATTAAAAAATTCGGCTTAAATCTCCCCAATGCCCTGTCTATGGCCAAACCGGCCAAACACCCCGAGGTCTTGCTGGCCCATATGGTTAAATTTGCCGCTGCCCTGCAAAGCCACTTTGCCGGGGCCATCGGCTGGGATGCGGTCAATCTTTTTTTTGCCCCTTACCTGGAAGGACTTACGGACCGGGAGATCAAACAACTGGCCCAGATGATGATCTTTGAATTCTCGCAACAGGCCGTAGCCCGGGGCGGTCAGGCTATTTTTACGGACATCAATCTCTATTGGGAAGTCCCCCGGCATTTCGAAGGGGTCCCGGCCATAGGTCCTGGAGGGGAGTACACCGGTAAAACCTATCTGGACTATCTCCCCCTGGCCCAAAAATTTGTCTGGCTTTTATTCGACGTTTTCAAGGAGGGCGACGGGGCCGGTCGACCATTTTTCTTCCCCAAACCTCTGGTCCATATCACCGAAAAATTTTTTCAGACCCCGGGTCACCAGGAGTTTTTGGATCATATTTGTGATGTAGCCAGTCTGAAAGGAAACACCTACTTTGTTTTCGATCGGGGCCAAACAGCCAAGATCTCCGAGTGTTGCCGCTTAAGCTTTAAACTCGAGGCCCAGGATCTTTTGGATGCTCATGAGCCCTGGAAGATGCGGTATTGCGCCTTACAAAACGTGACCATTAATTTTCCTCGCCTGGCCTACCAGGCCGAGGGGGACGACACCACCCTTTTTGCCAAACTGGCGGAAAGTGTAGAATTGGCCGTCGAGGCCCATTTGCAAAAAAAGGCCTTTATCCAGAAACTCCTGGCCCTCGGGGAAAAGGGCCCCTTGTCGCTATTGACCATGGAACGGGATGGAAGTCCCTATCTGCGTATGGAGCGGGCGACCTACCTGATCGGCATGGTGGGTTTGAATGAGCTGGTTCAGTTCCACACGGGAGATGAGCTTCATGAATCCAATAAAGCCATAAAATTCGGACTCAAAGTGATTGCCCACATGAAACTGGTTGCCGATCGATTCAGCCAAAAATATGGCCTGCGCTTTGTCCTGGAACAAACCCCGGCGGAAAGTACGGCCTATCGGTTTGCCAAACTGGATCTTCAAAAATATCCAGACCAGGCCGGCCGGGTGATCAAGGGACAAAAAGATGAGGGAGAAGTCTATTATACCAATTCCACCCTTTTTAATGTTTCCATGCGCCTGAACCCGATTGATCGAGTCCGGTACGAGGGTCTCTTCCATCCCCTGATTGAGGCCGGGGCCCTGACCCATATATGGATCGGGGAATCAAGGCCTCACAAAGAATCCTTGGCCAATTTTATTGTTAAGACCTTCAAACTGACCAAAAACGATCAGATTGCCTTTTCTCCGGAATTTACTACCTGCCGGGCTTGCGGTCAAACCTCCCGGGGTCTGCTTAAAAACTGCTCCTATTGCCAATCCCCGGAGGTGGATGGGATTACCCGCATTACCGGATATTTCACCAAGGTCTCCAGTTGGAACAAAGGAAAACTGGGGGAGCTCAAAGATCGCTATCGGAACACCCCCTATTTCCCCAAAACCGAGACCATCGCTCCGGGAGTAAAAGAGATTAGATCCTGAGTTAAGGATTAGCAAATTCGAAATTGGAAGCGCGAAAATGAACCTCAAAGACCCCACGGCTCTGATTGAATTTGGGTTTTTCTTAAACCTTTCACCTTGGACCTTAAACCCTGAACCGTTATGTTGGTATTAACCCTTCTCCCACGCTCACTTCATAAAGGAGGTTGCTCATGACGTTATTTACCAAAGCGGATTGCCAGAAATGCCATTACATCAAAGATCACTTCAATCTTCTTTCCCTCGGCATTCAGGAAGAAATGCTGGGAGAAAACAATGCCGATGCCCTGGCTCATCTGGCCTGGCACGAATTGGTTGAAGTGGCTCAAAAAGAATTGCCTATCTTGATCCTGGATGACAGCACAGCCGTTGTCGGCGCTATTCCGATTAAAAAATACTTAAGCCATCAGTATGGAAATTAAAGGGTTTATTGAAACCTCTTTTGTAGACTGGCCCGGAAAAATCTGTGCGGTCCTTTTCCTGCCCTCCTGTAATCTGCGCTGCCCTTTTTGCCATAACCAGGAACTGGTCCTTCACCCGGAATCACTATACTCCTATCCCTGGGACACTATTCAAAAAAAATTATTGACCTTGCGAAACTGGCTGGACGGGGTGTGCATCACCGGCGGCGAACCCACCCTGCATCCCGATCTGCCGGACCTGCTGGATGGGATTCATCGTTTGGGATTATCAGTTAAATTGGATACCAATGGAACCAGGCCGGAGGTGCTGCAGACCTTGATTTCCCAACAATTGGTCGACTATTTGGCCATGGATATCAAAGGGCCTTTGGATCAAGAATCGTATCGACAGTGTGCCGGGGTAAAAATCTCTATTCCGGAAATCAAAAAATCCATGGAGTTTATTCTCTCCGGCCAGGTCCCGGGAGAGTTCAGAACCACGGTGATTCCGGCCTGGCATACCGCCCCGGTCCTGGCCCGAATGGCCTTGGAATTAAAACAGGCCCCGAAATGGAGGCATCAGGACTTCAATCCAGCCCAGGCCATGAACCCGGCCCTGTGTGCGGAAAGTCTATTCCCATCCCAGACCACCCATTAATGGTCCCCTTGATGATCCCCAGGCCTGACCTTCTGGGTTGGGAGCTTGCCAAACAGTCGCGAAATACGTTGAAAAGGGAAAAGTTGCCGTACCCGTTGTTAATCCTTTAAAAGATCCAAGATAGAGCCGATATCGGCCAGCACCAAGTCGGCCCCGGCGGCTCGCATTTCTGTTTCCTGAATCCGGCCGCTGAGGACCCCGATGGTAGAGGTGCCGGCCTTTTTCCCGGAAAGGATATCTATGGGGTGGTCTCCCACCATGACCGTGTTTTGAGGAAGAACCTTCAACAATTCCATGGCCTCTCGGAGATGGCCCGGATCCGGCTTGGGTCTCAACACCTTTTCTCGGGGTAAAAAGACCTCGATGGTTTGATCTAAATCAGGGAAAACCCGGTAAACGGATTTCCCGGAATTTCTGGTCAGGACCGCAATCCTAAATCCCTTTTCATGTAACCCTTTCAGGACCATTCGCGTCGACGGGAAGAGGTTTTCTGGACAAGCGGCTTCCCATTCTCTTTTTTCAATGAGCCTCATAGCCTGAGCATAAAAATCCTCTGCCGAAACGCCCTTCCGGCCTTTTAGTTCTTCTTTCAAAGCCAGGGTCAATTCCAAAAGATAAGGGGGACCAGGCAGGAGGGGATCTTCCAGACCAAAGGAGGCCGCCAGGGCCAGGATTTCTCTCCTCAGGGCCTTGAAGTCGATATTGAGCCGAGCCAAGGTTCCATCGAAATCGAACAAAAAAGCCTCAATCTGAGAAAAAAGGGGGTGCATTAGTATTCCTTCGTCGGATCATTAACCTATTAAGCCCTCATGCCCCAGGGGGGCGCCACGAAGGATGAAAATCCCCCCCTCCCACACCCTCAGAGGGGGGAGGGCAAGGGTGGGGGTGAACAAAAGTTATTTACGTACTAAACCCATTGCCATTGTCAAGAAAAAATGGTAACCTTACCAAATAGTTTACCCTAATTAAGAAAGGGGGGAATCCTTTTGGATTTAAATTGGAACTGGATAGGCTGGGGGTTCTTGGTCATAGCGGCAGCAGCGGCCTTTTTCCTTATCAGGACCCTGACACAGGTTAACAGGACGCTACGAAACCTGGGAGGCATATTGAATTCCCTGGAGAAGGAGATCATCCCTCTGGTTCGGAATCTGAAGGAAACCTCGGAAAGTATTAATCACATTCTGAATCAGACCCAAGAACGATTAAACCAAATGGAGGCCCTTTTCCTGACCTTAAGGGAATCGGCCCGAATCTTTACCGTTATCAACCGGGTCATTAACAGTGGGGTCACTCCAACCCTTGTGAACCTGGCCGGCCTGGCGGTGGGAGTCAAGACCGCCGGAAAAACACTTTTTAAACCAAAGGGAAAAGGAGGCAAATGACATGGCAGAGGAGAAAGGTTGTGCGGGGAGTGCTTTAGTTCTATCTTTTATCTTAGGCGGGGTAGTTGGAGCCGCCCTGGCAATCCTCTATGCCCCCTGGGAAGGAAATAAATCCCGGGAAAAGCTAAAGGACTTGGCTGAAGAGGTTAAGGAAAAATCAGGCCATCTCTCCGAAGACTGGAAAGAAAAGGCCGCTACGTTTATAGAAAAAGGGAAAGAGTTTGTGGAACAAAAAAGGGGGGTCCTCTCCTCGGCCTTTGATGCCGGCAAGGAAGCTATGATAAGAGAAAAAGAGGAACTGACCAAACCTGAAGGGATTTAACGTCAACTATTAATTCTGCCGTCTTTAGCGTCGTTTTCATTATGACCTCAAGTCCGCGCCCAGCCACATCAGTGGTCAGCAGGAGGCGCGGACCGGCTTTCCGGAACGGGGAATCAGTGGGCAAGTGCTAAAGGGCCAGTGGTCTGTGATCGATAAAACCTGATGGGTTGTGCCGGGGAAGGAACTTTTTCCTTATTCTTTCTTTACATCGTTCCACTGTTCAGGCAGGGGCTGAGGTCCGGGCCGGATACCCGCTATGTCCGGGTCTTCATCACTGGTTCTCGGACCTGATTCGCTGATTTGTGTTTTGGCCTGAAGGCGGCGAACTTCCTTTTCTTTCTGCTTGGCCTGCCGGGCCTTTTCTTTTTCCATTTTTCTGAAAGTGGCTTTTGATTTATTGGCCATTAAATAACTCCTTTTGAGTGATCTAAATTCGTTTCCATTCGGAAACTCCCGATTTCCGGATGGAACAGACAGCCGTCAGCTTAAGAGGCTATTTTTGAGCCTTTTTGCTAAAAGCTGATCTCTGATGGCCTCATCCGAAAACATCTTTTCCGGATGAGCAATAATGAGCTTCTTGAGGAATAAGAAGGGGCTTGGTTTTGTTAACGTTTCCCTTTCATTTGTTAACTTATCAAAATTATGGAAAATTATCAACAGCTATTTTGATCTGGAATAATATGAATTGCTTACCTGGATATGTTCTCTTTACAGGATTAACTTCAGCCTATCAATAAGATCGTTTAAAACAAAATAGGATTCCAGGATTCAAGGGGTCAAGCCGAGCGGCTTGAATCCTTGGGTCCTTGACCCCTCGAATCCCTATCATCTGGCACTTTCCATGGATAATTCGCCACCTTTGTAGTATCCCAATTCCCCTTCATAAATCATGGTCCGGGTTCGCTGGGCAACCAGTTCCGGGTCCATCTCGATTTTGGCCACGCCGGTTTCAATGGCGCTTCGAGCCACGGCCGCTGCTACTGCCGGCGGGACATTAAAATCCATACTTCTGGGAACAATGTGATTTGGTCTTAATTCCTTTTCGGTAATCAAGTCGGCGATAGCATGGGCAGCGGCTATTTTCATCGGTCCATTGATTGAACGGGCCCTGACATCCAGGGCACCCCGGAATACTCCCGGAAAGACCAAGGAATTATTGACCTGATTGGGAAAATCCGATCGGCCGGTTGCCACGATCAAGGCCCCGGCCTCTTTGGCTAAGTCCGGATGGATTTCCGGGGTCGGGTTGGCCAGGGCGAAGATGACCGGGTCTTTAGCCATGGAACGGACCATCTCTTGAGTCAGGGCACCCGCTACCGAAAGGCCGATAAAGACATCAGCCCCGCGAATGACCTGGTTCAGAGACCCTTTCTTTTGTTCGGGATTGGTCTGTTCCGCCATTTCGTTTTTAATCCAGTTCATCCCTTCGGTTCGACCGGCATAAATGGCCCCCTGGGTATCGCAGAGAATGATCTGCTGAACCCCGGTTTCCAACAACAGCTTACTGACGGCAATGGCCGCTGCTCCGGCCCCATTTATGACGACCTGAATCTCTTCCAGTTTTCGATTGGAAATCTTAACGGCGTTCAGCAATCCCGCAGTTACCACAATAGCCGTCCCATGCTGATCGTCGTGAAAAACAGGGATATTCATTTCTTCCCTGAGCCGTCTTTCGATATAAAAACAACGGGGAGCAGAAATATCCTCCAGATTGATCCCCCCAAAAGTGGCCTCCATCCTTTTTACGATTTCGATAATCTCATCGGCTTCCTGGGTACCCAGACAAATAGGAAAGGCCTCTACGCCGCCAAAGGTCTGGAAAAGGATCGCCTTCCCTTCCATCACCGGCATGGCCGCCCGGGCCCCGATATTGCCCAGGCCGAGGACGGCGCTGCCGTCGGTAACAATGGCCACCAGGTTTCCCTTGGCAGTAAGTTCATAGGCCAACTCGGGGTTCTCCCGGATCAGACGGGCCGGCTTTTCCGCCAGGGGAGGAAGATAAAACTGGCTCAGGATATAATTGTCGCGGATAACGATTTTATTTTTTATCTGCAGCACCCCCTGGTAACGGCGATGGAGTTCTATGGATTCTTCTTGTAAGGATTGTTTTTCCCCGGAGGGAGGAGGAACCGGCCAATGTCCTTCATAAACGTAGCGGCGGGTCTGCTCGGCAATTTGGATTGGATCCACCTCGCCTCTTGCCTCACCGGTTTCAATAGCGGCCCGGGCTACGGCCTCGGCTATCCGGGGGGCGACCTGGAAATCGAATATTTTCGGCATAACATAATCGGGGGATAATTCCCGGGGAGAGACACAATCAGCCAGGGCCTGGGCGGCGGCAAAGGCCATGGGGTCATTGATGTTACTGGCATGACTGTCGATGACTCCCCGAAAGAAGCCCGGGAAGACCATAGCCACATCGGACTGGTTGGGAAAATCAGCCCGGTTAAACACCATGACCCGGGCACCGGCTTCCCGGGCCTCTTCAGGCATAATCTCGGGTGTTGGGATGGCCAGGGCAAAGACGACCGGGTCTTTAGCCATAGAACGGATCATAGCCGGTTTCAAAGCTCCCCCGACAGACAGTCCAATAAAGACATCAGCCCCTTTTAAGGCCTCTTCCAACGTCCCGGTAAAATTATCCGGGTTGGTTTTTTTAACGATCTCCCACTTGGCCCAACTCATCCCCCTGGGTCGATATTTGTACAGGGCCCCATACCGGTCGCAAACGATAACCTCTTTTATACCATATTTAACCAACAGGTCGGCACTGGCCAATCCGGCCATACCGGCCCCGTTGACAACCACCCGGGCCTGAAGGAGGTCTTTGCCGACAATCTTCATAGAATTAATACAGGCCGCCAGGACTGGAATGGCCACACCCAAACCGTGATTGTTAAAAACCGGGATATTGGCCCCCCGTTCGAGGTGATCGGTGATGGTAAAACTATGGGGACTGGCGATGTCCTCCAGACAAAAGGCCCCGAAAGTCGGAACCAGGGCCAAGGCGGTATCAATAAATTCATATTCATCCCTGGTACGAAGGCATATCGGAATGGCATCCACCCCGGCAAAGGTTTTTAAGATGACGGCCTTGCCCTCCATGACCGGGAGGGCTGCCTCCGGACCGGCCTGACCCAATCGAAATAATCCGGACCCATCGGTCAGAATTCCAATGGTATTGCCTCGACAGGAAAGGGTAAAAGAGGCCACCGAATCTTTGGCAATCTCCAGACAGGGGGCGGCAACTCCCGGGGTATAAACCAAACTTAAGATTTTGGCATCTTTAATGGGTATCTTGGAAGCAATGCCGATTACTCCACGATATTTTCTCCGATAGGCCAGGGCCTCTTCCCCGGCCCCATTTTCAAATAACATGAAAATCCTCCATTTTTATCAGCTCAGTTGAAGGTGTAAAAATTTTGATCCTGATTTAAGCACCTGACTCCTTTTTTTTGTATCACCACCATGTCTTCCAACCGGACCCCTCCCCAGCCGGGCAGATAAATGCCGGGCTCAATAGTAACGACCATGCCGGGGCACAAGGGGGCGGCCTTAACCGGACCGATGCCGGGCAATTCATGGGTGGCCAACCCCACCCCATGTCCCAGGGAATGTTTAAAAAATTTCCCATAGCCGCTTTTTTCTATAACTGAACGGGCCAGGGCATCGGCCTCAACAGTGGTCAGTCCGGCCCTGATCCCTTTTTCAGCCCGGACTTGGGCCTGTCGGACCAACCTATAGACCTCCTTAAAACGGTCGTTCGGGGGTCCCAGAAAAACGGTCCGCGAAAAATCCGAACAATAGCCTTTCCATTTGCTGCCGAAGTCGAACAAGATCGGTTCCCCCTGGCGGATCTCCCGCTCCGAAGGTTCAGCATGCGGCAGGGCGGCATTGGGGCCGGAGGCGACAATCGGCTCAAAAGCCAGATCCTCTCCCCCTTTCCGGTGGATCATTTTTTTGAGCTCCCAGGCGATTTCCTTTTCTGTTTTTCCCGGCCGCAAGGCCTTTTTGATCACGGAAAACACCTCTTCTGTTATCTTCAGGGACCGGGTGATAGCCTCAATTTCGCGCTTTTCTTTCCGGGCCCGCAATTCTTCCACCATCTGATACGTAGGCCGGAAAGAAATGGAACCGTTGCTGGAGCGAAGCAGCTTCTTTAATCGCCGATAGGTATGGAAGGTCACCGACTGCCCTTCAAAGGCCGGCCGGCTAAACTTTTTAAGCCGGCCTTCGATTTCCGGCCAGGAGGCCTCCAAACCCCTCCGGTAAATAAAAGGATAAAATCCCTTGGCCTGCTTTTGGGCCTCCCCTTCGAAGCGGGGGTCGGTACCCAATATGGCTTGACCCTCTCCGATAATGAGAAATCCGGAGGATTCATTGAGCTGGGGATCCGTCGGCTTGAATCCACTCAGATAGCGCCGGTTCTCGGGTTTAAAGACCATAATTCCAGTCAGGGATCTTTTTTTTAATGCTTCCAACAGAAGCTGGACCCTATTACCATAAGGGTTTGGAATAAATTGGTTTTGAATCATTGACGGCACCATGGTTGCTTAGTACGTAAATAGGGTTTAAGAGGTAACGTTGGCTCCATTCTATTTTCATGTCTGGTGGTGCCACGCCCCCAAAGGCGGGGCATGGCGGTTTAATACGAAAATAGGATTTGAGTCTTGATCAACCTGTACCTATTTTCATGTCCCGGCTTCCGAAGGGAAGCCTCCCTTTAGGTCGGCATAGCCGACCGTATGGTGGTGCCACGCCCCCAAATGCGGGGCATGGCGGTTTAATATCTTGACATCCCACCAATAATAATTAATATATCTATATAACCTTACAACGTAAAGGGACCTATGCAGGGGTTTAAATATTTTGCTCCGGGAGAGATCCGTTTGATTGACAAGGCCCTGGAGATTTCAGAAGACGTTACCTGTAATCATTACCATATTTCCACCGGGAATTGGAAAAAATATGGCTTTGAGGTATCCAATCTGGTCCAATTGAAAGAGGAAGAAATTACCCCTTACGGTTTGGCTCAGATAGCCCGGTACGTCTATCCCGTTCCTTACCGCATTCCCATGTATTCTCTAAGGGATTATTACCGGATCTGCCTCCAGGATCACAACATCTTGAAGGTAATCAATCGCAATGACGGCATTGAGTTGTTTCCCCTGATGGTCTATATTTTAACCCATGAACTGGTCCATATCATACGTTTCAGGAAATTTATGCAACGATTTGATGTCGATCAGGAAGAAAAAGAAATTGAGGAAGGCAAGGTTCACCAAACCACCTACCAGATCCTGAGATCCTTGAAGGGTATTAATTTAAATCCTATTTTCGATTCCTATGTGGGCCATCGTTGCCCAACAAATGGTATCTATGGTGTACAGGAGGTTTTCTAAATGCCGATTTATGAGTACGAATGTCAACAATGTAACCAGGTTACCGAGGCCATGCAGAAATTTTCCGATCCGGCCCTGACCGAATGCCCCCGATGCCGGGGAAGTTTACGGAAAATGATTTCTCAAAGCAGTTTCCACCTCAAGGGAAGCGGCTGGTATGTAACCGATTATGCCCGCAAAGGGGACTCGACCCCCGTCGCGAAAAAAGACCAACCCGCCGAGAGCAGCAACAAGAGCAGTGAAAAAAGCAGCGATTCCGTTTCCAGTTCTCCTGCGCCCTCTGCCGCTGGGACGTCCGAAACCAAATAAGCTTATGAAGGACAAAAGACGAGGGGGGAGTTTAATTTAGTAATGTTTGCTTTCGTTAGGCTCGCCCCTCGTCCTTCGTTTCTCATCCCTGACCCCTTGTCCCTTCCATGACACCCAGTCCCCAAACCAACCGATTCGTCTGTATTCATGGGCATTTTTATCAGCCACCCCGGGAAAACCCCTGGTTGGAGGCCATTGAGAAAGAGGAAGGGGCCTCTCCTTATCATGACTGGAATGAGAGAATTACCGCTGAATGCTATGCCCCCAACGCCCGTTCCCGAATCATGAACGACCAGGGGGAAATAGCCCGGATCAGCAATAATTACGAGAAGATCAGCTTTAACTTCGGCCCTACCCTTTTATCCTGGATGAAAGAAAAAGCCGGCATCACTCTTAAAAGTATCCAGCAAGCCGATCGTCAGTCACAAAAAGTTCGTCAGGGCCATGGAAATGCCTTAGCCCAACCCTATAATCATCCTATCCTTCCCCTGGCCACAGATAGAGATCTTCTAACCCAGATCCGCTGGGGCAAGGCCGAGTTCTTAAGCCGATTCAGTCGCCAACCTGAGGGGATGTGGCTGCCGGAGACAGCGGTTGATCTGAGAACCCTCCAGGCCCTCCGGCAGGAGGGGTTTCAATTTACCATCCTGGCCCCCCATCCGGCTAAACGCGTTCGTCCCCCCGGCGAACAACAATGGACAGACGCCCAGGGAAACATCAATTCCCGGCGTCCCTACTGGTGTCGTCTTCCAAATGGAGAGAAGATAACCCTCTTTTTCTATGATGGAGGGCTTTCTCATGGCGTTGCCTTTCAAAATCTCTTACAGAACGGGGAGACCCTCTTTCAACGGCTGATGGGCAGTTTTGATCCCCAGGAAACGGGAGCCCAGTTGGTCCATGTCGCCACTGACGGGGAATCTTATGGCCACCATCGTCTCTTTGGAGATATGGCCCTGGCCTATGCCCTGCATTTATTGGAACAGGACCCCACTATCCAGTTGACCAATTATGGCTGGTTCCTGGCCCACTACCCGCCCCAATTTGAAGTGGAAATCAATGAAAACACCTCCTGGAGCTGCATCCACGGGATTGAACGCTGGCGGGCCGACTGTGATTGCCGTCTCGGTGGGGCCCAACAACAGCAGGCCTGGCGGGCACCCCTTAGGGAAGGGCTGGACCAGTTAAAAAATGAACTGGACCTTCTTTATGAAGATCAGGGGGCTTCTTTTCTGAAGGACCCCTGGCAGGCCAGAGACGCCTATATCCAAGTCCTTTTGGATCGATCGCCGGAAACCCTGGACCGGTTTTTTAATGACCAGGGTAAAAATCGGCCCCTGCCTCTGGAGGACCGGATTGCCGCCCTCAAGCTCCTGGAGGTGCAGCGCCACGGCCTGCTGATGTTTACCAGTTGCGGCTGGTTCTTTGATGAGATCAGCGGCCTGGAAACCACCCAGATTTTGAAATACGCCTGCCGGTCGATTCAACTGGCCAAAGAATTCGGCCGGGACCTGGAACCGCCTTTATTATCAACCCTTAAAAAAGCCCCCAGCAATCTAAAAGAATTCGGGGATGGAGGAAAAATCTGGGAAGTAAAAATCCGCCCCTTTACTGTGGACCTTTCCCGAGTCATAGCCCACTCCGCCATCGGTTCCATCTACCAAAAAGACCACCCTGACCGGGTCTATTGTTATCGCTTGACCAATCGAGACCAGGAGGTTCTCACTCAAAACGGTTCTCATCTGGCAGTCGGCCGTTGTAAGGTTTCTTCCACCATCACCCTGGAGGAACAGGAGATGATTTTTTCCGTCCTCCATTTTGGCGGAGTGGATTTCCAATGCCTTTTGAACCCTTTCCAGACCAGCGAAGGATATGAAACCTTTAAAAAGGAAATCCTTAACCTCTACAAGACAGCCTCTCTGGGCGATGTCTACGATTGGGTTAAAGAGACCTCTGCCTCCCGGCGTTTTTACTTAAAAGACCTCTTTTCAGAAGAACGGCAAAAGCTGATTGAACTCCTCCTTCAAGATGGTCTGGAAACCCAGCTCCGTTTATTGGAGGACTGGATCAGGGAGGATACCAGGACACTGATACAACTGATCGATATGGGCGTCACCCTTCCAAAACCCATCACAATGGCCCTAACCCTGATTCTGGATCTGGCCCTTGAAAAAGGGATGGATGAGGCCTTTTCACCGGCGCAACAACTGAAAAGTTTAGAAGAGTTTTTCAATCGCTCCCAGGAACTGGGAGACCCCTTGACAAAAGAGCAGAACCAAAAACGCCTCCAGAGGAGGATTGAAAGGGCCATAACCCATTTAAGGGAATATCCTGATCCGAGCAGTCTCTTCAGGGCCATTTTGAAAGTGATCCGGACCTGCAGCCGTTATGATGTCCCGCTTAGTCTCTGGAACATTCAAAACAGTTTTCTGGATGCCTGTCGTGATCTTCCCCAGGACAGGCCTGAGTATAGAGAATCCTATCAGGCCTTTGCCGGGGAAATCGATCTCCCCTCAGAAATCATCGGCTGGGAGGCGGGATGAGAGAACACCTCAATGCCCTGGCCAGAGGGGAATTCTATGATCCTCACCGCATCTTAGGGGGACATCCTTATCAACAGGGGAAAAAGCAAGGGGTCATCATCCGGGCATTTCACCCCGATGCCTTGAAAGCCTCTCTGCTGTTCAATAACCAATCGGTTGACATGTCCCG
Source organism: Pseudomonadota bacterium (assembly GCA_043798385.1). GTDB lineage: Bacteria > Desulfobacterota > RBG-13-43-22 > RBG-13-43-22 > RBG-13-43-22 > RBG-13-43-22. Next base: position 18,829 of record JAZDOU010000033.1, read on the forward strand.
CATTCACCCCGGGGGAATCTTTGAAGCCGACCTGAAAGACCTTTCCTGGCCATTTCCTTATCGTTTTCGTTTCACCTTTCCTGACGGCAATCTCTGGGAGACCGAAGACCCCTACCGTTTTCCCCCCACCCTGGGAGACCTGGATCTCCACCTCTTTAATGAGGGCAGCCACCTGAGACTCTATGAAACCCTCGGGGCTCATCTGCGGACCATGGATGGGGTCTCGGGGATTTCTTTCGCCATCTGGGCACCTAATGCCAAGAGGGTCAGTCTCCTCGGGGAGTTCAATCGCTGGGACGGCCGGCTCTTTCCCATGCGGGTTATGGGCAGTTCCGGGATTTGGGAACTCTTTGTCCCGGGGCTGAGGCCCGGGATGTTGTATAAATTCGAGATCAAGACTCAGGATGGGCTCCTCCGGATCAAGACCGATCCCCTGGCCTTTTCCATGGAAGCTCCCCCGGCCATGTGTGCCCGGATCTGGGACCTTTCAGGGTACCAGTGGGGGGATGGCCTCTGGATGGAAAAACGCCCCGGCATCAACTGGCGCGCCTCTCCTATGGCCATTTATGAATGCCACCTGGGTTCGTTTCTCCGGGTCCCGGAAGAAGAAAACCGGCCCTTGACCTACCGGGAGATGGCCCCCCATTTAATTGACGAGATGAAACGCTATGGATTTACCCACCTGGAGCTGATGCCGGTGTCCGAATACCCCTTTGAAGGTTCCTGGGGGTATCAGGTCACCGGCTATTATGCCCCCACCAGCCGCTACGGGACCCCGGATGATTTTCGGTATCTGGTGGATGCCTGTCATCAGGCCGGTCTTGGGGTCATCCTGGACTGGGTCCCGGCCCATTTTCCCAAAGATGATTACAGCCTGCGCTGGTTTGACGGCACGGCCCTCTATGAACATGCCGATCCCCGAAAAGGGGAACACCAGGATTGGGGCACCCTGATCTTCAACTTCGGGAGGAATGAGGTCCGGAATTTTCTAATGGCCAATGCCCTGTTCTGGTTGGATCAGTATCATATCGATGCCCTGCGGGTGGATGCCGTGGCCTCTATGATATATCTGGATTACAGCCGCAAAGAAGGGGAATGGATTCCCAACCAATATGGAGGTCGGGAGAATTTAGAGGCCATCTCTTTCCTGAAAACCTTGAATGAAAAGGTCTACGGCCTCTTTCCGGGGTGTTTTACAGTTGCCGAGGAGTCCACCGACTGGGGCGGGGTAACGGCTCCGGTCTATCTTGGAGGCCTGGGGTTCGGTTTTAAATGGAATATGGGCTGGATGCACGATACGCTCCTTTATTTCTCCAAAGATCCGATTCATCGCTGTTTTCATCACAACCAGTTGACCTTCTCCATGCTCTATGCCTTTTCAGAGAATTTTATTCTGCCCCTTTCCCACGATGAGATCGTCCACGGGAAAGGCTCGCTACTTTCCAAAATGCCGGGGGATACCTGGCAAAAATTCGCCAATCTAAGGACCCTGCTTGGGTATATGTACACCCATCCAGGGAAAAAGCTTTTATTCATGGGCACCGAACTGGCCATGGAGCGGGAATGGGATCACGATCAGAGCCTGGACTGGCATTTGGGAGAAGATCCCGAGAGAAAAGGCTTACAACACTTCCTGGCCGATCTGGGAAGGTTGTATTTACAGGAACCGGCCCTATGGGAAAAAGACCACCAACCCGAGGGATTCCGCTGGATTGACTGCCAAGACTGGCAGCAGTCGGTGGTTTCTTTTGTTCGCCGGTCCAAGGAAGGCTGGGTGGTGGTGGCCTTCAACCTGACACCGGTCCCCCGCTTCGGCTACCGCCTCGGAGTTCCTTATGCCCCATCTTACCATGAGGAAATCAACAGCGACTCCGAATGGTATGGGGGGAGCAATCTGGGAAACTTAGGGGTCCTCCGCACCGAACCGGTGCCCTTCCATTCTTATGGCCAATCTTTGCTGTTAACCCTCCCACCTTTAGCCTGTCTCATCCTTCGACCAGTGAGGGGCTAAAGAAACCCTCATGTCCAGGGGGGGGAGCGCCACGAGGCCGGAAAAAAATTGCAGGAGTTAAACCCACCGTATGGGACACTTTAAAATCAACGAAAAAGACATTTTTTTTATCCTTAAAGATCAATTGAACTATGGAAGCCTCTGCGGGCTTAATCGTTATAGGGAGCTCGACGAGGAAACGCTGGATATGCTGGTCACCGAAGCCGTCAAGTTCGCCAAAGGGGTGGTCGAACCCCTCCAGGAAATCGGCGAACGCTGGGGAATCCGGTTTGAAAACAATCAGGTCCGCTGTGCCCCGGAATATAAAGAAGCCTTCCGGCTTTATGGTGAAAACGGCTGGACTGCGGCAGCCCGGAGTCCCCGTTATGGCGGTCAAGGGTTCCCCCATATGATGCGGATCGTAATCAATGATTTTATGTACGGGGCGGCTCAGGCCTTTAACATGGCCCCCAGCCTGACCCACGGGGCGGCCCACTTGATAGAAAGCTTTGCCGATGAAGAATTGAAAGAACGCTATGTACCCAAGATGTATAGCGGCCAATGGGCCGGCACCATGTGCCTCACCGAACCGAATGCCGGCTCCAATCTGGCGGCCCTTCGTACCACGGCTTATCCGGAAGGAGACTGTTATAAAATCAAAGGCACCAAGATATTCATTTCCTGGGGAGACCACGATATCGCCGAAAATATCATCCATCTGGTCCTGGCCCGCATAGAAGGGGCCCCGGAAGGGGTCAGAGGGATTTCCCTGTTTGTCGTCCCGAAGATTCGGGTAAATCCGGACGGTTCTTTAGGAAAACCCAATGATGTCCTTTGTGCCGGGGTGGAAAAAAAACTCGGCTTACATGCCTCACCGACCTGTCTGCTGAATTTCGGTGACAATAATGACTGTCTCGGGTATCTCTGCGGGCAGGTCCATTCGGGGCTGGCCCACATGTTCCAGATGATGAATCAGGCCCGGATTAATACGGGAGTGAGCGGCATGGCCCTGGCCGGCACAGCCTACCTGAACGCCCTGGCCTATGCCAAAGAGCGTATTCAGGGTTCGGATGGTGCAGGACGCAAGAGCGGTTATGTGCCGATCATCGATCATTCGGATGTGCGGCGTATGCTCTTGTGGATGAAGGCCATGGTCGATGGCATGCGCTCCATGGTTTATACCGGGGCCTTTTGGTCGGACCTGGCCCTGGAACTGCCTGAAGGAGCCGACCAGCAACACTACCAGGCCCTGGTGGAATTTATTACCCCGATTATTAAGGCCTACTGCTCGGATATGGGTTTTCGGGTCTGCGAAACGGCCATTCAATGCCTGGGCGGATACGGGTTTTGCAGGGAATATCCTTTGGAGCAGTATCTGAGGGATGCCAAGATTATGTCCTTATATGAAGGGACCAACGGTATCCAGGCTATGGACCTGATGGGCCGCAAGATGCGGATCAACCAGGGCGCCCCTTTTAAGGCCTTTATCTCAGAAATAGACCATTTTTGCAGGCAGAACCTGGACCATCCGGTTTTGGGGGAAGCCACCCGGGATCTGGACAAAGTCGGCCGGCGATTAAAGGAGGTGGCCGAAGAACTCTCCCTCCTTTCTAAATCCGACCCACTCCAGTGGGCCTCGACTACCTATCCGGCCCTTCTTTGTTTCGGCGAAGTGACGATCGCCTGGCGGCTGCTGGATCTGGCCTTGAAGGCTCAGCAGCAGTTAGAAAAGGATCCTCAAAATAATTTTTACACCGGCAAAGTGATGCAAGCCACCTATTGGACCGGAGTAACCCTGCCTTTGACCCTGGTCCGTTTGGAGACCTGTCTGCGGAAAGGCCGGGAGGTAGTGGAGATCCCGGAGGAGGCCTTTTGAGGGATCTGAAATTTTCCGGTTTGATTAGTCCTGGGCATTAAACAAGACCACCTTATTCCTCCCTCCGGCTTTGGCCTGATACAGGGCCTGATCAGCGGCAGCCACCAAGTCCCTCTCTTCTTTAATCCCTATGGTCGGAAAAGAGGCTATCCCTAAACTGGCGGTAATGTGCAAAGGCGGATCTACCGCCGGGAAAGGATAGTCGGCTATCTGGGTTCGTAGTCGTTCGCTCACCATGACGACCACTTCGGCCTCGGCGTGCAACAGGACCAGTGCAAACTCCTCCCCTCCATACCGGGCCGCCAGATCACTATCCCTGATCCCTTTTTGGATGATTCCGGCCACCTCCTTAAGGACCAGATCCCCGGCTTGATGCCCATAAGTGTCATTGACCTTCTTGAAAAAATCCAGGTCTAAGATGACACAGGAAAGGATTCCCCCATATCGCCGCACCCGATCTATTTCCCGGACCAGGTGTTCATGAAAAAACCGATGGTTAAACATTTGGGTCAGCCCATCCCGATTGGCCATTTCCTGGAGTTGCCGGTTTTTTTCCTGAAGGGCCTCATAAAGCTCTTTCATCTGCAAATGGGTATTGACCCGGGCGATCAATTCTCCGGCATCAAAGGGTTTGGTGACATAATCCACCGCACCCAATTCCAGCCCTTTGATCTTATCGGCCGGTTCGGCCATGGAGGTCAGCATGATCACCGGAATATCCTGACTTTGAACCGTTGCTTTAAGTTTCGCACAGATCTGATAGCCGTCCATCCTTGGAAGAATGACATCCAGGAGAATCAGATCCGGTTGATCCCGCAAGGCCAGTTCCAAACCCATTTCGCCTGATTCAGCGGTTAAGACCTCATGACCTTTGCCGATCAGGATGTTTTTGCCGAACTGGGTAATCAGACGGCTGTCATCAATTAGCAGGATTTTACTCATAAGCGATTATGACCTCACCTTCTTTATCAGCCAGGCCGGCACATCATCCAGGGGGGCTACCTCCTGAGCCGCCCCACATTTTATGGCCGCCTGGGGCATTCCAAAAATGGTCGAAGACCATTCATCCTGGGCCAAAGTTGTCGCTCCTTGTTTTCGCATAGCCAGGAGTCCCCGGGCCCCGTCTTCCCCCATACCGGTTAAAAGGATCCCGATTCCCTTTTCTTGAACCGCCAGGGCCAGGGAATGGAACAAGACATCCACCGAGGGACGATGGTGATTGACTGGTGGATTTTCGTTAAGGGTCAGAAAAAGGCCTTGTCGGTCTTGTTGGACCAGACCATGCCTGCCCCCGGGAATAACCCATACCTGGCCTGATTTCAAGCGACACCCCAGCCGGGCTTCTTTAACGGTTAACAGAGAGACCTGATCCAGATGGTTGGCAAATGAGGCGGTGAACTGGGCCGGCATATGCTGGACAATAATAATCGGCGGCATGTCATCAGGTAATCGAGAAAGCAAAAAAGACAAGGCTTGAGTGCCGCCGGTAGAAGCACCTATGCCGATCGTAAGGCTAGGCCTTTCCCTGGAAGGGCGCCGGATTGGTTTCTTAACCGGTTGCAGAAGTTCCATCGGAGCGGGAAAAGAAAGATGGGATACGGTCCGGGCCTGAGCCGCTTCTTTGACTTTGGTTAGAAGCCTTTGAGGAAAGGTTTCTTTTTCCTCTCCGGCGCCCGGTCCCGGTTTGGGGATAAAATCCACCGCCCCCAGGGAAAGGGCCTTGATGGTGACTTGACGGTTCTCCTGGGTGTAGGAACTGACCATAATGACCGGCAGGGGACGGGCGGACATGATCTCTTTCAAAAACGAAATCCCATCCATCCCGGGCATCTCTACATCCAAAGTAACCACATCCGGCCGCCTGGTTTGCAGATAAGTCCTGGCCTCAGAAGGATCCTGGGCCGTGCTGACCTCACTGATATCAGGATCGGCTGAAAGGATTTTTTTCAGCCAGGCCTGCATCAGAGGAGAATCATCGATTACTAAGACATGGATCTTTTTCAACCTTGGCTCCTAGCCGCCCTGACGATTCTAAAAAAGGGTCGCTGATAAGGGCTTGACCCTTTTGCTGAATAGCGCCCGCTTATAGGCATTTTCACTCTGGATTAGATCTTCACTGACCTCCCCAAGACGTCTCAGGAGAACCCGTCCTTCAGGAACAAAGAAATATATTTTTCGTCCCTGGGCCCCTCCCAGATCCTCGGCCACCAAGGGAATTTTTTCCAACTCAAAATACTTTCGGATAAACTGAATATTGGCTTCCGGGATATCTCCATCGGATTGACGGAACCGTAATACCGATCCCCCTCCAAAGCACCTGGCTTTGAGGGTCTTGCGATCGCCTCCTTTTTTGATGATTTCACCGATCAGCAGTTCCATGGCATAGAGTCCGTACCGTCCGATTTCACTGATTAAGAGTTCGTTGGGTGAAATGCACCCCGGGAGCATAAAATGGTTCATTCCTCCGATCCGGTTCTTCTCGTCGATCAGACAGACCGAGATACAAGAACCGAGAACAGTGCCCAGGATCTCTGCCCGGCTGGTGGCATAATACTCCCCGGGGTTCAGAAAATGGATCGGGAGGTTGTATTTGTCACTATACCCGGTTTGCATGAAATTCCCCGCTTTTATCACTCAGCCTATTTTTTGGTAAATGGTATTTCCCAGGGGCCTGAAAATCGCCCTCTTGTCCAACAACTGTTCACTATGTCCCAGGAAGAGGAGTCCGCTCGAAGTCAGTCTTCGGAAGAAGACCTCCAGGATCTTTTCCCGGGAAACGGGCAGGAAATAGATAAGGACATTTCGGCAAAATATCCCCTCAAAAGGCCCCTCAGAAAAACCCCCCGGTTTATGGAGGTTGAGGTGCTCAAAGGCAATCAGGCCTTTTAAAAGGGAACCGGCCTTTATCCAGCCGGTCCATTCCCCGACCCCTTTTAGGAAATATTTTTTTAAGAGGGGAGTGGGAATGTGCTCGGCAGTCTTTTCCGGAAAGAGTCCGGCCCGGGCCTTATTCAAGGCCTCGGAATCGATATCCGTAGCCAGGATACGTATCTGGATCCCGGGATGATCTTGTCTAAAATCAGCCAGGATCATAGCCAGGCTGTAGGCCTCTTCCCCGGTGGCACAGCCGGCACACCAGAAAAAAAATTTTCGCGGGATCTGATCGACCCGGACCAGGGAAGGAAGATACTCCCGTCTTAAATATTCAAAGTGATGGGTTTCCCTGAAAAACCTGGTTTCGTTGGTGGTAATCCGGTTGATCAGATTACCTATCTCCGCTTTTTCAAAATCAGTGCTTTCCAACAACCGGAGATATTCTTTGAAATTCTGGAGCCCAAGTTCTCTAAGTCTGGGTAAAAGACGGGAAACCAGAAACATCTTTTTAAAATCAGAAATCTGGATACCGGCCTCTTTACCGATCAGATCTTTTAGTCCCTTGAACTCCTTATCACTTAAAGATGGGACCAGTTGGGTCATGGTCCTTCAACTCGTTTTATCCAGGGCCTCTATTTCCTGTTCATTTAAGAGGCGGTCGGCGTTTAGGAGGACCACCAGGCGGTCCTCAATGGTTCCTATACCCTGGATGTACTCGCTCTGAATAGAGGTGGAAAAGTCCGGGGTAGGTTGTATGACCTCGGGGGCCAGATCAATCACATCGCTGGCCTCATCGACAATAAGCCCCAACAATCTTCCGGCCAGTTCCAGGATCAGAATCACGGTGTGGGATTCATAGGGACGGGGAGGAAGTCCAAATTTCTCCCGTGGATCAAAGACCGGCAGGATCACCCCCCTTAAATTCAAAATCCCCTTGATAAAACCTCCCATCCTGGGGACACGGGTCAAGGGGTGGTAGGCAATGATCTCCTTGATTTTCAGCAATTCCAGGGCATATTCTTCCTGGTCCAGAAAAAAAGTGATATATTGAGTAGGTGCCATAATTTCCTTAGACAGAATCGGTTATTCGTTATTTGTTTCTCGTAACCCCTCCGGGTCATAGGCCCCTATGGGCCGGAGGCCGCAACGACTCTAAAACTCTTCGAATCCCTCCTCTAAGTCCAAATCACTGGCTGAGAGAGGCTTTTCTTCTTGAAGACTGGTCCTGATCAGGTCTTCCTCCAGTCGACGATGAACCGGGGGTTCGATTCCTCGGCGATCTTTCGGCTTTTGCGAACCACCCGTTGAAGGGGAAAGGGTATGAAAGTCGGGAATTTTTATCTCAATATCTTGGGAGAGGGTGAATCCTTCCGTGGATAGCTGCAACCCTTCGGCACTATTGGCCAGCATCTGACTGGAGTAGGCCAGATCCCCAACCAGGGCGGCGTTTTGCTGGACAATATTTTGAAGCTCCAACAGGGCCTGATTGATCTCCTCCGACCCTTTGGATTGTTCCTGAGAGGCCATGGCGACATGAGAAATATGTTCGGAAAGCCGCTGAATCAAGGTCTGGATCTTGCTCAGACTGGAGCGAGTTTCTTCCACTAATTTGTGAACGGAAGAGACCTTGTTCAGACTATCCTGGATCAGGTTCTGGATATCTTTAGAGGCCTCCTGGCTGCGTCGGGCCAGGCTCCGGACTTCATGAGCGACCACGGCGAATCCCCGACCGTGTTCCCCCGCCCGGGCCGCCTCAATGGCGGCATTTAGGGCCAGCAGATTGGTCTGAAAAGTGATTTCATTCACCAGGGTCAAGATCTCAGAAATCTTCTGACTGGACTGGGTGACCTGATCCATGGAAGAAGAGGTTTTAGTGAGGACCTGATTCCCTTCCTGCGCCAGCGTAACGGCTTCCCTGGCCATTTGATCGGCCCGTTGGGTATTAGTGGCCGTCTGTTGAATAGAAGAGGCCATTTCCTCCATGGTGGCACTGAGTTCTTCCATAGTGCTGGCCTGTTGCTGGGTCCGCAGGGAGAGGTCCTGATTCCCCCCGGATATCTGGCCGGCCAATTGGGCCACACCCTGGGCGGCCCCTTTAGTCTGGGCAATCAGCCGGCCCATATTATCAAAAGTCTCATTGGTCTTGACCGAGAGTCGGTCCATCATATCGTCTTTCCCTTCAATGGGGGTATGAAACGAAAGATCTCCCTCGGCCGCCTTTTGCAAGACTTCGGTGATTATTGCCACCCGTTCTTCCAAATATTTACGATTGGCCTCCTCTTCCTGAGCGACCTTTTTAATCAACATCTGGGCATTTTCGCTCTCGGTAATGTCTCTAAAGATTTCAAAGGCCCCCAAAACAGTCCCCTGGGAGTCTTTCAGCGGGGCCGAGGAGACCTGAATAAATATCGTCTTCCCATTCCGGGTGGTAATGACATGCTTAGCGGCCGCGGTCGTCTCACCGGTCCGCAGGGCCTTTCTGGGGGCACAATCCGTCTGGCAGATATCGGACCCGAAGACGTCATAACACTTCCGCTTACCTTCCACTTCCTGGGGGGAACTTTTTGTAATTTTCGCCGCCTTGGGGTTCATATAGGTAATGGTCATGGTCGGATCGACAATAAAGAATGGATCAGGAATGCCGAACTTGAGGCTGTTGGCGTATTCGATCTGGTTCCTGAGGTTTTGGACCATGATGTTCAAACTGGAGGCCAATCGTCCGATGGAATCTTCTCCTTGAAAGGGGATTTCTATGTCAAGTTTTCCCTTGGCGATCTCTTCGGCCCCGTCACTGATCCTTCTAAGCCTTTTGGTTACTAAGGTATAAAGAATAAAATACAGAATCACAATGATGGCGACCATCCCCAAAAGGGCCGAGTAAATGACCCAACGTGAAGCGGAACGGCCCTCTTCATACTCTTTCCGGATATCTTGGGTGATCAACAATCCCCCCAGGATCTTCTTTTTTGAATCATGGCACCCATAGCAGGAGGGTTCGTTCAGAATCGGTTCGAAAGTGGCGATCTGGTAATTTCCTTTTATCCTGGTCAGGAAACCTTGATTAAAGAACGCCCCTTGGCTGAGAGAGGTCTTCATTTTTTGATACAAGACCGGATCCGTAATCACCTGGGAGAGGGATTTTTTCAAATTATCTCGATGATCCGTATAAACGGCCGTTTCATTGGGGTGAAAGATAAACCCATCGAGATCATGGCTTGTGGTCCCGAGGGCCTCTAATTGAGACCGGACCCCCTCCATATCACCCCGGGCCATGGGATGAACAATGGCCGCCTTGATCGTCAGGAGCATCTGGCGCCCAAAGTCCGAGTATCGGGAGATCAAAGAAGCATTATGAACGTGGTCGAAGGTGTAAATGATAGACCCCATGAGCAAACCAATGGTAATCACCAGAACGACCAGGATCTTAAAACGCAGGCTTTTTCGAAATTGTCTCATCTGATGCAGGTTCATAGATCCCCCATCTCTATTTTAGATTGCTGATTGTGAATTGCCGAATTAAACCGTCATGCCACGCCGGTGGCGTGACACCACCAAATCATGAAAATGGTTTTCTCCGAACATTGAACCTTGAACGGTATTTTCGAACATGCCAATCAGACTCAATCCCTAAAAATCAAACCTTCTAATCCATAGATATCCAGGATTAAGCAAACACTCCCATCTCCCAGAATAGCACCCCCGGCGACCCCCGGGATGGAACGAAAATGGGTCTCCAGGCCTTTAATGACCACTTGTCGGGTCTCCAGGACCTGATCGACCAACAGGGCGAATCTTCTCTGGTGACTATCCAGGATCAGGGCAATTTTATGGCCATTCGTCTCGCCCCCGGGAACCCCTAAAACGGTTTCCAGGCGGACCGCCGGGATATAGCGTTCTTCAAAACGGAGCATCTCCTCCCGGGCTTCAACGGTTTTTAACTCCTGGCTCTCAATCGCCCTGACGGCCAAAACAGACGCCACCGGAACCAGATAGGATTCTCCTCCAATAACGATCAGGAGACCATCCATGACCGCCAGGGTCAAAGGGATACTCAAGGTGATGGTCGTCCCCTGTCCGGAAGAAGAACTGATTTCAATCAGACCGCCGATTCGCGTGATCTGGTCCCGGACCACATCCAGACCGACTCCCCGGCCGGACAGATCGGAGACCTGCTGCCTGGTAGAAAACCCGGGAAGCAGGATCAGCCGTTGTAAATCGGCCCAGGCAGGCTTAGCCCCGGGAGTGAGAAGCCTGTTTTCCACCGCCTTGTTATAGATAGCGACCTCGTCCAGACCTCGGCCGTCATCCTCAACCTGGATAATAATTTTTCCTTCCCGCTGAAAGGCCCTGATGGCCAGGAACCCCTGACGGGGCTTGCCCCTCTGTTGCCTTTCCTCCGGTGACTCGATTCCATGATCGATGGCATTTCGGATACAATGTTTCAATGGATCGGTGATCTGCTCGATCAGGTCTTTATCCAGTTCGGTCTCCGACCCTTGGATCTCGATTTTTATTTCCTTCCCTTCTTCAACGGCCAGATCTCGGGCCATCCGTTGGAGTCTCTGGAAGGTCCCGTCCAGGGGAAACATCCTGACCCGCATGACCTGTTCCCGGATTTCTCTCAAATTTTGATCGACCCGGTCCATCTCTTCCCACAAGATCCCGGAAAAGGAGAGCCCTCTTTGTTCCAATTCATGGGAAATCCTGGATTGATTGATTGACAACTCTTCCACTAAATTAGCCAGGTGATCTAATTTTTGGGTGTCGACCCGGATAGTCGATCTTCTCAGAAAAGTGCGGCTTTTTTCTTGATCGGCCATAATATGGGATAGGGTCTCCGGGGCCACTTTCCCCTTTTCCAAAAGGACCTGTCCGATTTTTTTTTGCCCCTGTAAGGCCTCCTGCAGATCCTGCGAATTAATGACCCCCTCTTCGAGAAGTATGTCTCCGATCCGTTTATCGGCCAGCGAAAGATCGATCCCCTCCGGAAACTCCTGGGTGACCTCCTGAATTTCTACCTGATTACCCTCAGTGACGAAGCAAAAAACCTCTTCGATAGAAGCGCGAGGTTCCTGGGTGCGAAGGATTATCTTCCAGGAGAGATAGAGGGAGAAAGAATTAATTTCGGTAATCTCCGGAACCTGGGAGGTGTCGGCACTCACCTGGACAATCTCACCCAGGTACTGAAGTTCTCTCAGGAGCATCAAGGGGTCTTGACCGGAAAAAAACAAGTCCTCCTTAAAGGAAAGGGAGATCCGATAAAAACAGTCCTGTTCCTCTACCACCGGGGGGATGAAAGGCCGGGCCTGGGGAATCTCTGTCGGACCCTGAAGGCCCATGAAACGGGACAGGTGTTCTTTATGGGCCGCCAATTCAGCGGGAGTTATCGGCTCCTCCCCTCGGGAGGCCTTGTCCACCATGGTTCGCAACAATCCCTGGCCTGTCAGGAGATGGGATATCAGGGGTCGGGAGGTTGGCAGCCGGCCGCTGCGCAGCCGCTCTAAAAGGTTCTCCAGGAGATGGGCATACTCCGAGACGCTCTCAAAACCGACCATGGCCGCACTGCTTTTCATCGTATGGACGGCCCGGAAAACCTCCTGGACCAGGGCCGGGTCATCGGGTGCTTCCTCCAGGGCCAGGAGATTTTTCTCGATCCTCTGGAGAAGGTCTTCTGCCTCGGAAAAATAAATCTCTAAGAGTTCGTTGCTTTCCAAGAAGGATTACCTGATAAATTTTTTTACGACCCAGAGCAGTTGCTCGGGACGAAAGGGTTTAAGTAACCAACCAGCAGCCCCGGCGGACTTGGCTTGATCTTTTAAACTTCTCTCGGTTTCCGTACTCAGGACCAAAACAGGGACAAACCGCCAGGCAGTCGCCTTGACCCCCTGGATAAACTGAATCCCATCCATTACCGGCATATTGATATCGGTGATGATAAGAGAGAGGGATTTCCCTTCCCCCTTCAGTCTCTCCAGGGTCTCCAGCCCTTCCTGACCGTTTTCGGCCTGGGTGATTTGATAACCGGCATTTTCCAGGCAGAAGGTTAAGGAACTTCGGAGGGTTGGGGAGTCGTCCACGATCAGGATATGCCTGTCCATAACTTTTTTTAACCTCGCAATTTGAGAACAGTGGTCAACCCTAAAAGATCGGCTGATTCCAGGATGGCGGAAGGGACTTCCTGAAAAACAAGAGGGCGCTGGCCAAGGGACCTCTTTAAAGCCACCAAAAGCTGAAAGGCGGCTGTGTCTAAGTAAGTCAATCCGGCACAGGTTATGGTCACCCCGTCGGGGTCCTGCCAGGCCGATAGGAGCTGCTCATAAAAGTTTTCCAGATTATGAAGGGTAATTTCCCCTTCCAGGGTGACTAGACAAGACATAGTGACTCGTTTCGTTAAGACCGGTTGCCTGTTTATCCTGGTTTACAGCCTTGAACCCCGTCCGAACCGACTAATCAAAAACCAGACTATCCGGAACCAATTCAAAATACTGGATTCCACTTTTCACCCTCCGGGGCCGCTTCCAGCCCGGAGGGTAGGAGGCCGAAATGAAGAGAATGGGCTTTGGGCGACTTTTTACGAACTTGTCAAATTCAGGAAAGCACTATTTTTTAACACTAAAAACCCCTGAAAAGCAATCAAAATGAAAAAATAACCCCCTAGCCGGCCCCTTCCCCTTAGTCATCGTCATCCCAATTTCTATTGACATCCGGGCATTTTTTTTATAAAGGATAGTGTCCTTGTTCCAAAACAGGGCCCTTTTATTCATTGTAAAATCTATTAAGGAGGTCACCATGACTTTTCCTGCTTTTGTCGAAGGCCCCCTGGTGTGGATTGCCTTTCTAACTTTCTTGCTGGGAAGCCTCCTGCGCCTCCTCTTTTTCTTTACCCTCAGCAGAAAGAAAGATAAACCGGTTTATCGCTATTTCAGTTTGAAATGGATGACCCTTTCCATACTGCGCTGGCTTTTACCAGCCAATGCCGATCTAATAAAAAACCCCATCTTTTCCATCCTGGGTTACATTTTCCACATCTGCCTTCTGGCTGTCCCTTTGTTTTACAGCGCCCATATGATGCTCTGGCAAGAAAGCCGGTTTAAATGGAGCTGGTGGACCATGCCGGACCAGTGGGCGGATTGGATGACCCTGACCTTGTTGGCTATTGCCGTCTTTTTCATCATACGCCGTATCGTTTTGCCCAGTGTCCGGATTATTACCACCCCTTCCGATTATCTATTGGTCCTTATTTGCGCTTTGCCTTTCCTGACCGGATACCTCAACACCCACCCGGATGGGACCGCCTACCAATGGATGACTTCCATCCTTCCCATTTATGGTCAATACGGCACCACCATTCATATCATGAGCGGGACACTGATGTTAATCGTGGTGCCTTTTACCAAACTCTCGCACTGGGTTTTGTTCTTTGTCTCTCGATCGGTTATCGGTATTGAGTTCGGGCGACGGGACTATTCTGTTTAACC
>JAZDOU010000046.1:0-2501 GCA_043798385.1 Pseudomonadota bacterium
GGCGGGGTGGCGTTCATCAAAATGCGCAGGGCTTCTTTTAAGATGCCCCAGCCGCTGTAAAGGATTAAGGCTACAATAACCCAGGAGACGATGGGATCCAGCCAGTACCAGGGACGAAACAACCAGATCAACCCCAGTATGGCCACTCCTAATGACGTCAGGGCATCGGTCAGCATGTGGAGGAAGGCCCCTCGCATGTTGAGATTTTCTTTGGCCCCGGCATGGAGCATCCAGGTAGAGATCCCATTAGCCGCGACGCCCAGGAGGGCGGCCCAGATGACTAAATTCCCCTGGATGGCCGCCGGATTTCTCAAACGGATCCAGCCTTCGACGGTGATAAAAAGGGCAGCCCCGAAGAGTAGAGCCACATTGAAGACCGCGGCCATGACCTCCACTCGTCGGTACCCAAAGGTCAGAGAGGGCGTAGGGCCTCGTTTCCCGATTTTCAGGGCTATGTAGCTGATCAGAATGGATGCAAAATCGCTCAGGTTATGCAGGGCATCGCTGATCAGGGCCATACTGCCGGCCATGATTCCGGCCACGACCTGAACGGCCGGGATAATCAGGTTCATCACCATGGTGATGAACAGGCGGTTACCCCAGGAGGTTTCCGAGTTGTGATTATGATGGTGGTCTGGGTCCATAAATAATACTCATTAACTATATGAGTAATTAGTGTTAATATCCGTAAAAAATTTTATAGTCGGGTCATTAACTGATGCTGCTCCCGGGCCTGGGCCTTTAAAAGCTTGGAGACCCCGGTCAGCAGATTCAGGATTTCGGGGGTTTTTATCCGGTAGAGGATGCGCAGGCCTTCTTTACGGGATTCCAAAATGCCGACCTGTTTCAAGATCGAGAGATGCTTGGAGACGTTGGCCTGTTCCTGGGATATGGCCGGGAATATTTCACAGACGCAACGCTCGCCGTCTTTCAGCAATTCCAGGATCTGCAAACGGGTGGGTTGTCCCAGGGCCTTAAGGATTGAGGCCTGGCCTTCCAATATTTTTTGTTTCATCTGGTTTGATTTTGCCATAAGTGTTTATATAGTTATATTGTTTCTTTTTAAAGTCAAGTAAAAATTTTATAGAAGGGCATTAAAGAGAAACCCGACCAGCAGTATCCCTGAAGCCACCACCCCGACGAAGACCGCAATAAACCGGGGTTTTAAAACCTTTCGCAGAATAATGGTTTCCGGCAAGGACAGGCCGATAACGGCCATCATAAAGGCCAGCACTGTCCCCAGGGCGGCCCCTTTTTCGAGAAGGGCCTGCACTACCGGGATGATTCCGGCGGCATTGGAATACATGGGGACCCCCAGCATCACGGCCAGAGGGACCGACCACCAGGCCTCTTTACCCATGATAGAGGCCATGAAGCCTACCGGGACGTAGCCATGGATGGCCGCTCCTACGGCAATACCGGCGATCACATAAGGCCAGACCTTGCCGACGATATCCCTGACCGCCTGCCAGGCATAATCGATCCGGCCCGACCAGTTCAGGGTTTCCATGAGCAAGGGGGAGCCGTTGGTCCTGATTTCCCGGACCCAATCTTCAATATAATTTTCCATATGCAGTCGGCCGATGATCCAGCCGCTGACCATGGCGATAACCAATCCGGTCGTCAGATAAAGGGCGGCCACCTGCCAGCCGAAAAGTCCGAACAAAAGAACCAGGGCAATTTCGTTAACCATGGGGGCGGAGATTAAAAAGGAAAGGGTAACCCCCAGGGGTACCCCGGCCTCGACAAAACCGATAAATAAAGGGATGGCTGAGCAGGTACAGAAAGGGGTGGCTATCCCCAAACCGGCAGCCAGGACATTTCCCACGGATTCCTTTTTACCGGCCAGGATATTCCTGGTTTTTTCCGGTGTAAAAAAAGATCGCAGGATCCCGACGCCAAAAACGACCAGGATCAGGAGCATCAGGACCTTGGGGACGTCATAGAGAAAAAAGGCCACCGCCTCCCCCAAATGAGAGCCTCTACCCAGGCTGAACAAATCATAAGCTACCCATCCGGATACCTTGGGCAATTGATGGTAGATAATCCACCAGGCTATAAAGGACACTGGTAAAATGAGTAGTTTTTTTCTTAGACCGGTTTGATCCAGCTTGCCATTGGTCGGTTGAATACATGTACAGGGACCGGGATCATTCATAGTTTTTTTCTAATCCAATATTGAATGGGGTTTGTTTTACCAGATAAAAATATAAATAACTATATAGTAATATAGTTTTTAAGATGATCCTTGTCAAGTGAAAAAAATGACTACCAGGAGAAAAAAGAAAAAGAGGCGGGATTTTTTGAAAAAGTAACTGGTTACGGGAGGGGTATTGTTAACCCCTCCCGCCTGAGAATCCAATTAGTTCTCATCCGGAAAGGACGTTTCCGGATGAGAACATACAGCTGCCGGTCCTCAACTATGGCCAGAAACCCTTTGAAAAAGGGTTTCTGGCGAGAGCTTAATTCCGACATCCAGGTGTTTCCATCCGGAAATTCGA
>JAZDOU010000047.1:0-3248 GCA_043798385.1 Pseudomonadota bacterium
GAAGAAGCATTAAATTTAGCAATTATTATAAGAGCAGGTGGTTATCCTGCCCATACAAAGCTAATTGAATCTAAAGAACTAACAAAAGATTGTTGGTTAGGTTCAAATTACTAATTGGTTGAATCAATCTAAGAGCCTTAGGCAGGGTTAAGAGAGACCCTGCCTTTTTATATACACATTTCGAATCATAATCGTTAAATCTCCGAATCATTCCAGAACAAGATTTGTAGGTGCATTCGCAAGACCCACCTCATAGAAACCCTGGATTCTTTAGAGGGCAAAAAAATCATCGCAGGGCCTAAATATAGGTACTATTACGATTCGTTAGGTCTGTACGAAATTCCAACCAAGGCTCCGTGGGCTCAAGCAGCGAAAGCCTCCGGATTAAAATAATCGCAAAGCCGTATTCGGGAAAACCGACCGTACGGTTTGATGAGGGGGAGATGGAAACCTCTGACCGCTATAGTTCTTAGTAGATGCGTGCATCGAAAAGTTCAAAAGCGGCTCCAGCCCGGCGCCGGCTCTCTACTCTACTGAACCCGTTTAATTTGCCTGGAAGGGTTCTAAGACCTTCAACTGTAAGCCGTGTGAAGAATCGCGTCTATATGAAAAACAGGTCGGCGTTCTTTTGGGCGGGTGAACTGCCTGCCCATCCGGCCAGCCAAAACTCCAATTTTCATATCGCTAATTTCTCCAAGAACTCGCTCTGCAAAATTTCATCCTTTTTTTGTCTGGTCGGTTAAGACTTATGCAACCCTTTTCAGGCTAATCCGCATGCCTGCCTTGGTTGCCAGCACAATGAGCATTTCCAGGCTGTTAAGAAAAAGGGGGCTTAATCCACCTCATTCATTTTTGATTTTGTAACTTGTTGAAAACAAGCTTTTTGTTTTTGGTATTGATTTTCCCGCAACATTCTATCCTTTTTTCGGCAGGCCCAGCAGTTCCCTGACCCGCTGAACCCCGCGCCGGTTAAGTTCATCCAATTCCGGTTGTACGGCTTTCCCCTGCTCAAAATCGCTGAGCAGAGCTTCCAGGGCTTCCCGGCCATCGGCTGTGAGCATTGCCTCTCGCGGGGTTCGCTTCCCCAGGGCCGGGATTTTCATATCAACCCAGCCATCCCAATGGGCCCGCATGGTTTCGGCCAGATATTGCTGGACTTCAGGGTTCTGCATCAGAGATTCATGAGATGATGGAGCCTGCCTTTTCCTTGCTTGAGCGGAAGCCAAAGCCTCCTGGGGCCGGAAGGGGCTGATCTTGTCCAGCTTGAACCGGACACCGGCATCCAAACGTTTCTCGATGATTTTTCGGATTTTCTTGGCCCGCTCGGCCGAATTCACCTGGACCGTCAATTTTCTTCCTTCGATCGAAAGGTTTCCAAGAACGGTGTTGGACATACCCGGACTATGCTTGTAGCCCAACCTGCTCCAATCCCATTCCGCCTTTTGGAGGCGGCCGTCTTTATCATAACGGGCCTGGCTAAGAATCTCTTCTTCGGATTCAGTGACACTGAGGGAGGCCAGTTTAGCTAAAACTGTTTCCGGTGAGTCGATCTGGAAAACCAGTTTATGCTGTTCCAGTGGATCGCCATCGGTGTTGCATACAGCAGGGGGCTGGTGGAGACGGGTATCCATCTCCAGATAAACCCGACGGATTTCCACCTCCTCGACTACAATATCCGCTTCGGTTATTTCCGATTTTTCCGCCTTCAATCGGTTTCGTAACTCAATAAGGTGAACCTTGAAGGCTGGGGGAATGACATAGGGAGCAAGCCCGACAAACATCTTCACTTGATCAACAGCGATCACCCGTCCGAAGAGGAGATCTCCCGGATGCATGTACTGCGAGCCGGCTCGTTCCTGGACCGTCTGCTCTGCCCCGGTCAAGACCTCCTTTAAATGGACGCGTTTTCCTGGATCCACCTTTAGCACTTCAAAGAAGCGGTAAGGTACCCGGTTTGACGCTTCGGCCACCCGCCGTTCCAGGGAATCCATCCTGGGCTCTTTGTCCTGAATATAAATTTCGGCTATGGTCTTCCCTTTGATCCCTTCGGTTTTCTTCGACGAACCAACCGGTTTAATCAGCCAATTAAAGATCATCCAAGGTGTAAATAGCGACATTTGACGATGGAATTCTTCACCTTCCGGTACCCCTTTCCTTCCAATGGCCATCCAGTACTCGGTTAAGGCCCAGTCCAAGGCCTCCGGGCCTAGCAGGAAACCGGCGTATTCAGCCATTTTGTCGAATCCCCGGTTATAGGCCTCCGATACCCGCTGGTAGTAAAATTCCTCGGTCGAGACCACCTGGTTTGCAGCCAGACAGCATTTCTTATACTTTTTCCCGCTTCCGCAGGGGCAGGGGTCGTTGCGTCCGATAATCGCCATAAAAGTCTCCTATAAGACCGTACCTCAACAGATAGTCCGCATTCGCTATTCCTAAAATCGTGCGGAGATAGTAGCGGTTGGAAAGATGGAATAGGGCACTCGGTTAAACATGAACGGGCTCAAGGCGATGGATGCGCGATAAAACCTCAGATAGTGCGTCTTTGGCCAGGGCCGTATCATAATCGGTTTGCAGTCCGACCCAGAAACCGTCGCTGGTGCCGAAAAGGCGGGAAAGCCGTAGACCGGTATCGGGGGTGATGGACCGCTTGCCGGCTATGATTTCACCGATGCGACGTTGCGGCACCCCGATTTCTTTGGCCAGCCGGTATTGGGTTATTCCCATAGATTTCAAAAATTCCTCCAGCAGAATTTCTCCGGGTGCGGGGTAAGGTATTTCGCGCGGCATAGTAACTCTCCTTTATTTAATGGTAATCCACGATTTCAACATCATAGGCCTGACCCTGCTCAAAGCGGAAACACAGTCGCCATTGGCCGATACGGTCCCGTTTAATTGTTCAAAACGGTTATTGGGAGGGATACGTAAGTCTTCCGGCTTTTCCGCTCGGTTAAGCATGGCCAGCTTGCGTAAGGCCACGGCCTGAATATTCAAGAAACGGGCAATCCTTTTGCCCTTAAATAAGGCTTCCGTATCAGAACATTTGAAGGTCGAAATCATAATTTAATACTAACGAGGTACGTTAGTATTGTAAAGCCAGATTTTACCCTAATTAGTTCTCATCCGGAAAGGACGTTTCCGGATGAGAACATACAGCTGCCGGTCCTCAACTATGGCCAGAAACCCTTTGAAAAAGGGTTTCTGGCGAGAGCTTAATTCCGACATCCAGGTGTTTCCATCCGGAAATTCGA
>JAZDOU010000063.1:0-9553 GCA_043798385.1 Pseudomonadota bacterium
TCAGCAGCACGCCCTGATTGACCGTCAAGGCTATGACGACCAGAATGCCGATAATCAACGTAGCGCCCAGGGGAATACCGGTCAGGAGCAGGGCCATGACCGTGCCGGCCAGACCAAAGGGAATCACCGACATGACCAGTATCGGAAGTTTCAGACTGTTGAACTGGACGGCCAGAACGGCGAAGGCGAAGAACAGGGCAAAGCCCAAAATCATCACGATAGACCTGGTCATGTCCCGCATCATTTGGGCCTGTCCCCCATAGAAGACTTCATATCCTCCGGGCAGTTCAAATTTGGCCATAGCCTTCTTCAATTCGTCGAGGGCCTGACCGACACTCACTTCGGCAGCGTCCCCGCGGATGATGACTTCCTTGACCTGATCTTCCCGGAGGATTTCGACGGGTCCGGTAGCCTGAATAACCTGGGCCACATCCCGCAGCCGCAGATAACCGCCCTTGGTGCGGCTGAGGATCAAATTCTCGACATCCTGCCTCGAAATGACATTCTTCTCCGGTATTCTCAGGCGAATATTGTAAAAATCCTCTCCATCGCGGAAACGTGTCGGCACGGCGCCGCTCAGCAGGGTCTGCGCCGCCCCCGCGACATCGGCCACGGTGACGCCCAGGCTGGCGGCCCGAGCGCGGTCGACCTGTATCTGGTATTCGGGCTTGGTCAAATCCATGGAGACGTAAACATTACGGAAATGCTTAAGCGTATTCATGGTCTCCGAGGTCTTTCGGGCCAGATCGAAAAGAATCTTTATATCCTCACCCTTAATTTTAATCTCGATGTCCGCTTCGCCGATTTTGCGCATCCCCTTCATCTTCATCTGGGCCACGATGAGATTCCCCCCGGGAACCGGCACCTTGGAAACCAAAGGTCTCAGTTGTTTGATATACTCCAGGGTGTCGACTTTGCGTTGGTGGCGGGGGACAAGTTGAATGTTGATTTCTCCCTCGTTGGCGATCTCAAAGGCATAGAGCCCCACCACCTTGGCCCCGGCCAGGGTAAAATAGCTCTCGATCAGTGGGTCTTTGGCGATTTTCCCCTCGATGTCATGCAGGATCCTGTCTGTTTCGGCGACGGAGGCCCCGGTCGGAAGCTTCACTTTCAGCAGGACACGGCCGTCGTCCATGGCCGGCAGAAATTCGCTTCCCACAAAGGAAAAAAGCAGGGTAGCCCCCACTAAAATAGTCGAAAACAGACCTAAGACCAGCCTCCTCCTGCTGAGCACCATCCTCAACAAGGTCTCGTAGCGGCGCTTAAGGGTTTCAAAAAACCGCTCGAAGAAACCGAGGTTGCCGGACTGCGCTCCTGTTTCTCCCAGAAGCAGAGCGGTCAACATGGGTGTGGCCGTCAGGGCCAGCAAAAGGCTGACCAGAACGATACCGGCAATGACCAGAATAAGCTCTCTGAACAGCAGGCTGATAAGACCCGGTACGAGCAGAAAGGGAAGGAAAACGGCCAGGAAGGCCAGTGTGGCAGCGATGATGGCCGGACCGACCTGGGCGGCGCCGGAGATAGCCAGCGCCTCCGTCGAACCGGGTTCTCCTTCATGCCGCAAGCGAGTGATGTTTTCCACCACGACAATGGCGTTGTCCAGAACTACGCCGAGAGCGACGACCAGACCTCCAAGAGAGAAAATATTCAGGGAAAACCCGGCCAGCTTCATCAGGGCAAAGTTAATAATCAGCGTGATCGGCAGAACCAGCATCATGATCGCCACCTGACGCCAGCTCCCCAGGAAGAAATAGACCACCAGGATGATCAGAATTGCAGCTTCGATGGCGGCATTGCGCACCCCCTTGAGAGAAGCGGTCACATAATCGGCCTGATTTTCCACGATGCCCAGGCGGACATCCCCCGGGAGGGCGGTCTTAAGCTCCTGTATTTTGCGTTCCACGGCCTGGGCCACGGAGACGGTATTGGCATCGGCCTGTTTGAGGACACTCAGTTTGACGCAGGGTTTCCCACTGAGACGGGTGATCACCCGCGTTTCTTCATGTCCGTCTTCAACCCGAGCGACATCCCGCAGATACACCTTACCTGCCTCACCGGACTTGAGCACCACCGCCCCAATTTCATCCAGCGAACGGAATTCGCCCATGGTCCGGGCGATGAATTCCCGTGGACCGACGGTGATCCGTCCGCCAAACTGTTCGATGTTCTCTTCCTGGAGCCGCTTGGTCACGGCCGGCAGGGAAAGCCCGTATTTCTCCAACGCCGCGTTATCCAGATGGACCAGGATCTCCCTTTTTAGACCGCCGGTGATATCCGTCCCGGCCACCCCGGGCACGGAGATGATCTGGTTCTGAAGCCATTTATCCACCCAGGTACGCAGCTTCACCAGATCCCATTGATCGGAGGAAACGGTGAGTTGGATCACCGGAAGCTGGGAGGGATCGGCTTTAAATACGATGGGCGGATCGATGTCCTTGGGGAGTTTCCTGGCCACCCGGGCCATGGCCGCCAGGGCATCCTGGTAGGCGGTATCTATGGGAACCCCATACTGGAAGTTAGCCGTCAGCGTGTACATGCCCTCGATCGCCGAAGATTCGAGGTAATCGAGTCCGTCCACGGAAGCCATTTGGCGTTCGACGGGGTCGGCGATGTTCACGTTCAGTTCCTCGGGAGTGGCACCGCGGGCGTAGATATAGATCTTGATCATGGGATAGGTCATATCGGGCAGGAAATTGGTCGGCAACTGCCAGAGCCCGTAGATACCCAACACCATAAAGGTAATAACGATTACGGCAGTTGCAATGCGCTGTTTGACGGCCAGCGCGGTGATCCTCATTGCACCCTCCCTTCGGCCAGTGAGGTCGCCGCTTTAGCGGGTTCAATTGTTTTGCCCTCCGGCCCGCTTTTTTTCTCTACCAGTTTGACCGCCGCTTGGTCCTTCAATTTCTCATTGCCGGCCACCACCACCTGCTCGCCCCCGTTCACCCCGCTCACAATCTCAACCAGGCGCCCGGCCTCGATCCCCGTCGCCACCTTGCGCGCCGCCGCCTTGCCATCCTGGACGACAAAGGCTACCCGGTCACCCTTAGGATTGACCAGGACGGCCTCCGTGGGAACCAGCACGGCGTTGGCATGGGTCTCCACCTTGAGGTTGATTCTGGCGAACAACCCCGGCGTCAGAGAGATGCCCACCGTTAGGGAGGCTTCGACCAAGCGGGTACGGGTGCTCGGGTCGAGCTTGGGATATATACGGACAATCCGGCCCGGAAAAATTTTCCCGGGATAGGCATCCAAGGTGATCGTTATCGTATGTCCATTCCCAATATGGACGTTTTGGGACTCCGACTCGGGGAGGGCGAAGCGGACGACCAGGCTCGACGGGTCGAAAATCTCGACCAGCGGGATCCGGGGGGCCACATAATCGCCTTCGACTACCAGGACCTTGGAGACGACGCCGCTCCAGGGGGCCGCGATCAAGTAGTCCGTGCGGCTTTCCTCAATCCTGGCCAACTGGGCCTTGACGTTTTCGTATTTGGCCCGGGCGATTTCCAACTGATCCCCAGGGATGGCCCCGTTTTCGACCAATCTTTTTACCCGGTCCAGTTCGCTTTTTTCCCGGATCAAATCAGCTTGAGATGCTGTCAGTTGCGCATTGATGGTCTTATCCCGACCGATGCAGACCAGCCGCTGGCCTTTTTTTACGTAGTCACCCTCCCGCACCGAGGCCCCGCAGTTGATGATAGGCCCTTCGGCCGGAGAAGACATCCTGGCAATCCTTACTGCTTCCACCGTACCGTCCAAGGTAATGGTCCGGCTGATGGAACCGGGCGTTGCCGTCGCAATCACTACAGAAGGCATACTCTTAGCCGACGTCTTTTCCGGCAGTTTTGATGGTCCTGAATATTTCCAGGCGAGCAAAACGCCAATGACTAAAAGAACGAGGATGCCGGAAAAGATCAAAATCCCTTTTTTCATAAACTTCCTCCCGTGGCCAGTCTCAGTCTCGCGCTTGATATATGATAATCGATGCAGGCGCGGCAATTGCTGGTTTCCGCCTGGAGCAGAGCGGCCTGGGCGTCGAGGACGTTCGTGATGGACCCTTTGCCCAGTTCATATTTCAACGACTCGATACGCAGGCTTTCCTTGGCCTGCTCGATTGATTTATCCGTCGCCTTGAACCGCGCCGTATTGGATTGGACATCTAGAATGGCTATTTCCGTTTCCTGGCGAATTTGTAAATCGAGTTTCTTCAACCGGTCTTGCGCTGCTGCCAGGAGTGCCGTTTCTTCACTGATTTTGGCCGAAACGCGCCCACCTTCGAATAAAGGCACGGACAACAGGAGCCCGATAAAGCCGGTGTCTTCCGTCGTTAACGTGTTTTTTCCTACATTGCTTGGATTCGGTGCGTTCCTCACACCGTAAGCTCCAATCAGGTTGATGCTGGGCCAATGTCCCGCTTTGGCCACTGCTACTTTCAACATCTGGGCCTCCAACCTGTTTTTTGCGGCCTGGTAGTCGGGGCGATTTTTCAAGGCTATTTCAATTAACCGCCCCAGGTCAAAGGGCGCTTCGGACGGAAAGCTGGCTCTGTCTTCCAGTCGTGTGTTTTCAGGAACAGCATCGTAGCCCATCAGGTTGAACAAGGCTCGCTTCTGGACAGCCAGGGTATTTTCCTCCTTGAGGATGGTCTGACTCAAATCCGAGATACGAACCTCGGTACGGAGGAGATCGACCTTGGCCACCCGCTGGGCATCATAGAGCTGTAATACCCGCTTTCTGTTCTCTTCGAGGGCCTGTCGGGAGAATTCAAGGGAGGCGAGGATCTTCTGCTGCCCAAGAATGGAAAAATAGGCGCCGGTAACGCTATAAATCAGTTCGTCCCGGGTCCGGATGAATTTTTTCTTTTCCGCTGCGGAAAGCTTGTCTGCAGCGCCGGCTTCGTTGGTGATGCGTCCGCCGGCGTAAAGATTCATTCTTGCCACCAGATCGCTCCTCAAAAGGTCGTCGTCGAATACCCCCAGCTCTCCGTTATACCTGGCGGCGATCAGCCTTTGACTATCCACATATTTCAGGTATCCGGCTTCGACGCCGACCTGGGGATAGAAAGCGGACTTAGCGCCCTCCAGCCTGGATTCAGCCGCCGCTATATCCCACTTGGCGGCGGCAATCTCGGGATTCATTTCCAGCGCAATTTCAATGCACCGTTCGAGAGACAGCGACTCCTGTCCGCTGTCAAAAACGGCCTTGTCTGAACCGGCGCTGACTGTCAGCGGTTGAATCAGCGGATATCCTATCAGGAATAGGACCAGTGTTAAGCGTAAAATAATATCCATTGTCAATCGACTCCTCCTTTAAAAATAATACCGCACCCGAAATTCTATCCGGTAATCATTGGATTTCTCGCCGTATTCGCTTTGGCTTTTTCCGGAAAGAGTGGTTCCCTTTAGCCTCAATTCCCAATTGGTGAAACCCGTATAAAGCAGCTCCGGGGAAAGAGAAAAACTTTTATCCTCCAGGTTGATGATCCCGGTCAGGGCCGGGGTAAAATAAAGGATATCAAAAGGCTCTTTTTGACTGATGCGGAAATAAAGGTAATCCTGCATCGGGGTAGGTTTGCCGTAGGCTCCCATACTAAAGGTGGAAGCCTTCCGTAATAAAGCGTCATTGCCCGTTTGGTTATATTGGTTATATCCTGAATCGATAAAAGAATAATAATCTCCCATTTCTTTAGCGGTATATCCCCCGCCGTTATGGTAATATTCGATGATAGTCGTGGTCTCCCGATCGCTGAGGTAACGCAGCCCCAGCAAATAGGACCCTATATCTTCTTCGACTATCCTGTTTCTTCCTCCCGAATCCACCACATTTTTTTTATTTCCCTCAATCCAGGCCGCTTCGCCGTGGATTTCCAGGTTGGTCCCCAGGTTCCGGGAAAAATCGATTCCATAACGCGGAGATTTGCTCCCGCCGCTTAAAAACAAGAAATCAATATCCGTGTCGTAAACCAAAAAATAAAATTTTCCGGCAAAATTCCATTGATCTTTCCCTCCGAAATCGTCGTTAAGACCCTGGTAGGCGGGCAGGATGACCGGGGTAAAGGAAAAGGTCTTCATCGGGCCTTCAAAACTCCTGATATAATCGCTGCCGGTGACCACAAACCCTTCAAGATTAAGTTCCGGCTCATCCGGGTTTTTGGGCCGGTCCAAAAAGGCCACCGGGTTCCAGGCATAGCCCTTTCCCCACTTCAACGTCTTTTTCCCGGCATAGACATCCAGGGCAGGCGAGGGTTTCAGAGACAAGGTTCCCTCGTATAAAGAGGTATATTCAGACCAGCCCAAATAAGAGTTCAATACATTGGTGTTGGTCCGGACAAAAATTCTGGAAATGCCTTTTTCATAACTCCCTTCGAGTTGGAGCCCGAAATTATATTCCGGCAAAGGATTTTTCTCGTCCCGGTTATAAAATTTCAGTTTATTGAAAACGGCCCCCTTATCCAGGCCCATCAGGACCGGACGAAATTCCAGATAGCCGCCGAAATGGTAAGGCTTTTTTTCGGTTTCAGCCGGATCGAACTCGTATTCTCCGGCCAAAGCCGAACCGGAAATGATCCAAAGGGCTATTAAGGTAAAAATGATGGAAATGATCCGTTTCCTGTTAATTGAACATCCGAGATCCGGCATCGGGAATCCGGCATCAAGGATCTGTCGCCTCATCTCAAAGACTCCATCTTTGGCATGAAGGTCAGGGTGAAGACCTCGTCCTTAAATTCCTTCTTTTTAAGCTTGGCCAGGATCATGATGGACTTGTATCCCTTAAATAGGGGACTATCCGTTTCGATAACCGAAGGTCGGACGACCCCGTTGCCGAAGTCCTTAATCTCTTTAAAGTAGATGGTTTTGATCAGCATGGTGGCCTCGGTTTGGCATTCGATTTTAGTGGGCAATGTATTGCCCTTATTTACCCACATCTTCAAGCGATCATAGGCCACGGATTTATTTTTAGCCTTAAGATGGAGGAGGTATTCGCTCCCAGCCTCCTCGACTTTTTCCACATTATATTCCTCCGTATAGTCCAGATTTAAGATATCGGCGTTATTAAACACCCCGCCGACAACCGACTGCAGGCTGGTAATGCGGATGGGTTTTCCTACGTTGGGAATATAAAGCCACATGTTTTCTCCCAAACGTAAGGTGGTCCTGCCTTTTTCGCTGGCCGGGGCGATAAAGAGACCGGCGATTTTATCCCGGCCCTTCTTGACGGAATAAAAAGTGAATTCCTTCTTCCGGCCATCCGGCTCCACATTGATCAGTTTCCGGTACATTTCATAAGATTCCGGATTCAAATTTCGGTCCACCTGGTTTAATAGCTGGTTACCGTCCAGGGCCAAGGCCGATGTTGCCAAAAACAGCCCCATAGCAATGTTTGTTATTATTTTCAACATAACTTATTCCCTTCATTTCATTGTTCAAAGTGAGGAGTGAGGAGTAACAACATGAAACGTGAAACTCAAAACTCCGAACGGGCATGCGCCTATTGCATACCTCATACATGACGCAAGGCCTCAATCGGCTCCATCCTGGAGGCCTTGAAGGCCGGCTGAAGGCTTCCGAGAACCGCCACGACAATCACGATAAGAGATATCATCGACATATCCTGAACCGTTACCGATGGCGAAAGGACCAGATCCGTCTGCCTTCCAAAGTCAAAAGTAATTTTTGCCACTTTCAAGATGTAGGTAATCCCAACTCCGACCACATTGCCGACCACGGCGCCTATGATCCCCAGCCAGAATCCCTCAATCACGAACGTGGAGAGGATCTTCCCGGGCATGGTGCCGATCGCCGCAATGGTACCGATTTCACGTATTCTCTCATAGACAGCCATGATCATCACGTTCATTACGCTGATAAGGACGATAGCGATAAGCATAATTTTAATGAAGATGGTCATGATGTCGATCATCCGAATGATATTGTAGAATGGCGTAAGCGCTTCCCAGGTATGTACCTCGAAGGCGGGCTTCCCCTGCTTGTTCAGCTCCCCCGAGAGCCTATTGGTGAGAGTAGTATAAGCGGCTTGGAGTTTTCCGAAATCCTTAAGCCGTATGGCAATCTCGCTTACTTCCATCTCCTCCATCCTGAGTATCTCCATGGCATCTTCAATATGGACGTAACCGTCTCGTCCTCCGGGGCCCGTGATACTCTCTATGATACCGCTCACCCGCATTTGTTTTCCGTTCACGGAGCCGTCCTTGTTGGTTGCAATCACCACGATTGTGTCGCCTACCTTCACCTTCATTCCCCGGGAGAGAAGCTCGGGAATGACGATCTCTCCTTTCTTAATGGTCTTTTCTCCGTCTGTAATCCTTGATGCCAGGAGGGGCAGGGTCTTCATCTCCATTTCCGGATTGACCCCATTGAGTCTGATGTTTGTTGTCTCGTTGAAGCTGCTGAACATTCCACCAAACTTGATTCTGGGAGAATAGGATTCGATGTCAGGTATCTCCTGGAAGACCTTCTCCATTTTTTTCACTGCCTGAGGCTTCATATTCATGGTCAGGGGAAGGTTGTCGATGGAAGCTATATAACCCTTCCGGTGGATCTGGATATGGCCCAACATGGAGTCGGTCATCTGTCCGGTCATCATGGATTTGAAGGAACCGGTCACACCGACAAAGAGAAGGACAAAGATAACCCCAATCGCTATAAGAGACGACGTCAGTATTGTCCTCCTTTTATATCGCCTGAGATTCCTGATGGCGATTTTGAATAGATTCCGCATTATTTTCTCCCCCTTCCGTTTTCTTGCCCGTTCAATTTCCCGTCCACCAGGGTATAGACCACTTCCGCTTCACCCACAATCTTCTGGTCATGGGTGGAAAAGATAAAGGTGGTCTGAAACTGATCCCGCATGTTTTTCATCAGGTCAATGATCATAAAGGCCGTCTTGCTGTCCAGGTTGGCCGTGGGTTCATCGGCCAGGACCAGCTTGGGATTGGGCACCAGGGCCCGGGCCACGGCCACCCGCTGTTTCTGACCTCCGGAAATCTGGTCCGGGTATTTGTCTCTCTGTTCGGTCATCCCCACGGCCGCCAGCAGGGCCGTCACCCTTTTTTTCCGTTCGGCAGGGGGAACATCCTGGACCATCAAAAGGGGATATTCGATATTTTCATAAACCGTAAGAACGGGCAGGAGGTTAAAATCCTGAAAAATAAACCCCATGTGATTGCCACGAAAGGCTGCGGCTTGTTTCCGGTTGAGCGTGGTGATATCGGTGCCGGCCACTCTGATTTGGCCCTGGGTCGGCTTATCCAGACAGCCGATCAGGTTTAGAAGCGTAGTCTTCCCGCTTCCGGAAGGCCCGATCACCGAAACAAAGGCCTTTTCATCAATCTCCAAACTAATCCCTTGAAGAGCGGGGATGACAACCTCCCCCACCCGATAATCTTTAGATACATCTCTTGTTTCGATCAATCCCATTATTCCTCCATCAAGAATACCCCGTCTTCATACAGACAGACGGGGCCTCTTTTTATTTTTTACATTTTTAACTACCGCCGCCATCCGGCCCAGACCGGAACGCCATTGTTGTC
>JAZDOU010000010.1:0-12473 GCA_043798385.1 Pseudomonadota bacterium
ATTGATTAAAAATTTGTAGGCCAGCAAACCCAGCACAGTGACCGCAGCAACGGCCCCCAGCATCCCCAGGACGGGATTAAAGCCGATCTTGCCGGTCAGGTAATAGATACAATAGGCGGCCACCATGTAGAAGGCGGTGTGAGCGATATTGACGATCCGGGCCACACCGAAGATCAGAGAAAAACCGATGGCCAGCAAGGCCAACATGCTGCCGCTGATTAGACCGCTAATGATGATATTCATAAGGCCTCAAGAAAATATTTTTCTATTTAAAAACTAGCCTGAATTAGTACGTAAATAGGGTTTAAGAGGTAACGTTGGCTCCATTCTATTTTCATGTTTCGTGGTGCCATGCCCTTGGGCAGGGCATGGGAATTAATACAAATAACTGTTACGGGTTGCGGGTTGCGGGTTAAAAAATCGGATCTTTTTTAATCTGCAACAAAAACTCGTAACACGCAACTCGCAACAGTTATTAAGGTATTGCACCTTACTTTTTCATCCAGGGCGGCAACTTATAGGGCATAATGCCTTTATAGGTGATTTCCGGTGCATTGGCAGCGGCCTTCCATTTATTCGGCCAAACCCCGACCAGTTTGCCGTCCTGCCATTGAACCCCCAGACTGGTCAGGTATCCCGGTCCCCAGGCAATGTCATGAGTCTGTTTGCCCTGAGCATCCTTATAGTATTTTACTTTTCCACTGGGAACCATATATTCCCGGTTTTCCAGAGAGGCGATGATCTTATCGGTATCCAGGCTGCCGACGGCTTCGATGGACGGGACCAGACCGTAAACGATAGCGGTATAGGTGTCGGCCGTGTAAGTCGGGATCTCTTTAAACCGTTTTCCATAGGTATCCATAAAAGGCTTGGTCAGTTCATTGTATTCCACCCCATGGACATAGGTATCCATGGTCATGACATAATTGCCCATACCTTTGGTGGCCTGCCAGAAGCCGTCTTTTTGGGCCTCTACATTGATACCCACCTGGACAGCCGGTATCTTGAGTTCCCCGGCCTGCCGGGCAAAGGTAATCCCGACTGAGGCTGAAAAAACAGTAAAAATCATATTGGCACCGCTCTTCTGGATGGCGGAAAGCTCTGAGGTGACATCCGTTGCGGTTTGGGAAGGCCGCCAGACCCCGACCAGTTCCAGGCCCATCTTGGGGATGACCCCTTTGGCGGCCTCGATCATGGGATCCACCCAGACGGCCTTCTCGGCCACGATGGCCACTTTTATGGGAGAACCCGGGAAGGCCTTTTTTAGGCTTTCCCCGACAAAGGCCATTTG
The DNA here is from genome assembly GCA_043798385.1 of Pseudomonadota bacterium. Taxonomy (GTDB): domain Bacteria; phylum Desulfobacterota; class RBG-13-43-22; order RBG-13-43-22; family RBG-13-43-22; genus RBG-13-43-22. The sequence continues at coordinate 1,292 of JAZDOU010000010.1, forward strand.
GGCAAAACAGGTCCGGACCAGGAACCCGGAATTAAAAGGGGTGCCGCGGAAAAAATATTTGTAACGGTCATAATTTTTGGCTACCCTTAAGCACAGTTCCGGGTGAGCGGCCCCGCAGCCGATAAAGAGTTTTTTATAGTCCATAGCGATATCCTGCATGGCCAGGACCGCCTCGGTCCGGAAACCGCCGACAATGAAATCGACCTTGTCCTTGGTGAGCAGCCGCTCCATGGCATTGGTGGCATCCGTGACGTTTAAAAATTCATTGGAGTCGGCCTTGACCAACTCGATCTTCATCTTTTCCTTGCCGACTTGAACGCCTCCCTTGGCATTGATCTCATCGGCGGCCATCAAAGCGCCGTTCCAGTGTCCCTTACCCTGCATAAAATTCATTGGTCCGATGACACCGATCTTGATAGTAGTCCCGGTTGCCCAAACCGGGAAAGACATCATCATAACCAAACAGACCGTTAACAAAATACTCCATCCCAAGGAAATCTTTTTCATAACTTTTGTCTCCTTTCAAAATAGTAAAGGTTAATAGTGTTTTGGAAATTTAGAGAAAGAAAACCCGACGGGAAATGTTTGTTCAGAACTGGGGTGCCTTGTGATGAGTGCATCTTCATCTCCCGTTGAACCATCAGAAAACCCTTTAGAGCCTGCCTGCTTCAACTTGGGGCCGTCAGGTTGAATCTGCCGCACTACTTAAGGAAAGAACGGATTGTCCTTCTGGGTTTTATTGTAATAAACCGGGGTAGTAAAAGATATCTATTTCCTATCAAGTCTATTTTTAAATGTCAACAGTTTTTCTTAATTTTTTTAGGCCACCTATTTTTTCACTTGACTTTTTACAAGGTCTATTACAAAAAGAGAGGGAATTTCATATCGTCCCTAAAAAAAATTTCTAAAGCCAGAGGGGTTAAATGGTCTCTTTTCCCGAGATAAGCCTGCCTGGGTCAGGCGGCTGAAGGATTTCCATGAAACATTTTTCCGTTGCCATCGTCCGTTATGAACAGCCTTTCGAGTCGGTCAGAAAGGTTGTTGAACTGGCCACAGGCTTTGACCGGATTTCTCCGAAGGCCAAGGTCTTCATCAAACCGAACATTGTTTTCTGGACCAAGGTGGTGCCTTTCCCGAAGTGGGGTGTTATTACGACCTCACGGGTGGTAGAGGACATGGTGGTCCTCCTCAAGGAGCGGGGGATTGATGATATCACCATCGGCGAGGGGATGGTGACCTGGAATCCCAAAGATACCCAGACCCCGGCCCATGCCTTCCAGGCCCTGGGCTATCATACCCTTGAGAAACGCTATGGGGTCAAATCAATCAATTTTTTTGAACGCCCTTTCAAAAAGATCGACCTGGAGGAAGGGCTCTTCCTTCATTACAATCAGGATATCTGTGAGAGTGATTTTATAATCGATCTGCCTGTGCTGAAGACCCACAATCAGGCCAAAGTCAGTTTAGGGATAAAAAACCTGAAGGGGGCCCTGAACATCAATTCCAGAAAAAAATGTCACAGCGCCGACCTCGAAAAAGACCTCAATTACCTCATTGCCAAGATTCCGGAGCCGCTTCCCCCCATATTTTCCTTGTTAGACGGGATCTATACCAATGAACGAGGTCCCAGCTTTGATGGCAAGATACGCCGGAGCAATATCCTGATCGCCTCCGCCGATCTATTGTCGGCCGATCTGGTGGGCGCCAGGGTCTTGGGCTTTGATCCGGCCGATGTCCCTCACCTGGTTCATGCCGCCCGAAATCAAGGCCGGCCCCTGGACCTGTCCGACATAGAGTTGGCCGGAGAAAGTCTGGAGGAAGTGGCCTCTCCCCATGACTATGATTTTGCCTATGTGGAAAACGAAAATGGAACCATGCCCGTAGCCCTGGCCAAAGACGGTATCAAGGGTTTGACTTATCATAAATATGACCTTTCCATGTGCACCTATTGTTCCGGAATAAACGGGCTGATGCTGACCGCCATCCGCCAGGCCTGGAAAGGCCGGCCCTGGGATGGGATCGAGGTCCTGACCGGCAAGCGTATGCAGCCTACACCGGGCAAGAAAAAAACCATCCTGATCGGCCAGTGCATTGTCGAGGCCCACAAAAACAATCCCCATATCCAGGAAATGATCGCCGTAAAGGGCTGTCCGCCCAAATTAGAGGACTTGCTGGGGGCCCTCCAGCAGGCCGGCATTGAGGCTAACCCGGGCCTCTTTGAAAATTTCGAACTCCTGCCGGCTTTCTTTCTGTCCCGATATGAGGGGCGGCCGGAATTTGATGAGGGTTTTTTCAGGATATCTTAAATTTCGGAACCGAGATCCAAAGGTTAAAATAACCCCATTGCCCCTGGGAAAAATAAGGGAATAAACAAAAAATGTCTACGGAGTTATAGCGTATGAAAACCGACTACCGGACCATAAAAGTGGAACTTCAGGAAGGGGTGGCCGTTCTTGCCATTGACCATCCGCCGGTGAATCAGATGTCACCGCAAATGACCCAGGATTTCGCTGAGGCCCTTACCGAGGCCTTTGAAGACTCCCAGGTCAAGGCCGTGGTTCTGACCGGCACAGGAAAAAATTTTATTGCCCGGGCCGACATCACCCAGCTTCAAGCCGTAAAAGAAAAGGACCAGATTTATCAAGTTGCCCTCAGGGCGGCCCGTTTTCTAAATGGTATTGAGACCGGACCCAAGCCGGTGATTGCCGCCATCAACGGCAACTGCCTGGGGGGCGGTCTGGAAACGGCTATGTGCTGCCACTACCGGGTGGCCGCCCAAGGGGTCAACTTAGGACAGCCGGAGGTACAAATCGGCCTCATCCCCGGGGCCGGAGGCACCCAACGATTACCCCGTCTGGTCGGCCCGGTCAATGCCCTGGAGATGATCACAACCGGGAATCCCATTAAAGCCGAGAAGGCTTATCAAAGAGGGCTGGTGGACGAGGTCGTGGAGCCGGACCAACTTCTGCCAACGGCCTTGAAGGCGGCCCGGCGATTCATTTCGGGTCAGTTGAACCAGAAACTGCGCCAGACCCGTAATATCAATGACAGGATCCCCAGCGCCCTGGAGAAAAAGGCCCTGATCAATTATTCTAAATTCATGACGACCCAGAAGGCCAAGGGATACCTCGCCCCCTTCAAGGCCATTGAAGCCCTGGAAAAGGGCCTGAGTTATAACATCGAGGCCGACATCGAACGAGAGGTCGAGCTCTTTGCCGAATGCGCCGTTTCCGACGTGGCCAAAAACCTGATCGGTATTTTCCTCAACACCCGGGCAGCCGGAAAACTGCCCGCCATAAAAGATCTAACGCCGGCCCGGATCCAAAAGGTGGCCATGCTGGGCGGCGGGGTTATGGGGTCAGGCATCGTCAATCTGCTGATCAAAAATGGTTTTGAGACGGTATTATGGGACATCAATGACCAGGCCATTCAAAAAGGGCTGGCAGCCATCCGCAAGACCTTTGCCTACCCGATCAAACAAAAAAAAATGACCGAGAAGGATTTGGAGAATCTGCTGGCCCAACGGCTGACCACCACCACCTCTTTGGAGGGTCTGAAGGAGGTCGACCTGGTCATTGAAGCGGTCTTGGAAGACATGAAGGTCAAACAAGACATCTGGAAGAAACTGGAGGCCTTGTGCCGGCCGGGAACGATCTTTGGGACCAACACCTCGGCCCTGCCGATCACCGAAATGGCCTCGGTTTTAGCTGACCCAGGCAGGATGATCGGTCTTCATTTTTTCAACCCGGCCGACCGGATGCAACTGCTGGAGATCATTTGCGCCCGGAAGACTTCCAATCAGACCCTGGCCAGCAGCGTAGCCTTTGCCCGGTCGATCAAGAAGGTCCCTATCGTGGTCAATGACGGTCCGGGTTTTTATGTCTCCAGGCAATTGGGAGGACTCATGGGAGGTTCCGTCTTCCTGGTGGCTGATGGGGTGGACGGCGCCCTGATCGAAGAGGCCCTGACCGATTTCGGGATGCCTATGGGCCCGGCCACCTTGGCCGACCTGACCGGAATCGACATCAATTATCACGTTAACAAAACCTTTGAGAAAAAGCTGGGCCAACGCTATAAAGTCCATCCCCTGACGGAGAAGATCTATCAAACCGGCTGTTATGGACGTAAGACCGGGGCCGGATATTTTGACTACAGTGGGAAAAAACCTGTCCCTAATCCCAAAGTTGTGGAGGTGGTGCAACAGTATCTTAAAGAAAAGGGGGTAACTCCCAAAAAGATTTCCCGGCAGGAGGTGGTTGATTTTATGCTGGCCAGGGGTATCAACGAAGCAGCCGCCATGATCGAAGAGGGAATCTGCGACCGGCCCCAGGATATGGATCTGGCCATGATTTACGGCACCGGGTTTCCTCCTTACCGGGGGGGCATCCTTCGATACGCCGACCAGTGGGGTCTTAAACAAGTGTATGAAAAACTCCTGGCCCTGGAAAAAGAATACGGGGCGGTTTTCAGGCCGGCGAACCTGATCAAAGAGATGGCTGAATCAGGAAAAACGTTTTACACCTCTTAAAGGACTCTCATCATGAAGACGCCACCCAAATCCGAGATCCGGAAAAACCAGATCCTCCGTGCGGCAGAGCGGGTCTTTGCTCAAAAGGGATACCAGGAGTCAACCATTTCAGACGTGGCCCGAGAAGCCAAGGTATCGGATGCCACCATTTATGAATATTTTACCTCCAAAGAAGATCTCCTTTTTTCCATCCCCGGTGAGATGACCCGCAAATATAAGGAAGAGCTGTTAACCATTCTGACATACGTTCGAGGGTCTGGTGCTAAAATACGAACCGTGATCCAACACTATTTTGGGTTTTATGAGAATCATCCCGACTATGCCTCCGTGGCTATGCTTATTCTCAAACAGAACCGGAATTTCCTGGAGAAGGAGGCCTATCAGGAGATCAGGGAACATGCCCAACTCATCCTGGACCTTATCCAAGAGGGGATTGCCAGCGGCGAATTCCGGGATGACATTAATCCTTATTTAGTGCGGGCGGCTATCCTGGGGACGATCGAGCATCTGGTCATCCGTCGAGTCCTCTTGGGAAAGCCGGAACGGCTGGTTCAATTTACCGATCCATTTACCGATCTGATCCTTGGCGGTATCCTTTCTCAAAAGGCGAAAAAGGCCTGGAATGTTCGTATCAGTTTGGAGTCGGACGAGACAGATAAAGGGAAACCGCTTGCAGAGAAAAAACGAAAACATCCCGGGGTGCCTGGCTCGAAAGGCATTTCCATTCCGGGATAACCCGATCCGGGATAACCCGATCCCGGATATCCCGATCCCGGATATCCCATTCCCGGATATCCCGATAAAAAAAAGGTTAGGAGACAGAATCATGAAAGAAGTGGTGATTGTTGAATATTTAAGGACGGCCCAGAGCCGGTCCAGGCCCAATGAACCCGCCAGGGACTGGTTTTGCAAAATCAGAGGAGATGAACTCTTAGCCAAATTGCTTCCGGAAATCGTCAAAAAAGCCGGCCTGGAACCGAAAGAGATTGATGACTTTGTCGTGGGATGCGCCACGGCCGTAGGAGAGCAATGGGCCTATGGGGGACGGAATCCCATTTTTCTGGCCAATTTCCCGGAGACTTTAGCCGCCAAGTTTGTGGATCAACAGTGCGGCTCATCCATGGCCGCCATCCATGTCGGCTTTATGGAAATCGCTACCGACTTTGCCGATATCGTCCTGGTGGGGGGATACGAGCACATGACCCGGGTCCCGATGGGCATGGTCACCAGAGACCGGGGGCATATTGCGCCGAATATGGCCTTGTTTTTAGATCCCGACTACCTGCACTGGGATATGATGACCTCCACCAACATGGGTCTGACCGCCGAGAAACTTTTTGCCCGTTCCGGTTACACCAAGGAGGACCTGGACCACTGGGCGGTCCTGTCCCACCAACGGGCGGCCAAGGCCCAGAAGGACGGATTTTTACAAGGCGAGATCCTGCCGATTGAAGCCGAACAGGAAGACGGAACCATAATGACCGTTGATAAGGACCAGGCTATCCGGACCGACGTCACTCTGGAGGGTATCGCCGGACTTAAACCGGCCTTTAAAAAAGACGGGGTCATTACGGCCGGCAACTCTTCTCCTTTGAATGCCGCGGCCAGCTCCATGGTGCTCATGTCCAAGGAGACGGCCAGGAAGAAAGGGATCAAACCCCTGGCCACTATTCGCTCGATTGGCTTTGCCGGAGTGGACCCGACCATTATGGGGGCCGGGCCGGTGCCGGCCAGCCGGATGGCCCTGGAAAAGGCCGGCCTGACGGCCTCCGACATTGACTTCTGGGAGATCAACGAGGCCTTCTGCATTGTGGCCCTGAACTGCATCAAGGAATTCAGCCTGGATCCCGACCGGGTAAACGTGATGGGGGGTGGAACGGCCATCGGCCATGCCTTGGGGGCCACCGGCATACGCCTGGTGGGGACCCTGGCTCGCACCTTGAATAGTAAAGGGGCCCGGTACGGTTGCGCCAATGCCTGCGTCGGCGGGGGACAGGGGGTCGCTACGGTGATCGAAAGAGAGGACTACGACTGGTAACCGTTTGGAAGCCTTCTGAACACAGTCGGAACCTAACTAGTTTCCATCCGGAAATTCAAATTTCCGGATGGAAACACCTGGATTCTGACTCGAAGCTCTGGCCAGAAATCCCTTTTTCAAAGGGTTTCTGGCCATGGAGACAAATCGACCACGGTATGTTCTCATCCGGAAAGATCATTTCCGGATGAGAACTAACTAAGCCCTCATGCCCGTCTCAGGCGGGCACCGACGATACGGTCGGCTATGCCGACCTAAAAGGAGGCTTCCCTTCGGAAGCCAGGACATGAAAATGACTTTCGCCGAACGACGAACGCTTAACGACGAACGTTATTTTCGTATTAAAAACCCTCGGAGATCCTCTTATGCCTCCTTTTATTGTTTCGATTGTCCGTTATGAAGAACCTCTGAAATCCGTTCGCCGGGCCGTGGAGTTGTGCCGCGGCCTGGATCACCTTCCGGCCAAGGCCCGGGTCTTTATCAAACCCAACATCGTCTTCTGGTCCAGGTCAGCCGCCTTTCCCAAATGGGGGGTTATTACCACCTCCCGGGTAGTGGAGGACATGGTGGTCCTCCTGAAAGAGCGAGGGATTGATGACATTACCATCGGAGAAGGGACCGTAACCGCCCGGCCCAAAGACCTGGAAACCCCGGCCCATGCCTTTGAGACCCTGGGATATAACCGTCTTAAAGAGCGCTATGGGATAAAAATCTTAAATATCTTTGAACGTCCCTTTAAGAAACTGGACTTCGGTGGAGGGGTAATCCTAAACTTCAATGCCGACGCTTTGGAGAGTGATTTTATCGTTAATCTCCCGGTCCTCAAGACCCATGCCCAGGCGGTCGTCTCCCTGGGGATCAAGAACTTGAAGGGGCTGATTGATGTCCCCTCCCGCAAGAAATGTCACAACGCCGATCCGGAAAAAAACCTCCATTACTGGATTGCCCGGCTGGGCAACAAAATTCCCCCTTCTCTAACCCTTTTGGATGGAATTTACACCAATGAACGGGGACCGGGGATTGATGGACGCATTCGCCGGAGCAATCTCCTGGTGGCTTCTTCAGATATCCTGTCCGCCGATCTGGTGGGCTCCAGGCTCCTGGGGCATGACCCCTCGCAGGTCCCTCATCTGGTTTATGCGGCTCAAGACCAGGGTCGGCCATGGGATCTTTCCGATCTTGAAGTGCGGGGAGAAAAAATTGAGGCCGTAGCCTCCTATCACGAGTATTTCTTCGCTTATAACGAGGACGAAAGTCTTCCCCTGCCTATGGCCCAAATGGGTATTCAAGGGCTTGCTTTTAAAAAATACGATTTGACCATGTGCACCTACTGCTCCGGCCTGACCCGGCTGATCCTTTTGGCCCTGGCCAAGGCCTGGCAGGGGAAACCTTGGGATGATGTGGAAATCCTGACCGGCAAGGCCATGAAACCGACCCCGGGAAAGAAGAAGACCATCCTCCTGGGCAAGTGCATGGTGCAAGCCAACCAGGCCCATCCGGATATCCAGGAAATGATCCCGATCAAGGGCTGTCCTCCTTCCACCCAGGAGCTGATCAAGGCCCTCCACTCGGCCGGGATCCAGATCGACCCCTCCATTCTGGAAGACAGGGATTTATCACTGAATTTTTATATGAAACGGTATGCCGGTAAACCTGAATTTGAGGAGGCCTTTTTTACCATTTCGTGAAGAACTCGCTTTGTTGATTACATGACCGACATGATAATAGTGAGGCGGGTTAGAAAAACCAGATGGGAGAAAAACCCTTTAATTTTTATTTTGCCGCTGAAAAGCAAACCGAGGACCCTTCTGCCCGCTTCATCAAAATAATACGGCAATCCCCAGCGGACGTTGAGCAGGTTTAAATCCATAACATTTTCCGCCGAAGTTCTGATAATTATTCCCGCCTCCCGGCTTATTCCGGGCTCTATCGTCAGTTCGCCCAGGCAGAAATGAAGACTTATCTCTGCTTCGATATCCGGTAAGTCTATGGCAGCGATCCCGCGCATTTTTTTATAAACCGCGTATTTTGCCTCTGATTTTTCGATATTGCCGGTCAGAAGCTCCTGCACAATGGAGGAAAAAGGAATCTCTGTCGCCTTATTGGTTATATTCAATTCCATCTATTCACCTTTAGAAGCTACAAAGCCCGGCGGTAAATTTCCAGAACTTCATCTGAACCCAAAACACAGCGGAGGTTGTTGACAATCGCGCCATCCGCAATGCTTAGATCAGCCGCTTTAATGATATCTTCTTCCTTGACGCCGAATTCGGAAAGTTTCAGTGGATGGCCGATTTTCTTGAGAAAACCGAATATCTCCTTAACGGCCGCCATGGCCGCCCCCTTTGGTTCATCATCGCGCTTGCTTACGCCCAAAGCCTGTGCGATTAAGGCATAAAGTGCGATGGCTTCCGGCTCGCCACCCTCAATATTAAAATCCATACAATACGGCAGCATGATTCCGCAAGAAACTCCGTGCGGCACGCGGGCGACCGCGCCGATGGAATGAGCCATCGCATGCACCAGCCCGACCATGGCGTTGCCGAATGACCAGCCCGCCATGGTGGCCGCCAGTTGCACCTGCCCGCGGGCGTTGATATTACCGCCGTCTTGTATACACTGCGGCAGGTAGGCACTCAAAAGCCGGATGGCATGCAGGGCCATGGCGTCGGCGATAGGTTCCCGCTGCATGGAGGTCATCGCTTCTATGGCGTGGGTCAGAGCGTCCATGCCGGTGGAGGCTGTCAAAAGTGGAGGCAAATTCAACGTCAGTTGCGGATCGAGAATAGCCACGCGCGGGGCGTTATGTGTTTCCACAATTAAAATTTTTTGCCCCTTGCTTTTATCGAATATTACCGCCATCCAGGTAACTTCGCTTCCCGTTCCGGCTGTTGTCGGGATGACAATGTGCGGCGTCTGCGGCCTTGTTAAAAGCTGGATGCCTTCATAATCGGCCAGAGACCCGCCTTCGGTCAATAAAATGCACAGGCATTTAGCCGTATCAATCACACTGCCGCCGCCCACACTAATGACACTATCGGCGCCCTTTTCTCTGGCAAAAGCCGCGCCCCGGTTGACCACCTCAACGCCGGTGTCCTGAGGCACATCGCTGAATACTCCAACGCATTTATCGCCCAGAGTCCGGGTTATTTTTTCCAGCAACCCCGCCTTGATAATTCCCTGGTCCGTAACGACAACCGCGCGCGAACAACCCAGGGCGCTTATTTCGGATTCCAGCTCCGCAGAGGATGAGCCGCTGCCGAAAACCACTTTTGTCGGGCCGAAGTAAACAAAGGATAAACTCTCATCGTAAACCATTACGGTCTCCTTATCAGGCCGGATTGCCTCCCCCGGCGCTAACCTTTTCGTTCAGTTCGGTTATTAAGGGTCTCATAGTAGTCTTGACATGAAGCTGAAGACCTCGTATTAGTCAAGGGACTGTGGGGTCTTCTTTTCTGGGATTGTCCATCTTCAACTCTGAGGTTCTTTGCCGGGCCAAATTTTTAATTTTAGTCTATAGCAGGCCGATCAATAAGCCCGAAACAGGCCGGTCGGCCGTTCGACTTTGTCGAACTAAAAGAAGGCATCCATTTGGATGCCGTATGCCGACCTAAAACGAGGCTTCCTGTCCGACTCCCTCCAGGAGTCTCCCCAAGAGATCTGCATAGCCGATCGGCCGGAAGCCGAGAGGTGAATGCCCTGCTGGAGTCAAGTTAGCCATTGGGCCGGGGTAGGGCGATAAGTTGCCTTTTGGACAATCATTGAAATTCAGCCCCCGGAACGTCTGGGCCGGCACATTTACTTTTTGCGAGATCATCTCTTTTGACGATTAAAAAAATAGTCCTCGAAGAGACCTCAAGCTTTTCCAGGTCATAGGGTTCTACCTGACGAATCTTTTCATCGGGAAGGGTTAAATTTTCCAGGACATAAATCCCCCACTCCCCAGCCAGGTCCTTGAACGCCTTAGCCAGCCATTCCAAAGAACCCTGGCGGCCTCCCAGGACGGCTGTCGTTTCCACCCCGGAATGGACAATGGCCTGCAGATCAGCCTCCGGATCTTGGCCATGGGCGTCTATAATCCGGGACCGGGCCCAATCCAGGCCTAAACGGGCAAAAGCCACCTGAATGGAGCTGATTCCCGGAATGACCCGGCAGGAAGCCAGCCCGAACCGTTTTATAACCGGTCGCGCCAGGCTGGACAACCCCGGATCTCCGGAAACCAGCACCACCATGAGGCGGTCTTGTCGCCGGGCCATTTCTTCCAAGACGGTTTCCACATGGCTCCCCATCTCGATGATCGTCTCAGCCTGATGGTCCGGGAAAAGGGCCAACAACCGCCTGGCTCCTACCAGTATTTCCGTCTCTTTAACGGCCTTCAAGGCCAAGGGAGTGATATACTCCGGTGATCCGGGGCCACACCCGACGATGATGATATTGGTTTTCTTTATTTCCATGGACTTAAGCTTCCCGCACTACCCAGCCATTCCCCTTGCAGGTTGACCAAGACGACCGCTATGGTTATTTTTTCCCCAAGGCGATCCTGGACCGCCTGTTTTATCCGAATCGCCAATAGATCGGATACGTTTTTTCTTTCGGCAGCAGACAGGGCCATTAAAAAT
>JAZDOU010000153.1:0-10627 GCA_043798385.1 Pseudomonadota bacterium
ACGAATGGGGAAATTGGAGAGATGTTCGGTATCAGTTATACGGCGGTCAGCCACATTGTGAAAGAGGCAAGAAACAGGATGAAAAACGATCAGGTCTTCCAGCGGGATTATGCCCTGCTCAATTCACAAATCAAGATGTGAGCCCGTTGGCCCTCTTCTTTTTTCTCCTTGACCGCTCTTTCTTCTTATTTTATACTCAACCCATCAAAAAATAACAATATTCCCGCATTCCCTGTCTAATAAAAAGGTGTTTAAATTCTGAACGTGTTAAAATAACACCAAAGAGTTATTGAAAGAATTGGAGGTTGTTTTTATGCCTATAGCAGACAAGATGGTTAAAATGGTTGAGTCCTCTTCGATGATCAGGAAGATGTTTGAGGAAGGAAACAGACTCAAGGCCATGTACGGTTCTGAAAATGTCTTTGATTTTTCTTTGGGAAACCCGGATATTCCTCCGCCGCCGGCGGTTAAAAAGGTCCTCAGGGATTTGATAAACGATGATTCCCTGAGTCACGGCTATATGCCCAATCCGGGATATCCTCATGTCCGCCAGGCCGTGGCCGATTATCTTAACCAGGAGCACGGCGTTCAACTCACCGTCGACCTGGTAATCATGACCGTCGGAGCAGCCGGGGCCTTGAACGACGCCCTGAAGGCCCTGATGAATCCGGAAGAGGAGATCCTGGTCCCCTCACCCTATTTTGTCGGTTATAATCAGTACGCCTTCTGTGCCAACGCCCTGATCAAGACCGCCCCCTCACAACCCAATTTTCATCTGGATTTAACGGCCATTGAGAAGGCCATTACCCGGAAGACCCGGGTCATGTTGATCAATTCTCCCAATAATCCAACCGGCGTGGTCTACTCGGCCGAGGAGTTGGCCGGGCTTGGCCGTGTCTTAGATCAGGCCGGCCAACGGTTCGGTAAACGGATTTATCTTATCTCCGACGAACCCTACCGAAAAATCATTTATAGCGGGGAAGTACCCTCGGTATTTAAGGCCTACCCTCACACAATAATTGTCTCGTCTTATTCCAAGGAATTATCCCTGGCCGGGGAACGCATCGGCTATCTGGCCGTTCATCCTGAAGCCGAAGATGCCCGGCTGATTGCCGGGGCCGCCGGGGTCGCCAATACCATGTATTATGTCAATGCCCCCAGTTTATTCCAACTGGCCGTAGCCAAGGTTCAGGGAGTCACTGTGGATGTCTCTATTTATAAGCGTCGCCGGGATATCTTCTGTCAGGCCCTGAAAGAAGCCGGCTATACCCTGGAAGTGCCGGAGGGGGCCTTTTATCTTTTCCCACAAAGCCCGATTCCGGATGATGTGCTTTTTGTTAAAATATTGATGGACGAACAGATCCTGGTCGTCCCGGGCTCCGGCTTCGGGGCACCGGGTTATTTCCGCATCTCTTATGCCGTGCCCGAGACAACCATCACCGGGTCCTTAGAGGGCTTCAGGCGGGCCATCTCCAAGGTGAAAAAGGGGGGGCAAGAAAAAAAAGGTTGATTTTTGGCCTTTTTCTTGTTAACTACCTGATAAATTAGTAACTAAAAAATAAAATTCTACGCAAAAAGGATAGAATCTATTAAAGAACACGCCCTGGACCCGGACCAATTGAGGTATTTTCAACCTGGTTTATATATCCACCTCTTGGTTCCGGCTGGTCCGGGTTGGGTTTATTAATTTAAGTTAGAAAGTTGGGATGTGGCCTTATATGAATTTCCCGACAAAACTGTTTCAAAGGAGGAAAAGAGATGAGGCGATTGTTGACTGGTAAGTTGTGGCTGTTGGTTTTTGTTTTGGCCGGTCTTTTGGTTGGTAACACCCTGGCCCTGGCAGGAGATAACTTCGTGGCGGATTATAAATTTTACGTGAGCCCCAGAGACGGGGTAGTGCTATTTGCAAATCAGGGTTCCGTTACAGCCGTTAATCCCAGATCATCGGGCTTTGCAAGTCAGGATAGCATCTCAAACGCAGCAATTGGGGCAATCGCTTTGGGTTATCGCCCTTTGAACAGTCTTCGGCTGGAACTCGAAGGGTCTATGCAGACAAAATTGGGTTTTCATGATAACCTTAACCTAAGTGGAGGGATAAGCACTAATACTATCGAAGTCAACAATTCAGCCCTATTCATGAAAGGGTATTATGATTTTAAGGTTCATCGGTGTGTAAATCCTTTTTTAACAGCCGGATTGGGTTGGTCGAGAAATGAATCCAAAGGGACCCAGACCTATTCAGGCGATTCCTCCTGGAATACCAACTGGCAAACCACTTCCACTGACAACCTGGGTTGGTTGGTCGGCGCAGGGGTTGCCTGGGCATTACATGAAAGGGTTATCTTTGATTTAAGTTACGAATATCGCGATCTTGGGGAGTGGAAACTATCCAACTTACCAGCCACCGGCGATGAATCCATGAAGGGCCGTCTGACAGGCCATATACTTTTTGTCGGGTTGCGAGGGAATTTTTAATTCCTACTCTGAAGCGAACAAAATTACAGGTTCCCTCCAGGATTGAACATGGGCAGCGAACGCATTCGGTCAGGCCGAAGGCCTGACTTAAGAATTAGCGAACGCATTACAATAATAAACCTTTTCCTTACATGGAAGATTCCCTGCACCACGGCGCGGGAGCAATCCCACGCATTTGGTGCAGGGAGCTTCAATAGAGGATTTTAACCCTTGAAGTTGCCTAATAATTGATCGATGAGGGTACCTTTCGTTAGGGATACAGGCCTTCCCTGAGATACCCTTCAATAAAAGGTGTCTTTCAAGGAAGGAAGGGCTTTCCACCGGCCTCAGAATCAGAATAAGTTAGTCCGCCACCTCTCCGGTTTTTGTTTTCATGGACCTTCCTGCTCGCTTATTCCCTGCTGCTCCGGGAAGAAATTCGTCCAGTCGATAAACCAGGTCGTTTCAAGGGAATGGAATCTTCGGACACGCACAAGCGCAAAAAGTTGACAAGATTTTTCCTTTGAGTTAATATTCATTATTAACTTCATTAATGATTAAGGAGGATGTTATGCCCGTCAAAGTTGCAATAAATGGCTTCGGAAGGATTGGTCGGCTGGTCTACCGGGCTGGTTTAAGGAGCCGAGAGGTCCAATTCGTAGCCGTCAATGATATTACCGATTCCAAAACAATGGCCCACCTTTTGAAATACGATTCTGTCCATGGGCTCTTGAATGCCGAGGTTAAGGCTACAGCCAATTCTATAATGGTGGATGGCCAAGAACTGAAGACCTTCTCCCTGAGAGATCCGGCGGCGCTACCCTGGAAGGCCCTGGGTGTGGACGTCGTCCTCGAGAGTACCGGCAGGTTTACCGATCGAGCCGGGGCTGAAAAACACCTGCTGGCCGGTGCCAAAAAAGTCGTTATCTCGGCACCTGCCAAGAATCCCGATGTGACGGTAGTCTTTGGGATCAATCAGGAAGATTACGACAAAACCAGCCATAACGTTATCTCCATGGGTTCATGTACCACCAACTGCCTGGCCCCGATCGTAAAGATACTCCACAAGGAGTTCGGGGTTGAATACGGTCTGATGACAACGATCCATGCCTATACCAATGACCAGGTGATCCAGGATGAACCGCATAAGGACCTTCGTAGATCCAGGGCGGCCGCTCTTTCCATGATCCCCACAACAACCGGGGCTGCCAAGGCTATTTCCGAAGTCATCCCGGAAATGAAAGGCAAACTGGACGGCATCGCCATAAGAGTACCCGTCCCGAACGTTTCCCTGGTCGACTTCACGGCCACTTTGTTGAAGGCTACCAACAAGGACGAGGTGAATGCCAAGTTCAAGGAATATGCCGCCGGACCTATGAAGGGCCTACTCCAATGCTCCGATGAAGAATTGGTTTCTCACGATTTCAATGGAAATACCCACTCTTCGATTGTGGATCTCCCCAACACCAACGTGATCGGCGGGAAAATAGTCAAGGTCCTTTCCTGGTACGATAACGAGTGGGGCTTCTCGAACAGGATGCTGGAGCTTTTGTCTTTTATTATGAGATAGTAAAGGAAAAGGATTCAAGCCGCTCGGTCCGCTCGGTCCGCTCGGTCCGCTCGGCTCCGCCGAGCTTTCGAAGAGGCTCCCTCTTGGGAGCCGATACGCCGAGCTTTTGAAGAAGGCCACCATTCGGTGGCCGAACAGCCGATCGGCCGGATGCCAGCGGGCAAGGCGCAAGGTTCAAGGTTTGAGATTCAAGGCTTGTAAGCAAAGCCTTACGTCTTGTGCCCTGCGCCTTATGCCTTACCTTGAACCCTTGAATCCTTGAATCCTACTTTTGTACTAACTCAGGCCATCCCGTGAAAAAACAGGACACAACCTTTATTTCTTCGGCTCTCCAGGTAAACCTGGAAAGAACGGCCGCAACGGTGGAAATCCCGGAGAAGTACCAGGTCCTGCTCAGCATCGCCCGCGAACATTACGGCGTGTTCAAGAGGACTCAGGATCTCCTGACCGAAATGAACCATCCCTTTGTGAATTGGGAGCATGTGCTTAAGCAACTGCGCACCCTGTCCATAGGTGATTTTTATGATTTCAACAACCACGGTAATGGCCTGGAAGCCCTTGAGACTCTCCTTAGCCTCTACCTCGATATTATCCGCTCCCCCGTCGGAGAAGAGATCGGGGAGACCTCGGTCCGCTACCTCTTTGATTTTCTCAATCTAATCCTTTCCAAGAGCAGCGACCTGCTCCCCCGGAATATGACCCTCTTCCCAGACCTGATCGATTCCCTGATCGGGCTTTCTCAAAAGGAGGTCTTTCTCTTCCGGAAGGGTTCAACCTACGGGAAAAAACTTCTCCAGGTGGCCCTGGAGCATTCTGCCCCGGTCGATGCCGACCGGCTGGAGCCATTCCTCCATAATGTCTTCAGGGCAACCTACCTTTTTTGGCTTGACCAGCCCGACCCCCGTGATTGGTTCAGCCGGGAAGGGGAAGAGGCCGCGGCCATATTCAGCTATGATACCCTTATCATGCCCCTGAGCCACCGGTCGATTGCCGATCTGCTTCAGAAGCTGGAATCTCTCCCTGAAGGCCATCAAAGGGGTGTCGGCAACGGAGCGGCCTCCTATCTGAATCTCCCGGACTTTATGCAGATTGTGGAGGGCTATCTTCTGGTGGCCGACGAACTGGAGAGATCGGAGGCCTACATCGGCCGGGAATATCTCGTCAAGCTCGACTTCCTCTTTCATATCATTAACGTCCCGGCCCTCTTTGATATTCACGGCCGGACTCTGATCGAGATTAACCGTTGCCTGGCCTTGGTGTTTAGGGAAGAGACCTCGGAGAACTTAACTGATTTTATTCGCACGGTATTCAACCTCCTCAAAAAGTGTACCTCCTGCACCCAGTACCGCAGTACGATCTTGAATTGCATCACCACTGTGGCCAAAGAGGTCTTCAAGCGAAACCACCACCCCCTGGTGGATACCTTTATTGAAGAGTTGATTTCCTTCGGCTTCCAACGGCCCCAACTGGCCGGTTCCACCACGGATTGGCAGATCAGGGTAAATCCGGCCCACATCGAGAATATTCGCTCCTGGCTGGAAATCATTGCCATGAAACCGCGCTGGACCAAACGACTGCTCTCGGCGCTCATTATTAACCTGAAATTAGGCGGTGTCTTCGTTCGGGATACCGACCTTCTCCAGAAAAACATCTCGGCCCTTCTTAACGGGAATATCGCTCCGGCCTACAATCTGATAAAACAACTCCTTCGGCTGTTCCCCATCTATTTCAGTGAAATCGGCGCCGAAGGAGAACTCCGGGAGATCTCTACCGAGGTGGATGAGATCGCCTTCCGTCAGGACCAGGTGGTTCATTTCCTGCGCAAACAGTCTCACGTCGAGAGCAACAGCCTGCTGGTCACTTTCCTGGAAAATGCCTTTCGTTATCGGGCCTCGGGGAAAAAGGCCACTCTTCGTGACCATCTCCCTGACGAGGTCTATGAACAGATCCCTGAGGGCGCCAAGGAGACACGGGGCCTTCAAAAAATATTTAGAGGCTTATTTAAAAAAGTACGCGGAAATCCCAGAGGCTTGGTGGATTGGGATGGCCCCAAGATTATCAGGGAGATTCAGATCATGCCCGGCGTCCCGGAGAAGGACCGGGAGCGGGCCAGACTTCTTATCCGTTTCTATCAACTTCTTTACAAAAAATACAACCCGCAACACCTCGATATAATCAAGGATCTTGATGACTCCTACCTCTTCGATCCGGCCAGGGTGCAGGCCCTCAAACGCCATCTTCAGGGGAGAAAACCAGACCAGAGCCTGGCCGTCATCCTCGACTTCCTGTCACAACTCAAGGAACAGATCCTCTCCCCCGAGAAAACAGAGTACGTTGAGAATATTTACCGCAAACGGCATATTGCCGCCGGTATCCCTTCCATGTACGGAACCTACCGGGAGAAAAAATTCGAAGCCCTGGGCCTTTCCTTGCGACTGGAGAGTTTAGCCACCGTCCTCTTCGAGGAACTGATCCAATCCCTCAATCTGAAATTCATCACCAAAAGCACCTTGAAGAGAATTCATCGCTATCTCTGGCTCTATGTGAAGGCCCTCGACCTTGAAGGGATTGCCATCGAAGGTCTTACGGCCAAAATGAAATATGTCAGCCACGCCCTGGAGATCAAACAATTCTCGATCGATCAGTACATTGACATCTTCCAGTTCATCTCCAAGGGGATTCAAGACATTATCAGGGACTATTACATCGATGTCCATCGCCCCAACCTTCCCATCATTACCAGTCAAATCCTCCAGGACAACGGCTCCCCCCGGGGCGAACGGGCCGGGTCAGCCTCGGAAGAAGAGCTCTTCTATCAGTTATCTGAGAATTTTATCCGGGCCGCCATTTCGTCCAGCTTCGGCCTTCAGGTGCTCGACAACTTTATCAACAGCATCCTTCGCACCCTTCAGGCTGAACTGGAAAAATTTAAGAAAAACAAGCAGATTCTAACCCTGGTGATGGCCTACGACCCGGAAAGAACCATCACCTCTCTCCACCATAACAGCAAAAGGCTCGACAACCAGATCCTCCTTGGGAACAAGGGCTATTTTCTCAAGGAACTGGCCGCCATAGGCTTCCCAGTACCGCCTGGATTTGTCCTGACCACGGAGGTATTCCGCCGGATTGAGGCCCTCTTGGGCTACCAATATATTTTCGAAGACCTGATCGTCAGGATCACCAAAGAAATCCATCGCTTGGAAAGGGTGGTGGGAAGAAAATTCGGGGATCCCCAAAACCCGCTGCTCTTGAGTGTCCGCAGTGGCGCCACCATTTCCCTGCCGGGTATGATGCAATCCATCCTTAATGTGGGCATCAACGAACGGATTGCCGAAGGACTAAGCCAAAAACCGGGATTTTCATGGGCGGCCTGGGACTCTTACCGGAGGTTTCTCCAGAGTTACGGGATGATGCTGGGGCTTGACCGGAATTTTTTCGATTCCCTTATCAACACCTTCAAGCAACAGTACGGGGTCAGTCGAAAGATCCAATTCGCCCCCAACCAGATGAGGCAGGTCGCCCTGGCTTACCTGAAGGCCCTGGAGGAGAAGGGGATAAAGGTCCCCGACCGACCCTGGGACCAACTCCAGGACGCTATTCTTAAGGTCATCGCCTCCTGGAACTCTGAGCAGGCCCGCATCTACCGCCGTCAGATGCACCTTTCCGATGAGTGGGGAACGGCCGTGATCGTCCAGACCATGATTTTCGGAAACTTGAATAACCAGTCCGGGTCGGGCGTCATATTTACCCGGGACCCCAAGAGCTCCTCTCCCAATATCAACCTCTACGGCGATTTCATTTTCGGTGTCCAGGGAGACGATATTGTTTCAGGCCTGGTGGCCACCTATCCCATTTCAGAGAGACAACGATTAACGGAAAGAAAGGACACCGATATCTCTCTGGAAGCCAATTTCCCGGAAATCTTTCAGCAACTCATCCGGCTGTGCGAAATATTGATCTATGAGAAGCGTTTCAATCATCAGGAGATCGAATTCACCTTTGAGAATGCCACCCGGGAGGGGCTCTACATACTTCAGACCAGGGACATGGTCCAGCGGGAGACAAAAAAACTGAAGATGTTCAAAGAGACCGAGGAATTGAAAGCATCCCTCCTGGGGACCGGGATCGGGGTGAGTGGGGGGGCTCTGTCCGGCAGGGCGGTCTACTCCGAAGAGGAAATCCGCACCTATCGAGAACAGGAACCGAATACCCCCCTCATCCTTATCCGGCCTGACTCCGTACCTGATGATGTCGGGGTTATCCTCCAGGTTGATGGCCTCTTGACGGCCAGGGGAGGCAGTACCTCCCATGCCGCGGTTACTATACCCCAACTCAACAAGGTCGGGGTAGTGGGTTTCACCAAGTTAAGTGTCTATGAAACCCAGGGCTATAGCACGGTTGACGGCCGAACCATTCGGGGAGGCGACTTCGTCTCCATAGACGGTTGGAGCGGTGCGGTATACGAAGGCAGTCACGAAAAAGAGACCCAAGAATCACATCGGATAACGCTATAAAAAAAGGTGCAAGGCGCAAAGATCAAGGTACAAGGTATAAGGTTAAAAAAGGACCTTCCACCTCGTACCAATTAACCTTTGCACCTTATACCTGCCTTTATGTCAGTTGCTTGTGCACGTGGACCGATAAATCCCCCAGCCTGTTCGTGTAGCTCCCATACTCATTGTCGTACCATCCAAAAATCTTGGCATGGACCACCGGCACCCGGAGGGTTTTCGTGGGCAGGGAGGGAAGCACTTGCGGGGGCAGACCGGGAATCCAGGTACAATCGATGTCGATAAAAGATGTCCGGGTGTGGTTGAACTGGCCTTCGATCACGACAGCGGCATTCAAGCCGATCAGATCACTGGAGACGTTCTGGTCCATCGTGAAGACGAGCAGGTTTTCCGGGTCCCGTTCACCAACCGCCTTATAGATCTGGTTGATGGTGTTGGTGTCCAGTTTAAGAACGGTCCCATCCTGACCCATCTTGCTCTGGAAGGTGATATTGAGGACGATCAGGGATTCCGTGCTGGTGGGTACCCGTATGGAATCGGCCATGAAGCCGATGTTCTTGACCTCCGGAATGACCTCTGCCAAGGCCACGGCGGCATTCGTGGAGGTCAGAATGATATTATTCAGGATGCTCCGGTTTTTTCTCAGGTCCTTCTCTCCTGCTTTCGGCATGGAATCGAGAACGGCTTGCGAGTTGGTTACGGCATGAACCGTTGACATGGAAGCGGTCAGGATCTTGTCAGTGGCCTCGTTTTCCAAAAGGGGTTTGACCATATGGGCCAAGCCCGTGGTGGTACAGGAGGCGGCCGATAATACCTGATGGATTTTTTTATCAAAGGCGGCGTGATTGATACCGTAAATAAGTGTAACGGCGTCATCCGGTGTACTTAGGGCCTTATCCTTTATCTTGAAGGGAGAGGAATTGATGGCTATCTTTGCCCCGGAGGCCAAATGGCCCCTAAGGGAACCCTTCGGGTCGTCGGGGGCAATCGTGGGGTCTCTGAACTTGCTGGTGCATTCCACAACGATATCCACTCCGTAATCCCGCCATTTGATCTCGGCAGGGTTTCGGGCCTCTCTCAGGATAGTGACCGGGAGTCCATCGATACGCATTTTACCGGCCTTCTCATCAACGATCTCAATGACCCTTTTGGCGTTTATCCCATAGAGGAACCGGTGGAGTGGTCCATAGGTCGTATCGGTCTCTAACCGTTGTGCCAGGGCCTGCAACCCCGTTCCGACTTCTCGTCCGGTGTTGAGGACGATCTCCTGGAAGTATTTTCTGGCCAAGTGATGCCACAAGGTCAGCTTTCCGATTCTACCTAACCCGTTAATACCAATTATGGGCGGTTTATTTTCAAACACCTGAACCTTCGTCATACTGCACCCCCTATGCTATAAGTAAAAAGACTTGCCAAGGAATATTTTTACCGCGACTTTTTTATTGTAGAATATACACCTTTGGGATCAAATGTCAACCAACTGAAGGGGCCCGATTTAAGCCCAGGAACAGTCAGCCATCATTTCATCCAAATGAGGGCTGGGGCCTACGGTCACCTGATCCCAAACAGGTATCGATAGGTCGTAAATCGACTTGATTTCCAACACCCAACCGCACCCCAGCCGCAACCGGCCCAAAATGAAAACGGGCGAGATATTGAAATCTCACCCGCTTTTTTATCTTTGGTGCCGAAGGCGGGATACAAAAAGTAAACATAACTAATTAATATAATTATAAAATTAAAAATGAGGGGTTGTCTAAAAGCTAATTTTTTAACCCTAAAACGCACCCAAAACGCACCCATTTTTCATTGTTTTGCATGGTGGGGGGACGGGGGGGCCTTCGGGTCCCCCTACACAAAAGGACTTTGCATGAAAAGGAATACACGATGACCGATATCCAGATCAATAAAAAACTCGTACCCATAGACCTTCGAAAGATAACCGGTAACCAATCCGACCACCGGACCATTGACCTGTCATCCGGGGTAGTCGATGGGCTTGATTATGGCCGGGGGATCGTCAACCATTGGGGTGATCATCTAACCGTAGCCAAGGAGGAAGGGACGGCCACCTTCGGACCGAACCTCTTGG
>JAZDOU010000014.1:0-2986 GCA_043798385.1 Pseudomonadota bacterium
CGGTTCGGCCGCAATCACAACCCCTTGGACAAGGACGGAAAATTCTTTTTCATCCCCCCGGACGACCTGGCCGCCGACCGGGATGTCAAGGCCATACAAAAGATTGAGGTGATTAACCTGAAAAAGAAGCTTTAGTGACCCCGGGGAATACGGCTTTTTTTCTATCAATCGAAAGAGAACGACTAATTTAAAGGAGAAAGGCTATGCTAAAAAGAACGAAATGGATTTTGGGATTACTGGTTTTATCGGTTCTGTTTATGGTCAACATCAGCCGGGCGGAAACCGATAAAGGGAAAAAGGACTTTGACGTCTATACCCTGGGAGAAGTGGTGGTATCGGCGGACAAGCCCACGGTAAAAGAGGTCGCCATAATCTCTGAAGTAACGGCCGAAGACATTAAGGCCACCAACAGCCATACCGTAGCCGAGGCCCTGGCTAATACACCGGGTATCCGGGTCAGCACCGGCCGGAAAAACGAGCCGAATGTCTCCCTCCACGGCTTCGACCAGAGCATGATCCTGGTCTTGATCGATGGGGTCCCCTACTATGAAACCAACTACGGAAAATTGGACCTGAACCAGATCCCCACCGACAATATCGCCAAAATCGAAATTACCAAAGGGGCGGCCTCGGTCCTCTATGGGGCCAACGCCCTGGGTGGAGTCATCAATATCATCACTAAAAAAGGGACGGAAAAACCGTTTACCAGCCTTTCAGTGGAGGCCGGGGAAAACCAGACCTATCGGGCCTCGGTCACCCATGGAATGAAGACGGGAATCTTTAATTACTGGTTGAATTACAGTCATCAGGAATCCAAAGGCTGGAATCTTTCCAGTGATTATAAGGCCAAGACCGGGACCATTGTCCAAAAACCGGGGACAACCCGCAACGCTGTTTTGGAAGACGGGGGGACCCGGAACAACTCCGACCAGACCAATAACGATTTTTGGGCCAAATTCGGGATTGAACCTCAAAAAGGTTCCGAATATTTTATAAATTTTCATTTCCTGACTAAAGATAAGGGGGTACCCCCTTCAACGATTTCTGAGAACGTCTTTACCAGTAAGCCGGCCTTTTCCGGTTTTACCCGGATCCCCATGTACCAGGACTGGGGGATTGATTTGGACGGCAAACAAAAAATCACCGACCAACTGACCCTCAAGGCCAAGTTGTTTTATCACAACCATGTGGATGATTATGTATCTTACACCGATCAATTTTATAAGAACACGATTGCCCTGAGCACTTTTCAGGATTATTTTTTAGGCGGCTCCTTCTTCGCCGATTATCAGGCCACGCCTTGGGACACCCTGCGAATGTCCTTTCATTATAAAGGAGATTCGCATAAGGAGCGCAGTGACACCTATCTGCCTTATGCCGAATCCCTTTCTTATACCGGGTCTTGGGGATTGGAAAATGAATTCAACCTGATCAAAAATTTTTCGGTCGTGGCCGGCCTCAGTTATGACTGGTTTAACGTCGACAAGGCCGAAAGGCCCAACCTGGATAGTAAAGGTAACTTTCTGAGCATGGGAACCAATCCTACCCAAAAAACCGGCGATGTCAATCCCATGATCGGGATGACCTATAAATTCGCCGATGCCACCACCCTCTTCGGTTCTCTGGCCCGTAAGACCCGTTTCCCTACCCTGGGACAGCTTTATTCTTCCAGTTCGGGAAATCCCGACTTGAATGCGCAAAAAAGTCTTAATTATACCCTGGGGGCCTCCAGACCCTTTGCGGACATAACCAGGGTCGAATTGGCTCTCTTTTATCATGACATCACCGATTTAATTTCCCGTGACGGCCCCGGCTCAACGGCTGTTTACCGCAATTACGCCAACTCCAGGATGCAGGGCTTTGAATTGGGCGGGGAGATCTATCCGGTCAAGGATCTGGTTCTCAAGGCCGGCTACACCTATAATGATGCCCGAGATACCAGTCCTGGAAGGGTCGTCGACGATCTGACCATGGTGCCCAAACATAAAGTGAGCGCCGGTCTGCAATACACCATCCCTTACATTAAAACCCGGGTCGATTTAAACACCCTTTATCTGGCGGAACTGTATTCTCAATTGCCCACCCCACAGCGGCCGACCCAAGCCACCCTCAAGACTGGAGACTATTTCCTGACCAATTTCAAGGTCTCCCAGGTCTTTTTAAAACATTTTGAAGCCTATGTGGCTGTCAATAATATCTTTGACATCAATTATGAATCGGAAAGCGGCTTCCCGGCTCCGGGGCGAAACGTCTGGGTCGGTGTTTCCCCCCGATTTTAATTTTTATTAAACCGTCATGCCCCGCCTTTGGGGGCGTGGCACCACGAATTATGAAAATAGGGCCAGGCTAATGGTGAACATAGGAATCTATTTTCGTATTAAAAAAAACGGCTCCATATAATCCCCTGCTTTCAGTCTCCTTCACAAGGAGGCTTGGAAGCAGGGGCAAGGGTGATAAATAAATGGACTGGCTTAAAATTAGTGTAGATTATGGGATCATCGCATTTTTGATCCTCCTGAGCATTGTGGCTATCGGCATTGCCATTGAACGGTTTATCTTTTATCGACAAATCAAATTGGAGACCTATCTCGAGAGAAAGACCCTGGAACTGGAACTGACCAGCAAACTCCATCTCATCGCCACCATCGGCAGCAACGCCCCCTATATCGGCCTGTTGGGAACGGTCCTGGGCATCATGCTCACCTTTTATACCATCGGGCAGGAGGGCTTTATGGACACGGGCAAGATCATGGTCGGTCTGGCCCTGGCCTTGAAGGCCACGGCCGTCGGTCTCCTGGTGGCCATCCCTTCCGTGTCGTTATACAATTTTCTGCTTAGAAAAGTTAAAGTCCTGCTCATGAATTGGGAGATCGAACATGGAAGAAAAGGAGTTTGATTATATCAATGTCATCCCCCTGGTGGATGTCATGCTGGTTCTTTTAACCATCACCCTGACTACTTCATCGTTCATCGCCAGCGGGTTGAT
>JAZDOU010000184.1:0-6627 GCA_043798385.1 Pseudomonadota bacterium
TATAACCTTTCAATGTCTTTTAAGATACTGGATGCTTGATACTTGATACTTGATGCCGAAAACTGGATTTTTGGTTCTATCCAGTATCCAGTATCAAGTATCCAGTATCCAGCACCCGTCATCCGGCCTTTTGCAGAAGGACTGCCGCCTGTTTGGCAAAATAGGTCAATATCAGATCGGCCCCGGCCCGCCGAATCGAGAGCAGGGTTTCCATTATTACCTTGTCCTCATCCAGCCAGCCCTGTTGTGCTGCCGCCTTGATCATGGCGTATTCGCCGCTGACATTATAAGCAGCCACTGGAAGGTCAAATTCTTCCCGAACCCGGCAGATCACATCCAGATAGGGCATGGCCGGCTTAACCATGATAATATCAGCCCCCTCCTCAACATCCAGGGTCACTTCACGAATGGCTTCCCGGAAATTGGCCGGATCCATCTGATAGGTCTTTCGGTCCCCAAATTTCGGGGCCGACTCGGCGGCCTCCCGGAAAGGCCCATAAAAGGCCGAGGCATACTTGGCCGAGTAGGCCATGATAGGGAGTGTCTCAAAACCGTTCTCATCCAGGGCCTGGCGGATTTCAGCTACCCTTCCGTCCATCATGTCGCTCGGGGCGACCATGTCGGCCCCGGCCTTGGCCTGGGCCAGAGCAGTACGGGCCAGGAGTTCCAGGGTGGCATCATTGTCGACATCTTCGTCTTGAATTATGCCACAATGACCATGACTCATGTATTCACAGAGGCAGACGTCGCCGATTACCAATAAACCCGGAACGTTTTCTTTCAGGGCCTTCATGGCCCGTTGGATAATCCCGTTGGGATCATAGGCCCCGGAAGCCTTATCATCTTTCTTATCCGGGATCCCAAAAAGGATTACCGCCGGGATCTTCAAGGCCCGGACTTCTTTGGCCTCCTTGATGAGTTCGTCTATGGAAAGCTGAAAGATCCCCGGCATGGAAGAGATCGGCCGACGGACCCCTCTGCCGGTAACCACAAACAGAGGATAGATCAGGTTGTGGACCGAAAAAGAGGTCTCCCGGATCATCTTTCTAAACAATTCGTTTTGCCTCAGTCTCCTGGGCCGATAGTCTGGAAAAAGCATAACACCTCCGTAATTGGGAGTGATGGACTAATAAAGTCCATCCGGGATGATGGACTCATAATAAGCCCATCCGAGTTTGTTTCTTAATATAGTCTACTTAGTTTCTATCCGGAAACTCCCGATTTCCGAATGAGCACATCTTACCATTTGAGGAGATAGGCACTGCGTAAGCGCTCTTCATTCAGATAACGCATTTTTTGACATATCCGGCAGGGACAGCCTGTTTCCGGGACCCCCCAGGCCGCCCCGGTTCCTAAAAAAACCAGATCCAAACCCTTTCTCCTTTATAGCTTTAAGCCCTCGGCGATCTCTTTCAGTGCCTCGATATCTTTGATGGTTATGATCTTTCTGTTAATATGAATGATGTCTTTCTGTTTCATTTTCGCCAGGGTTCGAGACAGGGTTTCCCCAATGGTTCCCAGTCTGCTGGCCAGCAGACCTTTTTTCATTTCTAAGGGAATTTTCAAACCATTCTCCGGAACGGGGGATACCTTGAGGGCCTCCTCAATAAAAAAACGGGCCAGACGAGCCGAGACTTCCTTTAAAGAAAGGTCTTCCACCTGTTGGGCCAATTGCCTTAATAACAGGGAGAGACCGGTCATCATATTGAGGGCCAGTTGAGGGCTCTCTTGGATAAGATAAAGGAAATCGGATTTTTTCAGATAATAAAGCCGGCTGTCTTCCAGGACCTCTGCCGAGGCCGGGTAGGTCTTTCCAGAAAAAACGGCTGCCTCGGCAATCGTCTCTCCCGGTCCAACGATTCGCATAATATATTCCTGACCCTGAAGAGACATTCGGAATATCTTAATCTTGCCCTGAATAACCAGATAAAAACCATGGGCCTCATCGCCCTGAGAGAATAGAAGGTTCCCTTTTTTATAAGAATGATGGACAGCAATTCCTCTGACCTTGTGTAGTCCGGTTTCATCCAGACCGCTAAAAAGGGGGTTCAGTCTTAACAGTTCGGTCATCGCCTTAAGTCCCGGTCCTCGCTCTTACTAATTTTATACTATATAGTTCTACTGGGTTAGTCAATGGACGAATGAAGACCTTTTCAGCCCTCGATCCCCTTCTTTCAATAGTTGAAGTTGTCCCAGGATTAGGTGATTCATGACCGGGGAAAATTATTGAATTCGTCCAAAGGCTTCAGGGGGATAGTGTGGTCAGGAAGTGGCTGCCTGTCGGCCCAGCTCATAGGCCTCCCGCTTGACTCCTTTGTTCTTATCAATTTCTCCCTTGTCCGTGGCCGAGGCCATAACGACTCCAAGCCAGCGAAGCCTTGTGAAATCGGCTGTGGTTTTAAAGCTGTGGACGACAGGGTCAGCCGTATGAACGTTAGCATCCCCGCACACCGTGATCAGCCCGATGCCTTTAGCCTTCATCTTGGGAAAATACACCTTATGCCATCTCCATTCGGCATCGAAGAAGGCGCACCATCGATCCAGGTAGGCCTTCATTTGGGAGGTCATGGCCCAGAAGTAGACCGGTACGCTATGGATGACGGCCTTGGCCTCCAATATCTTCTGCCGAATCTCCGCCATGTCGTCCTCGACGGCACAAAGGCCCTTTTCATTACACTTCTTGCAATCGTAACAGCCTGAAATTTTCTTTTTAACCAGGATTATCTTTTCAGCCTCGGCACCGGCCTCCTTGGCACCTGCCAGGGCCTGGTCCAAGAGAATATCGCTATTACCCCCGATCCGGGGACTCCCCATAATACCGAGTACTTTCATGTTCATCCTCCTTATAGTATAATACCCTTCAAAAGTTTTGAGGCAATATCATCTGACATCCACCGTATGGGATGATAGGGTCGTCTTTCCGGGTCGTCTCTCTGCCATCCCTTTGCTGAAGGCCTCAATCTCAGGAAGCTATATTATCAAAACAGCGTTTAGAAAAGAAGAAACAATTACCCCAACCCGGACCAGCCGGAACCAAAATTGGATATACGAAATGTGTTAAAACCCTTGGTTGGTCCGGGTCAACGGCTTGTTCTTTAATAAATTCTTTCCATTTTGCGTAGAATTTTATTCTTAAGTCACTAAGGGCAAAACCGTTTGGACCACCGGGGGAACTTTTCCCAGCCTGACTAACTAAAACCAAGTTGTTATCGGACCATATAGCAGATATTCCTATATTCCATATAAAAATTAGTTGACTTTTTTATCTTAATTTTATTTTATAAGATAAAACAACTACGGTGTCATGGTTTATTAGCTAAAAAACGGTACCGATATTGAAAAACAACCCATAGTGAGTTATAATTATAAGAATAATCCAGACAAACGATCAAACCAGACGAATGGATAGGACGGAAAGGAGAAGAAAAAATGCGAACCAAAGAACAGTATATTCAAGGTCTAACCAAGATGAAGCGGAATCTCTATTTCAACGGCCAGAAGATCGACCGCACGGACGAATTGCAGATGGCCTGTCTCAACACTATTGGTACCACCTATGACGAGGCCGCCAAGCCGGAGAACCAGGACTTGTGCACCGCCATTTCTCATCTGACAGGCGAGAGGGTCAACCGCTTTACCCATATCCATCAGAACGCCGAGGATCTTCACCGGAAACAGGATATGACCCGGATGCTTTGCCAGAAGGTAGGCGGCTGCATCCAGCGTTGCATGGGCATCGACGCCACCAACGCCATTTACAATGTCTCTTATGAAGCCGACAAGCTCAACAACGGTGCCACCCAGTACCATGAGAACTTCAAGAAGTGGCTTACCCGATTCCAGACCGAAGACTTGGTGGGCTGTTGCGCCCAGACGGACGTCAAGGGCGACAGGTTGCTGCGGCCGGCCGACCAGCCGAATCCCGATGCTTATGTGAGGATCAAAGAGAGACGCAGCGACGGCATCGTGGTCAGCGGTTGCAAACTGCATATTTCGGAGGCCTCAGTGGCCGACGAGGTGCTGGTAGTCCCTACCCGGGCCCTGCGCCCCGAGGACCAGGACTATGCCGTAGCCTTCGCCATCCCGGGCGACTGGGACGGGCTTAAACAAGTCGTCACGGTCCATAACCTCAGGTCACGGGAGCACTTCCCCCGCGGCTTCCAGCAAGGGGCCACCGATTCCTATCTGATCTTTGACGACTGCTTTGTGCCCTGGGAAAGGGTATTTCTGGCCGGCGAATACCAGCATGGAGGCGTCCTGGCCCTGCTTTTCGCTTTGTTTCACCGCCATTCCTATTCGGGTTGTAAGCCGGCCATCGGCGACATCTTACTAGGGACCGCAGCCCTGGCCGCGGAGGTGAACAACGTTCATAAGGCCTCCCATGTCCGCGAGAAACTGGCTGAAATCATTATGACGACCGAATTGGGCTATGCCGCCGGTTACACGGCCTCCGATCTCGGCAAACCAGAGGTCTACATCCCCGGCCTGGGCTTCGTCCCCTACGGTCCCGGCTCCTTCATCCCCAATTCGATTTACTGTAACGTCGGCCGTTGCTTGTCGGGCGAGGCGGTTTTTAGGGAAGCCGAGATATTGTGCGATATCGCCGGCGGTGTTGTGGCCACCTTCCCCCACGAGAAGGATTTCGTCAATCCGGAGCTTAAAGACCTGCTCGAGAAGTACACCAAGCGGAATCCGAAAATGTCGGTGGAAGATCAGGCCCAGTTCTGGCGTTATCTGGGTGACATCCTCTGCTCCGCCTCCGGCGGCATAACCAAGGTAGGCAATTACCATGGGGGCGGCTCGCCGGTTATGGAACAGATCGCTATTACAACCCAGTATGATATTGAGTCCCGGAAGAAGCTGGTAAAGCATATTGCCGGCATGAGTGGTGGTGATCGTGAGGCCTTAAGCAAGACGAACAACAGGTAACTTTAGACCTGTCGTTGGGACCATTTAATAATAGTTGATTTTCTCAGATGCCCCTTCCTGTTCCGACGGGGAGGGGCATCTTTGTTTTGACCTGAACAATAACCGCTTCTATAATCCATAAAAGGTGGTCCTCCTACAGACGACCGGCGGAAGGACGACAGGGTGACAAGGCACCAACCTTTGGGGGGGGAAAAAATTATGAAAATCGATAAAGGGGGCCGGCTGGAAGGGAAAATCGCCCTTATTACCGGGGCGGCCAGCGGTATCGGCCGGGCTACGGCCATTCTTTTTGCCCAAGAAGGGGCCAAACTGGTTCTGGCCGATTTACAGGAGCAAGAATTAATGGAAACCCTGGAACTGGCCAGGAAGGAGGGCGGGGAAGGGATCATCAAAAGGACCAACGTGGCCAACGAGGGCCAGGTCAGGGAATTGATCGATTTGGCTCTCCGGACCTATTGTGTTATAGATATTATCTGTAATAATGCCGGAATCACCGGACAGCTCTCCTGCTTGGAGGACCAGAACGGAGATGATTGGCAAAAAGTCTATGCCGTCAATGTGCTGGGGGCGGTCTTCACCACCAAATACGCAGCCAAACACATGCAGGAACGCCGCTCGGGTTCGATTGTCAATACGGCCTCGGTAGCCGGGATTCGCGCCGGGGCCGGCGGCAATGCCTATAGTGCCAGTAAAGCAGCCTTGATTAACTTCACCCAGACGGCGGCTTGCGACCTGGGGGGATCCAATGTCCGGGTCAATGCGGTCTGTCCCGGTCTGATCCAGACCGGCATGACCCAACCGGTTTTTGATCTGGCCCGTGAAAAAGGGAAGTTTGATAAACTGGGCAGTCGTTGCGAGTTGCGGCGTTACGGCCGGCCGGAAGAGGTGGCCGCGGCCATTCTTTTTCTGGCCAGCGATGAAGCCGGTTATATTACGGGTCAGGCCCTTCCGGTGGACGGCGGCAACACCGCCTCCCTGAACTTGCCGGGCATGAAATTTTAAGTTGCTTTTTCCTGGTAAGCGCAAAAAACAAGCAAAAGACAGGGTCAAGAAAAAAAGAAAAATCGGGATCAAAGATAAAGAAAAAATCTACCGGGCCATGATCCTTCGTTAGGTGGTAATAGGCGCTTCTGCCTCCAAATCAGAGCAGGCTATGACTGACAAAGGATTTTCTCTGGTTTTTATTTTCACGATACGGGTGGGAAACCGGCGCCCGGGGAGGTTGCTATGAGTCCAGCCGATTTCAATCCGGACAATGACGAGGTCAAGATCATCCGGACCACTTCCACGTTTGATTGCGGGGGCCGATGCCCGCTCCGGTTGCACGTCAAGGGAAACCGCATCATCCGGGTGGAAGGTGATGAGGGGCCGGAGCCGGAGCAGCTCCGGACTTGTCTGCGCTGCCGGGCCTACCGCCAGATGGTTCATCATCCCGACCGCCTCATGTATCCCCAAAAAAGGACGGGTGCCAAGGGTGAAGGAAAATTCAAGCGCATCTCCTGGGACGAAGCCCTGGACCTGTTGGCCGGCGAGCTTATCCGGGTCAAAGAAACATATGGAAATCAGGGCCTGTTCCTGGCCACCGGCGGCGGCTACCTGGCCAGCCTGCATAACGGCGGAGTAGCCGCCTCCCGGCTCCTGGCCCAATTCGGCGGGTACGTTACTCATTACGGGAACATCTCCTCGGAAGGAGCGGTC
>JAZDOU010000196.1:0-11265 GCA_043798385.1 Pseudomonadota bacterium
ATATCCAAGGAAGTAGGTTTGGTTGAATCGGCCATCTATGAATATTTCCAGGGAAAGGAAGACCTGCTTTTTAGTATTCCCTATGATTCGGCTCTTGAATCGATTGAAGAATTGGAGGAGCAGCTTTACGGGATCGAAGGCTCTTTTAATAAACTCAGGAAATTTTATTGGTGGTACTTAAGAATGATCGAGAAAAATCCCCAAACAGCCGTGGTAAATTTTCTGATATTGCAAACCAATCCCGATTTTCTGGAGACTGAAGTTTACTCCCAGGTTAAAACCCTTTTTTCGGTCCTAATAAAAATTTTTGAAGAGGGACGAGACTCGGGTGAAATGAGAAAGGATTTGGATCCCTATGAGGCCAGGGCGATCTTTTGGGGAACCATCAATAATAAAGTAACCCGGTGGCTTCTGAAAGGGAGGAATTATCCGCTGAATCAGAATTTGGATCATTCCTTCAGTCTGTTAAAAGAGGCCTTTAGGCCTTGCGAAACAGGTGCAGTCCATCACTAATTAATCAGGAGGGGAAAGTGAGACTACCGAAGTTTACCTATTTAGAGCCCAAGAGTATTGAAGAGGCTTCAACTCTTCTTATGGCGGAGGAAACGGTTAAGATACTGGCCGGGGGGACCGATCTTTTGGTCAATATGAAGCATCGGGTTGAAGTGCCTTCCGCCCTGGTAAACATTAAAAAAATCGAGGGACTGGATTATATCCGCTTCGAGGAAGGAGCCATCCGAATCGGGGCTTTGACCTCCCTTAAAAAGATCTCCCAAAACCAGCTCATTGTGGAAAAGCTGCCTGTCCTGGCCCAGGCAGCTTCTTCGGTAGGGTCCTACCATCACCAAACCATGGGGACCCTGGGGGGCAACATTTGCCAGCAGAATCGCTGTAAATACTTTAACCAATCGGAGTGGTGGCGGAGTTCCAGAGAGATCTGCTTCAAGGCTGGGGGGGAAATCTGCCACGTTGTCAATAAAAAGGAGGTCTGTTATTCGACCTACAGCGGGGATCTGGCCCCGGCCCTGTTGGCCTTAGGGGCCCGGGTCCTTTTAAGAAGTCGGGAGGGGGCCCGGGAAGCGGGCTTAGAAAGTCTTTTCTCCGGAAAAGGCCAGGCCCCTTTGAAAATACCCCGGGGGGAGATTCTCTCTGAGATTATCATACCGGAGGATTCCCTTAAAGGAGTTGCCAGGTATGTCAAATTTGCCAATCGGGAAAGTATCGATTTCCCGATTGTAGGTTTGGCTTTGTGGGGTTCAACGGAGAAAAGGGACTACCGGGTTGCCTTCACGGCGGTGGATCGCCGTCCTCTACGAGGTGTGACGGTGGAATCATTTCTAAACGAAAATGACCTGACCCCGGAGAGCCTTGAAGAGGCCGGAGTGCTTGCCTCCAAGGATGCCCAACCGGTTAAGACCTCCCTTTATTCCTCATCGTTTAAAAAGAAGATGATGGGTATCCTGCTTAAAAGGGCCTTGAAAGAAACGATAAGGGGGTTACACTAATGAAAAAAGTTATTGAACTGACTATTAATGGCGATAGAGTCGAACTGCTGGTTTCACCCCATCACACCCTTTTGGAAGTCTTGCGAGATCAGTTGGGACTCATGGGTACCAAGAGGGGCTGCGATCTGGGGGCCTGCGGGGCTTGTACGGTCCTGATTAATGGGGAGGCCTATTTATCCTGCATCATGCTGGCCATGGATGCGGTGGGCCAAGAGATCGTGACCATAGAAGGTCTAAGTGAGGGGGGGGAGCTCCATCCCCTGCAGAAGGCCTTTGTGGAGACCGGCGCGCTTCAGTGCGGTTTTTGTACCCCCGGTATGATTTTAACCGCTCAGGCCATTTTGAACGAAACAGATAATCCTACGGAAGAGGCCATTAAGAAAAAAATGGCTGGAAACCTCTGCCGCTGCACCGGGTACAAGAAAATTGTCGAAGCGGTCCAGAGTGTTTCTGAACAGACCGGGAAGGAGGCCTAAATGGAAAAAAATTTGAATGTAGTCGGCCAACGGGTGCCCATGCACGATGGGGCCGCCAAAGCCAAAGGCACGGCCCGATTCACCGATGATATTATCCTTCCGGGAATGCTTTATGGAAAGATAGTCAGAAGTCCTCTTCCTCATGCCAGGATACTCCATATTGATACCTCCCGGGCCGCCAAACTGCCGGGCGTCAAAGGGGTGGTAACCGGTCAGGATATCCCGGACCGGCCCTATGGCATCGTGCCTAAGGCCAGAGATGAGCATGCCCTGGCCCGGGGGAAAGTCCGGTATATCGGTGATGATGTGGCCGCTGTGTGCGCTATTGATCAGGAAACGGCTGAAGAAGCCGCCCGACTGGTTAAGGTAGAGTATGAAGAACTCCCGGCGGTCTTCGATCCTTTGGACGCCATCAAGGAAGGGGCGCCCGTGTTGCATGACGGGGTTCCCAACAATATATCTTTTTACATCAGGAAGGAATTCGGAGAGGTTGAAAAGGCCTTTTCCGAAAGTGACGCCGTCTTCGAAGATTCCTTTTATTCCCAGGCGGTCAATCACGCCCCCCTGGAACCCCATGCGGCCATCGCCCAATACGATTCGTTGAATGGAGAGATCACCCTGACTTCCTGCACCCAGATCCCTTTTTTCTTAAGAAGGAATCTGGCAGCGACCCTCATGATTCCTGAATCCAAGGTCCGGGTGATCAAGGCCAAAGTGGGGGGAGGTTTCGGGCAAAAGATAGACATGTACGCCAAGGATTTTTGTGCCGCCTGGTTTGCCAGGGAGACAGGAAAACCGGTTAAATTCGTCTATGAGCGGGAAGAGGTTTTTATCTCCACCCGGCAGCGTCATCCCATGTACATTACCGTTAAGACCGGCATGAAGAAAGACGGAACCATCCATGCCCAGCAATTCAAGGCCTATGCCGATGGCGGGGCCTATAACAGCACGGCCCCGACTATGATCGCCCTCTCCTGTTATTTTCTGATGATTCCCTACCGGGTGAACAACCTGATTTATGAAGGGCGTCATGTCTATACCAACAAGCCGGTAGGCGGCGCCATGAGGGGCCATGGTATCCCCCAGGCCCGTTTTGCCGTCGAACGGCAGTTGGATATGATCGCCGCCAGGATGGGCATCGATCCGGTTGCTCTGCGCCTTAAAAACAGCATCCAGGCCGGAGAGCCCCACCCGGCCAAATTTATCATCAACAGTTGCGGATTTTCCGAATGCCTGAAACAGGCGGCCGAGGCCATAGGTTGGAAGGAAAAGAGAGGCAAGCTGCCCCGGGGTAGAGGCATCGGGATCGCCGGGGCCTCCTTTCCCAGCGGTGTTAGCAACATGAGCCATATCAGTTCCGGGTCCGTGGTGCAATTAGGTCAGGATGGGGCCATAAACGTTCTTTCCGGAGCGGCCGACATCGGACAGGGGGCGGAAACCGTCATTTCTCAGATCGTGGCCGAGGTACTCGGTGTGCCCATGGAAGATATCCGGATCACCGCCGCCGATACGGGCATTTGCCCTCTGGATTCGGGCACTTTTGGAAGCGGCGTAACCGTTCGAGCCGGGAATGCGGCCCGATTGGCCGCCATGGGAGTGCGGGAGAAGCTTTTTAAGTTCGTAGCGGATAAACTGGGGGCCGATATCGAAGACCTGGTAGCCAAGGATAGGGCCATTTTTGTAAAAGGGTCTCCGGACAAGGGGTTGACTCTGAGAGATGCCCTCAAAGGCTATCAGTATGCCGACCTCCCCATGCCGATTGTAGGCAGAGCGTCTTGGTTTCCTCCGGCTACAGAGCCCACCACCCTTTTTAAGGAAGACGGTAATTTCGCACCCAGCTATTCCTTCATGGCCCAAGCGGCCGAGGTGGATGTAAATTTAGAAACAGGACAGATCAAGTTGTTGAAAATGGTCACCGCTCATGATTGCGGTCGGGCGATAAACCCCATGCTGGTGGAGGGGCAATTAGAGGGTTCGGTAGTCGGCGGGATGGGACAGGCCCTTTATGAAAACATCATTGTTGAAAAGGGACAGGTCATGAATCCCTCCTTCCAGGATTATGGTTTTCCCACCTTTCTGGAAATGCCGGAAATAGAGGCCATCGAGGTGGAAACCGATGACCCCATTGGGCCCTTTGGGGCCAAAGAGGCCGGGGAAGGGACCCAATTATCGCCGGCACCGGCTATTGTCAATGCCATTTATGATGCCATTGGAATCGATTTTAAGGAACTCCCTGTAACCCCTGAATTAATCCTTAAAACATTAACGGAGCAAAATAAAAAGGCCATCGGATAAGAGAAGCGGAAGCAAAGGTTGAAGGCTCGGGTAGATGAAAGAATTGCTGAAGGCATCGTCCTGGTTCCCCATGGCCGGCCGGGCGAGGCCAATGCGAATTTATTGACCGATACTTGCTTAAGAGAGCCGATAATGGGGTATCCTGAAGTAAAATCTCTTCTGTGCTCGATCCAAAAAGTAATCCCTTGATCTTTGGCTTTACTTGAGATAGATCAAGAAACAAACTTTGTCCTCCAAGACCGACCTTTCCATGACTATACCGACACCTCTTCCGGACAATAATTCGAATGGGCCTGAAATCCTGGCGAAAAGGAAAGGCCCTCTTGTCATACTGACCAGCATTTTTTTTATAAATTTTCTCTCCCGGGTTGTCTTGGCCCCTTTACTGGTAGCCATAGAGAAAGAATTTCACCTGGGTCATCAAGAGGCCGGGGTCCTCATATTTATTGTCACCGGAGGATACAGTCTTTCCCTGTTTTGCTCAAGTTATCTGGCCTCCCGGATGGTCCACCAAAAAATTATTTTCTTATCCGCTCTGGGTATAGGGTTTTCCCTCCTGTTTCTTTCTTTCAGTCAAAATATCCGGCTGATTCGTTTTGTATTGTTTCTTATGGGAATTAGTGCCGGTATTTACCTCCCTTCCGGGATCGTCACCTTGACTTCCCTGATCAAACCTAAGGATTGGGGAAAAGCGATTGCCGTTCATGAGCTGGCCCCAAACATAGGTTTTTTTTCAGCCCCTTTTCTTGCTGAGATTTTTTTGCAGTGGGGGTCCTGGCGGTGGCTCATGGGTTCTTTAGGAACAACCTCGATACTTTTAGCCCTGAATTTCAAGGCATTTGGCCGGGGGGGTAATTTTTTGGGCCAGACCCCTACAACAGAGATGGTCCGCTCTATGTTGAAAAAGCCTTCTTTATGGATTATGATGGGCTTTTTTGGCCTGGGGATCGGCACCAGTTTTGGAGTGTACAATATGCTTCCCCTGTATCTGGTAATAGAGCGGGGATTCAATCGGGGATGGGCCAACACCTTGATTGCCTTATCAAGGATATCGGGAATATTTATTGCCTTTCTGGCCGGCTGGTTTGTGGATCGCTGGGGGGTAAAGAAAACTTTGGCTCTTGTTTTTTTGATTACCGGTATTTTGACCTTTTTTCTCGGGATCGCTAACCAAGGCTGGTTGATTCCCCTTGTTTTTCTCCAGCCCATGGTAGCGGTCTGTTTTTTCCCGGCCGGATTTACCGCCATCAGTCAGATCGGACCGGCAGGAAGTCGTAATGTGGCCGTTTCGTTTGTGGTCCCTCTGGGTTTTATCCTGGGAGGTGGGGCTATTCCGGTCCTGATCGGTTGGACCGGAGAACGGGGTTCTTTTTCCTGGGGGATCATTTTGGTGGGAATCATCACCATGGCCTGTGTGCCCCTGGTGAGGGGGTTGAAATTGGCAAAAGGAAAAATTGAAACCGATTAGTTCAGTTGGAATCAGTCTGCAATGGTTAAACTCTCTGCAGATATCTCTCCAGTTGAATGGTTGCTATCAATGACTAAACGAAGAATCGTTATTTGGGGATTAACCGTTCTTGTGGGACTCCTGTTTTTATCGGTTGCCTTGAAGTCTAAGGCCGACGGTTCCGAGACCAAGGTTCCGGGTTTTGGATATAAGATCGTACGGGTCTTTCCCCATGACACCAAGGCCTTTACTCAGGGACTGGTATTTCACAAAGGATTTCTCTATGAGGGAACCGGGCTCTTTGGGAAATCATCTCTGCGAAAAGTCCAGTTGGAAACGGGAAGGATCTTTAATCAGGTTAGCTTGCCGGCCGAATTTTTTGGCGAAGGGGTGACTCTCTTGAAAGGCAAAATTATCCAGCTTACCTGGCGATCAAG
The DNA here is from genome assembly GCA_043798385.1 of Pseudomonadota bacterium. GTDB lineage: Bacteria > Desulfobacterota > RBG-13-43-22 > RBG-13-43-22 > RBG-13-43-22 > RBG-13-43-22. Next base: position 6,161 of record JAZDOU010000196.1, read on the forward strand.
AATCGGTATGGTTTATGATTTGGAAACCTTTCAAGTACTAAATAAATTCACTTACCGCACCGAAGGTTGGGGGATCACTCAGAACGGCAAACAATTGATCATGAGTGATGGAACCGATACGTTGATTTTTCTGGACCCTGTTACCTTTAAAGAACAAAAACGGCTCCGGGTTCATGACCAGGGCAAGCCCATATTCCTCCTTAATGAATTGGAATATATTAAAGGGGAGATTTTCGCCAATGTCTTTATGACCGATAGAATTGTTCGAATCTCCCCGAAAACGGGCAAAGTGACAGGTTGGATTGATCTTAAAGGATTATTGACCGATGTAGACCGGGCTCAAGGGTTGGATGTCTTGAACGGCATCGCTTACGACGCCCAAAAAGACCGAATTTTTGTTACGGGAAAATATTGGCCGAAATTATTTGAAATTCAGTTGGTGCCTACGATGAGGGTAAGACCGCTTTTATTAGATTAGGGGGACCCCTCTATTTTTTTTGACGACCTTATCCGGAGAGGAAGCCGGGACAATCTTCAGCAGGATTAGCTCCTCTTTCTCAAAAACCCCCTTTTCCGGTCTGAAATTTCCATCCGGGTCCGGCCCATTTTTGACGGCTGCCTGATTTTCATCCCAGAAGTCTTTTGATAACCCGTTGATAAATCGATCCAGGTCCTCTCCCTTGATCCAAACCCCTTTGGCCAGCAAAAAGGGCCCAAGTTCAGGGACGAGGAGGTTGAAAAGTTTCAAAACCACCTGGCCGTCTTTTTGAAGGACAGGCCCTTCTGTCTCAACCAGGGTGATCGAATTGCGCAGGGAGGCATAGGTCCCTCCCCGGCGGAAGGTGGCCCCTACCAGGCCGGGCAGGGCCCCTGAAAGGGCCAGGGTCGATCCGTTTCTTATGACGGCCTTCTCCAGGTCATCGACGGCCTTACCGTCAAGAAAGATGGTTTGTATCCTTTTTTCCGCATATTCAGGACTTATCCCCAGGTGCTGCAAAAGCAGTTCCTTGAGGCTGCACCCCACAGGCGTTTTTATGATAACACCCTGTTGGAAGAGAGGGAAAAAGGTTTTAAGGCCATCGGTCCCGAGGGTCAGAGAGAGGGTTTTTTCCATAATGAGATAAAACGGGGAGGCCTTAGAGACCTCCCCGTAAGTTTTTAAAACAGGGCCTTCTTTACCAGTTGAAAACCTTATCCAGATCTTCGTCTTTTACCTGGAAGGTGACATTATGCGGGGGCAGGAGTTCCTTTTTGAAGAAGTCCGGCAGGCGGTCGTGTTGGGCCGTCAGGCCGGCCTTGAGATTAAAATCCCTTTCATTCTTGAGGATCGATTTTCCCAGGGCGGTTACGTCATCGGCCGTCAGGCTCAATCCGTAGAAGGCATTGATTATATCGATCAGGGCCTGAAAGGTCTCCGGCTGATCCAGAACGGCAAAGGCGATAAAGAGACACATGCCGGTGGCGTCTATGGCCGCGGTGGCGATTTGCAGATTCCGGGAAAGCTCGACCTGGCCTTCCGGTTTGAGGGGATCCACCTGGCCGCCTACATTCATAATATTGGTGGCTACGGCATAACCGGCGGTATGGTCGGCGCCCATGGGGCTGGTGGCATAGGTCACCCCAATACCCTGGACGGCCCGAGGGTCATAGGCCGGCATGGCCTGGCCTTTGACGACCGGGATCCTTTCGACACCAAAGACCTTGCCGGTAACGGCCGCCCCGCTGCCCAGGATTCGGCCCAGGGGAGTGCCCTGACCCACTTCCTTGATCAGTTTGATGGCCCCTGGGCCGTCGCCGAATTTAAGTAAGCCGGCCTCCATGGCTACACCGATGGTGGCGCCCATCTCGATGGTATCCAGTCCGTAATTGTCATCTAAAAAATCCATCTGGGCGATCAGATCCAAATCATCAATGCCGCAATTCCCGCCGTGGGCCCAGACGGTCTCGTATTCCGGCTGCTTGGTCAGGAAATGGCCATCCTTGTCATTATAGGTACCGGAACAGCGGATGATGCAACCGCGATGGCAGCCGTGGGTGGCCAGTCCTCCCCGGGCTGTTTCCAATTCCGCCTGGGTTTCACCGCTGATCTTGGAGGCACCGGGGAAGCGCCCTTCCTTGAAGTTGTAAGTAGGATAGCCGCCGGCCTCGTTCAAGATATTGGTCAAGACATTGGTACCGTAAGCCCCCAGACCCTGACCGGTGACCGGGTGTCCTTGAAGGCCCTTGACCCAAGTTTTCGAGGCCTCTTTAAATTTCTCCGGGTCCTTGGGGGGGCGCATGGTCTTGCCGGTATCGTCTAAAACGATTACTTTGACCCCCTTGGAACCCATCACCGCCCCAACCCCGCCGCGGCCGGCATGACGGGTGGGCCGCAGTTCCATATCCGTACAAGCGACGGAGGCCGCCGCCAGTTTCATCTCCCCAGCCGGACCAATGGAAATACAGGCGATCTTATCGCCGTATTCGGCCTTCATTTTTTCAACCAAATCATAATTGGGAAGCATCTTCAGGCTGTTGTCGGGTTGGATTTTAACCCCGTCCTTGTTGATGACGATTTTATACAGGGTATCATCCTTCGGCTTTCCTTCCAGGACGATGGCCGCATAACCCAGGCGGGCCAAAACCTGGGAGGGCTGGCCTCCGGAATTGGCTTCTTTAATGCCGCCGGTTAAGGGGCTCTTGCAGCCTACCGAGAGGCGGCCGGACATGGCCGCTGTCGTCCCACTAAGCATCCCCGGGGCAATCACCAGTTTATTGTCTTCTCCCAGGGGATGACAGGTGGGGGGTACTTCCTTGGCTATGATGGCCGAGGTCATGGCCCGTCCTCCCATTCCAGCATAGCCACCCACCGGGACCTCACTCACCTTAGGGCCGCCTTCCGCCCCCATATTGATTCTTAACATCTTCTCCATGGAGTACCTCCTTGTCGGTTAAGGTTCATACTGAGGGATATTGAAAAATGAGCCTATAAAATATTTCTCACCTTTATGTGTGCCACCCTCATATATCAATTTTATCTTAGGAGGAGATAATTCAATTTGTCAATATGTCTTATTTGGCATTAATGATGGATAGGCTTAAGAGGAAAAAGGACGGGTTTTATTTAGCCGCCGGCCAGGGGTGGGAAAATCCCCAACCGGTCTTCGTCTTTTAAAACCGTAGTTTCTTCGGCATGAACACCATTTAAAAAAATAATCCTGGGCAGGTCGGAGGGGATCTTTAATTGGCTTATGAGGGATTTTATGGTGGTCCCCTCTTCAAGCTCCACCAGGCTGGAGAAGGGGCTGCTTTTTTGATCAGGCAAATACCCGGCCAGGGAAGCAAACAGGCGTAATTGAATCTTCATAAAAAATAGCCCCCCCTTTTATAGTTGAACAGAAGGGATGTGTAAAAAGAATGGTTGAGTTTGTTTAATAACAATAATGCTAAGCCTATTTAAAAAAGATGTCAAGACCGGGGCAGAGAGCTTGCCCCCCTTCACTTTTGGACAACCCTAAAAAAAGACCCTTCGTCCCTTCCTGTTTAAAAATGCTCTTCTATTCAATAAGTAATTGAAAGTGAAGGGGGGCAAGCGGGGCTGGGGCTCAAAGGGAGTTCTTGACCTGGGTTTTCCTCTTGGCTATACTCAAATATTAAACAATAGGTATTTTATGATTGGTTTTTATCTGAGGGGATAAAATGAAATTTTGGAAAAGAGACCCAAAAAAGAAAGAAGAAGGCCCAACCGGAGGAGTCATAAGCTTCCTGGACTTCATGACTGCCGCCCGGGTGGAGATGGAAGGGTTGATGGCCCAAGATCCGGATTGGTTTTATCACCTGCCCTATAAAGGGGCCATGTCTAAGGAAGGGGCCAAAGACCTGGAGATCGAAAAAAGGGCCATCTGGCGACGAGTCATCTACGATGCCAAAAGGAGCAAGCTGACCGGCCTTCGTTGGGAGACCCGGAGCGACGACCTGGTTTGTCCGGAGTGCCGGAAGATGGAAGGCCGGGTTTTTTCTATGGAAGACTATGAGGCCCTGAATCAAAGGGTTATGCATATCGGCTGCCGGTGTAATCTGGTCTCGGTGAGGGAGTGATAACCGTTCAGCGTTCGGCGAAAAGATCAGGGTAAAATAGGATCCTTTTACGGCGAACGACGAACCGTTTTAATTGAAAAACAGGTGTTCATGAAACGTTCCATAAAAGCAGTCGGTTTATTGTCGGGCGGCTTGGACAGCATGCTGGCCGCCCGAATCATTTTAGATCAAGGGATTCAGGTCCAAGGCGTTTCCTTTGTTAGCCTATTTTTTGGGGCTGAGAAGGCCCGGCGGGCGGCAGCGCAATTGAAGATTCCCTTAACGATCCTGGATATTACCCCGGATCATTGGTCCATGCTCCGAAACCCTAAATACGGCTATGGTAAAGGGATGAATCCTTGTATCGATTGCCATGCCCTTATGGTCCGTAAGGCCGGAGAGTGGATGGAGACGGCCGGGGGCGATTTTCTGTTTACCGGAGAAGTTTTGGGACAAAGGCCTTTTTCTCAGACCAAACCCTCCCTGAGGGCTGTTGAAAAGACGTCCGGATTCCCCAATCGGATCCTCCGGCCTTTAAGTGCCCTTTTATTGCCGGAAACCATGCCCGAACAGGACGGCCTGGTTGACCGCTCCCGGCTTTTAGATATCAACGGTCGATCCCGGAAGCGCCAGATGGCCATGGCCGAGGAATACGGACTATTTGATTATCCCGCCCCGGCAGGAGGATGTCTGTTAACCGACCCCATTTTTTCCATCCGGTTAAAAGAATTGTTTTCTCAAGCTCAGGAACCTCAAATGAGGGAAGTGGAATTGCTGAAGGCCGGCCGGCACTTTCGTCTCAATTCGGGGATCAAAGTCATTATCGGCCGGAATAAGAAAGAAAATGAATTTATTGAAAAATGGACTCATCCTACAGATACCTGGGCTCGGGTGGTGACCTTTCCCGGACCTATGGCCATCGCCCTGGATGGCAGTAGGCAGCAGGGAGATTGGGAAAAACTGGCTCAACTCTGTTTGACTTATAGCGATGCCCCGGAAGATCAGGAACTCCCGGTCCAATTGGGACAGGGGGATCGGACCTGGCAGAT
>JAZDOU010000017.1:0-24572 GCA_043798385.1 Pseudomonadota bacterium
TTAGTGACTTAAGAATAAAATTCTACGCAAAATGGAAAGAATTTATTAAAGAACAAGCCGTTGACCCGGACCAACCAAGGGTTTTAACACGTTTCGTATATCCAATTTTGGTTCCGGCTGGTCCGGGTTAGGATAGCGGATTTTTTTTGGCGACCTTAATGCTTGTGCGGAAAAAGAAACCAGTTTTATTCTTCAGACCATGATCGAAATAAAATTCATCGGCCGGGGAGGGCAGGGGGCGGTCATCGCCTCCCAGATTTTGGCCAAGGTCTATTTTCTGATGGGCCTTTATCCCCAGTGCTATTCCCTGTTCGGGGGGGAGCGCCGGGGGGCCCCGGTGGCCAGTTTTTTGAGGGTTGATCAAAAAAAGATCTTCCTTAAATGTGAGATCAAACGGCCGGACCGGATGATCTTTCTGGCGGCCGATCTGATCGATGATCAAGAAATTCAATCCAGTCTGAAGGCCGCCGGGCTTCTCCTGATCAATGCCCCTTCCGCTCAATTATTCCCGGGACTCCAACCATTCCGTTTAGCCCGAATCGATGCCCGCATAATTGCCGAAACCCTTGGTCTGGGGGCTACCATCAATACCGCTATCTTAGGGGCCTACTGTCGAGCCGACGGGACCATTCCTTGGGCTTTTTTGGAACAGGCTATCAAAGAAACCGTACCGGCCAAGATGGAGGCCAATCTAAAGGCGGCCCAAGAGGCTTTTGAAAAGACCGATACCCAATATTAAATCGCTTTAGGGTTTATTCCCCGCCGCTTGCGGCGGGGTAGTTTATCGACACATGGACATTCAAGACTTAGAACTGATCATTCCCATTTCCAGAGGTTCCACCGAAATCTTCCGGACCGGTCTCTGGAGTCCCCATAAACCTCGCTATGTCGAAAAAAATTCCCCCTGCCGGCAGGCCTGTCCTGTTGGCATTGATATCGCCCGGGCCTTTGTTCAGGCCTCAAAAGGAGAGCTTGACCAGGCCCTGCGGATTGTTCGGCAGGACAACCCCCTGCCGGGCATCTGCGGCCGGGTCTGCTATCATCCCTGTGAACTGAATTGTAATCGTAAGGGGTTTGATGAAGCCGTCAATATCCGCGGATTCGAACGGTTTTTATCGGATCATGGTCAGGTCGATCTGAAAGGAGAAGCCCCGAGTCGTTTAAGAAAAGAGCGGATTGCCGTCATCGGATCAGGTCCGGCCGGCTTAAGTGCTGCCTATCAGTTGGCCCGAAGGGGGTATAGGGTTACCGTTTTTGAATCCTTGCCCGAACCGGGGGGGATGCTTCGTTACGGCATTCCGGAATATCGTCTCCCTAAAAAGATTCTCCGCAAGGAGATAGGCTTCATTCAGCAACTGGGTGTGGAAATCAAGACCGGGACTCAGGTAGGCCGTGACCCTTCTTTGGAGGAAATCAACAACACTTTTCAAGCGGTCTTCATTGCCGCCGGTGCCCAGGGCGGCAGGAAATTAGGAATAGAAGGAGAGGCTCTTCCTGGTGTCTGGGAAGGGATACGATTTCTTCGAAGGATCAATCTCGGGGAAAAGGTAAAAATAGGCCGGCGAGTGGCTATAATCGGAGGGGGCAATACGGCCATAGATTGTGCCCGTTCCGCCAGAAGGATGGGCGGAAAAAATATTACCATCCTCTACCGGCGCTCCTGGGCTGAGATGACGGCCCTCCTTGAAGACAGGTCCGTGGCAGAGAAAGAAGGGATAAGGATCAAAAATCTTTCGGCACCGAAGCGGTTGATTTCAGAAAAGGGACGGCTTATTGGGATTGAGTGTCTCCGGATGGAACTGGGTGCAGCGGATGAAGGGGGTCGGCCGAAGCCTTTTCCTATCCAGGGATCGGAATTCATCGTCCCGGTAGATACGGTTATCACTGCGGTCGGGCAGATCCCGGAGACGGAGTTTGTCAAGGAACTGGGGTTAGTGGTGAACAACCGAGGCCAGATTGACAGGTCACCGGAGAGCCCAGCGACCAATACCCCCGGTGTCTTTGCCGGAGGAGACTGTGCCGGTGGCCGGGCCTTTGTGGCTGATGCCATTGCCGGCGGCAAGCTGGGGGCCCTGGCAATATTGTGTTATCTGGAAGGAAAGGATCTGAAGCCGGAGTTCCGGAACCATCAAATCGGAATGGGTGCATCCTTTTCTTTTCAGCATTTCAGGGACCCGGAGAATGGATTGGTGGATCTCAAGAAAGTCGCCACCTTTGATAAACTCAACACGCTTTGTATCCCTTATCGGACCCGCCGTAATAATCGTTCTCCGCTCAGGTCGGAGGAAGGCCGGAATTCCTTTGGAGAGGTAACCAAGGGGCTTGCCAAGGCTGAGATGGGAATCGAAATATCGCGGTGCTTTAAATGCGGAACCTGTACCCAATGTGACCTCTGTTTTCTGATCTGTCCGGATCTTTCTATCCTGAAAGCCGGGAAGGACGGATATAGCCTCAAGGCCGACACCTGTAAAGGGTGTGGCATGTGCGTCACGACCTGTCCCAGGCAGGTGATCGATCTGGTGGAGGAGCGATGAAACAACTTCTGTCGGGTAATTATGCCATCGCCGAAGCCGTCCGTCTGGCCCGGGTACAATTCGTAGCCGCTTACCCCATTACTCCGCAAACCCCTATCTACGAGAAGCTCTGTGAGATGGAAAATGAAGGCCGGATGACGGGGATAATGATGCGTACCGAATCGGAGCATTCGGCCATGGCGGCCTGCATCGCAGCCTCCCTGACCGGTGTGCGGACTTTCACTGCCACGGCCTCCCAGGGGCTGGCCCTGATGCATGAGATGCTGCATTTCGCCTCCGGGAACAGGGCCCCCATTGTCATGGCCAATGTGAACCGGGTACTGGCCGTCCCCTGGGCCTTTGGCAGCGATCAGTCGGACAGCCTTTCCCAGCGGGACACGGGGTGGATGCAGTTTTATTGCGAAGACGGCCAGGAGGCCCTGGATACGGTTATTCAAGCCTATAAGATTGCCGAAGCCGTTATGCTGCCTGTCATGGTCTGCATCGATGGTTTTTTTACCTCTCACTTCATCGAACCTCTGGAGAGTCCGGATCAGGAGGCCATCGATACCTTCCTGCCGCAGGTTAGCATACCCAACCGTTTCGACATCCTTAACCCGGCCTATGTTTCCAATGTGGTCAGCCCCGATCAGTTTATGGCCTATCGGCAGAGAAGTTTCCAGGATATGGAAAAGGCCAGAGCAATGATCAGGGAAACCGACAAAGCCTATCAGCAGGTGGTCGGTCGGGGCTATGGGATGGTGGAGGCCGTAGATACGGATGAGGCCGAGATAGTCCTGGTCACCAGCGGGGCCATGACCAGCACCGCCCGGGTGGCCGTAGAATCTCTTCGTTCCCGGGGGACCAGGGCCGGGCTGCTGAAGATAAAGGCCTTCAGGCCCTTCCCCTGGCAGGAGGTGCAAGAGGCCTTAAAGGATGTTCCCAAGGTGGCAGTAGTAGATCGAAATATCTCCATCGGGAAAGAGGGGATTTTTTGTCAGGAACTGAAGGCCGCCCTTTATCCTCTGGAACAGCGCCCCTTAGTAACAGGATATATTGCCGGCCTGTGCGGCGCCGATGTGTCGCCGGAGATGCTGGAGGAAATGGTAATTGAGACCTTGAAGAGGGACAAATCGGCGGATATGCCTATATGGGTGAGGGCCTAGATCGGTGGGGATGGGGAGATGAGGAAATGAGAGAATGGGTAGATGGGAAAAAAGGTACTTCCGGTTGTCCCATAACCTCATAACCCCATAAACAGTTTTTTCGAATGAAAGGGATTAATCATGCCTGCCGAAGAAATTCAAAACGAAACCATGCGCTCCGGGCATATGGCCTGCCCGGGCTGCGGGGTGGCTACTACCATGCGACTGGTTTTAAAGGTCTTGGGAGAAAAAACCATCGTGGTCATTATCCCCTCCTGTGTGGGCGTGATCAGCGCCGCTTATCCCAACAGTACCCTGACTGTGCCCTGTTTCCATTCGGCCTTTGAAATCGCCGCTCCCACAGCGGCCGGCATAGCCAGTGCCCTGAAAATCAAAGGACAGGAAGACATCACGGTCCTGGCCTTTGCCGGCGACGGCGGGACGTTTGATATCGGGCTCCAGTCCCTTTCGGGGGCTGCCGACCGCAATGAGAACTTCATCTATGTCTGCTTAGATAATGAGGGCTATATGAATACAGGCATTCAGTCCAGCTCAGCCACCCCTCAGAATGCCTGGACCATGACTACGCCGGCCGGAAGAGGAGGGAAAAAGAAACAATTTATGCAGATCATGGCCGCTCACCGGATGCCCTATGCCGCCACCGCCTCCCTGGGTCATCCGCAGGATCTTATGGCCAAGGTCCAAAAGGCCAAAGGCCTCAAAGGGACCCGGTTTATCCATACCCTGACGCCTTGCCCGACAGGCTGGAGGATGCCGGAGGATCTGACCGCCAAAGCCGCCATGCTGGCCGTGGAGAGCAATCTTTTCCCCTTATATGAGATTATAGACGGCACCCAGTACCGGATAACCCATGATCCCAAGGGCCTCCCGGTAACGGAGTACCTCAAAATCCAGGGTCGGTACCGTCACTTGACCGAAAAAGCCATCCAAGATATTCAGAGGGAAGCGGATGAACAATGGGAGCGGCTCCTGGCTCAGACCAGAGGTTGTTTATGAAAGACGGGAACACCCCATGAAAAAGCTGGTTATTGGGGATAGCAGCACTATCCGGAAAAAAGTCTATACGCATGTGCGGGAACAAATTTTAAGTGGCCGGATCGCACCTAACCAGCGCTTGATCGAGACCAAGATCGCCCAGGAGATCGGTACCTCCCGCACCCCGGTCAGAGAGGCCCTGCACAACCTGGAAATTGAGGGACTGATCCAGTCGATCCCCAGGGTCGGGTACCAGGTCAAAGAGATCAGTGAACAAGAAGTGGAAGAAATCTGTGAAATCCGATCGATCATAGAAGGCCTGGCTGCCCGCTGGGCCATGGAAAAGGCCACCGCCAAGGCGATCCAAGAGTTAAAGAAGAATATTGCCCTGACGATTGCCAAGGTCTCCAAGGGAGAGATCCGGGCCTTCATCGATTTGGATGCTCAGTTTCATGAGATTATAGCCCGCTGCAGCGGAAGTACCCGTCTGTTGGAACTGTCTCAAACGTTAAGAGGCCATATGCTGCGATACCGGGTCCAGAGTATTTTTTCGGAAGATACGGTTCTTCTGGCCTTAAAGGGGCACCAAAGGATTCTGAAGGCTATCGAAAGAGGGGATCCGGAGAGAGTTAACCGGGCCTTACACCTCCATCTGGAGGAATCGAAAAAATCTATTTTGCGTTATGCCCTAAAAAAATAAGCTTCATTATAATCTTTAAAATTAAAAAGGAAGGTGTTGTGGACAACGGCATTAAACAACAATTGATCGGGATCGTCGGTAAAAAGAATTTTACCGAGGCCTTAATCGATCGGGTCACTTATTCCATGGATTTCTCCGAACACCGTCATGACCTCGAAGGGGCGGTCTGGCCGACTTCAACGGAGCAGGTCTCCAAGATCCTTAAACTGGCCAACCGAGAGAGGATCCCGGTTACGCCCCGGGGGGCCGGGACCGGGGCTACCGGTATGGCCGTTCCCCAACGAGGCGGAATAGTGCTCGATCTGGTGCGGATGAACAAAATCCTGACTATAAGCATCGAGGATCGCCTGGCGGTGGTCCAGCCGGGGGTGGTTTATGCCGATCTGCAAAAGGCCTTGTCTCCCTTTGGGTTTTGTTTTCCGCCTGATCCGGCCTCCGGAAAGGTGGCTACCCTTGGTGGGAATGTGGCCACCAATGCCGGAGGGATCAAGGGGGCCAAGTACGGCACTACTCGGGATTATGTCTTGGGACTGGAGGTGGTTTTGCCGGACGGCCGGGTGATGCGCACCGGCGGTAGCTGTATGAAATCCGTTTCCGGTTTTGACCTGACCCGCCTATTGGTCGGATCCGAAGGGACCCTGGGGGTAATCACCGAAATCCGGCTCAAGATAAACCCTATCCCAACGGCCAGCACAACAGCCTTAGCGGCTTTCGATCAATTGGCCAATGCCGGCAAGGCGGTCAGTCAAGTAATGCATTCCGGTATTATCCCCAGCGTCTGCGAGATCCTCGACCGATATACCGTCAATCTTCTTTTGGAGCATACCACTGTGGATCTGCCCCGATGTGAGGCCCTTATCCTGGTGGAGACTGACGGATACACGCAGATTGAATCTGATTTCCAGATGGAAAAGATTATCGGCGTTTTTAAAATGAATCAGGCTATTGACATCAAACAGGCCGCTTCCGCTGCCGAAGCCGCTGCCCTGTGGCAGGCTCGAAAATCCCTGGGCAGTGTGATTGCCCGCTTCAAGCCCAACTTTTTGGTTGAAGATGTGACCGTGCCCATGTCCAGGATTACGGACCTCCTTCTGGGCATCGAGGCCATTGCCCAACGATATAAACTTGATTTTATAACCTTCGGACATGCCGGCGACGGCAATCTGCATCCTCACGCCCTCTATGACGGCTCCAATCCCGATGAAGTCAACAGGGTGGAACGAGCGACTGCCGATCTTTTTAAATTGACCTGCCGATTAGGAGGGACCCTGACAGGCGAACACGGCATCGGACTCAGCAAGGCCCCTTTCATGAATCTGGAACATGATCCGGTTGCCCTGGGCGTTATGGCCTCACTCAAAAAACTCTTTGACCCCAACAACATTCTTAATCCCGGGAAGATGGGGTTGGAATAGGGAATTCATTTATTGGCTTGGTTTAATAAATGGTTTTTAAGATCGGGTATTAATTTTTTGGTGATTGCTGTTACGAGTTGCGGGTTACGAGTTGCGAGTTTTTCAAAAATAAGTTCGATTTCTTAACCCGTAACGCGCAACCCGTAACCCGGAATGGCAAAAAGGGTTAACATGAGAGCCCTCATTCCTCCAATTCAGGATCAACGAATCGAATGAAACCTATCTACCAATTTGCCCAAAAATTTCATGACCAACTAATCCACTGCTCCCGTTGCGGTTTTTGCCAGGTGTCCTGCCCGGTTTATGGGGCTACCCTTCGACCGGCCCTGAACCCCCGGGGGAAGATGCTCATCTTGAAGGATCTAATGGAGGGACGGTTGTCCTTAAGCCAAGATCTGACCGAAACCCTTCATCAATGCACCGGCTGTGGCAGTTGCGCCCAAAATTGTCCGGCCGGGGTGAATGTAGCTGAAATCTTAAAAGAGGCCCGTAAGGATATGGTCCAGGAAGGGTTCCTTCCCCCGCCCTTTCAGGGATTATTGCAGGCACTCGATAATCAGAAGAATATCTATGGAGAAGAGAGGCGAATCCCCTTCAAGGTTGAAAAGAAAAACCAGCCGGCCGAGGTGGTTTATTTTACCGGCTGTGTCGGTTCTTTCCGGGAATTCGAATCAACCCAACAGACCTTGACTCTTTTGGATCGTCTTGAGGTAAATTACACCTTATTTGATGAGGTCTGCTGCAGCGGGGTCTTGGATGAAGTGGGATTGGAGATCAGGGGCAACTTGACTGATTATAATATCAATGCTATCCTGGCCACAAGGGCTAAAACAGTATTGACGGAATGCCCTTTTTGCTTTCGGACCTTTACCGGCCGGCCCCAGTATGAGGTGTTTAAAGCAGAAAGAATTGAGGTGTTGCATCTTACCCGGTTCTGGAAGGATTTCGATTTCGGGGTGACGACCGATAAACGAGTGACTTATCATGATCCCTGCGACCTGGGGAGACATTCCGGAATGTATGACGATCCTCGCCAGGTCATCCGGAAGCTGGCCCCAAATTTTGTCGAGATGGCCCACAACCGGGAGGAGGCCCTCTGTTGCGGGGCCGGCGGAGGGATGCGCGGGGCCTATCCAGGGACTTCCATCGCCATGGCCGGCCTGCGCCTGCAGGAAGCTGTGGACATCGAGGCCGATTTCTTGCTGACCAACTGTAACTCCTGTCTCCATAATTTAAAAAACGCTAAAAAAAGATATTCCCCTTTACGTCGACATAAGGTAGAAATTGTTAACTTGAGCCATTTTATCAATTTGCTCCTGGACCTGGCCGGTTAGCCCCAAGAGGCGGTATTTTCCTGTTGACAAAAAGGTCTCGGTGTTATACCTGGTTATTACCAAATTTCATTAGGTGAACATTAATGCCACAGAATAAAAAAGAATCTTTTTATAACAGGTCATTGGAGAGGGCCTTGCAGATATTGAACGCCTTTACCAGCGACAGGTCACTACTTTCCCTGAGTCAACTTTCGGAGAACCTGGGTCTCTCCAGGGCTACGGTTTTGAGATTGTGTTCGACACTGGTCAATTACGGCTTTCTCCAACAGGACTCCGCGTCTAAGGAATACTCTCTGGGTTTCCGTTTATTCGAGTTGGGGAGTATTTTTTTTCATTCTTTCTCCTTGAGAAAAACAGCCTCTCCCTTTTTAGACCGATTGCATAAGAAGCTGGGTAAAACACTATTCCTGGCTATCTTGGAGCAGGGGCAATTGATTTACATCGACAAGAGAGAGGATGCGCAGAATCCCATCACCTTTACTTCGAAGATCGGTACCCGCCGTCCCCCCTATTGGGGTATGTTGGGTCCCATGCTCATGGCCCATTTGCCCGATTCCGAACTCGATAGACTGTTGGCGGAAAACCCATTAAGGGCAACAACCAAAAAATCTTTTACCAAAAAAGAGGAGTTTAAAAAATGGCTCGGCCAGGTGCGGAAAGAGGAGGTTGCCGTCGATGAGGAGAGGACGTTTGAAGGCATTACCGGGTTGGCCGTTCCGATCCGTGATTTCAGGGGAAAGGTAACTGCCAGTTTAGGCGTCTGCTTCATCTCTTCCTCCGTGGAGGCCAAGGGATTGAAGCGGATCATCAAGGAGGCCCAACGAACAGGCCTGGATATTTCAAGGGCGATCGGTTATTTTGAAAAAAAATAACAAACCATCTGAATCGTTTTTGGTTTTATTACATTCTGAACATTACAATAATAGACCTTTTCCTTACATGGAAGACATGGAAGATTGCCTGCACCTGGGTACAGCGAGCTTCAATTTCAGCGGATTCTCATTTTTTCGCTTGACAAGATCGAATAAACTGGTAGGATCGTCTAATGAACTAAAAGGTTCACTAGATGAAATAGCTGTTGGCGGGGAATATTCCCCCGCCCTATAAACCACGACTGAATATGTTATTTCCAAAAAAAGGAGAAAACGATGAAACAGTCAAAAGAAGGCCTTTCTCGAAGGGAGTTTGTAACAGCCTCAGCGGCTACGGCTTTAGCCGGTTTGATGCCGAAGGAACTCTGGGCCCAATCCAAAGCCGGCACTGAACCGGCCAAGAAATCCGCCACCCGATTAATCCTTTTGGGAAACGGCGGAGGACCTCGCCCGAATAAACGTCACAATCAATCCTCCTGGGTGGTCCTGATCGATTCCGTCCCCTACGTAGTGGATTGCGGCGGCGGTGTGAGCCGGCAACTGGTCATGGCGAATATCCCCCTCAAGTCACTCCGGTATATTTTTCTCACTCACCATCACTCCGATCACAATCTGGAATACGGCAGTCTGATGTATAATGCCTGGGTCAGCGGATTTAAAGGTCGAATCGATACCTATGGGCCTCCACCGTTGGCCAGGATTACCGAACTGTTTCTGGAAATGAACGCCTATGATATCAATATCCGTATTCCCGATGAAGGGCGATCTCCCCTGAAACCGATGATTTTTCCCCACGAGTTCAGCCAGGGCGGATCCGTCCTGGAAAATGACCGGGTCAAGGTGACGGCCGCTCTGGTCAACCACCCGCCGGTGGTCCCGGCCTTTGCTTACCGCTTCGATACGCCTGATCGGTCGATTGTCTTTTCCGGAGACACCACCCCCTGTGATTCCCTGATCCGCCTGGCCAAAGGCGCGGATATCCTGGTTCATGAAGTAATCCATAAACCTTCTCTGGCCCGCCTGTTATCACGTATTCCCAATGCCGATCGGTTGCTGGAACATATCGTCGCCGCCCATACGACGCATGAAGATGTGGGCAAGGTGGCTAGGGATGCGGGCGTCAAGACCCTGGTCCTGACCCATTTTGTGCCCGTTGATGATCCGTCTTTGAATGACGACCTTTGGACGGAAGGGGCCCGGAAATATTTTGACGGAAAAATAATTGCGGGAAAAGACCTTATGGAATTGTAATCTCTCGGTGTGTCATTTTTTTTGAACCATTAACACGGTATAGAGTGATTAAAATGACGGACAGAAATCAAGAGACCTCCCGATATTGGAATCCGTTTTTGGAAACCCTTCCTCTGGAACGGCTTCAGCAATTACAGTTAAAAAAATTCAAAAAGCTTTTTGATTATACCTATCAGAACTCCAAATTTCATCGCCGTCTGTATCAGCAGGCCGGGTTAGAGCCTGGAGATATTAAGACCTTCGCTGATATCGCCAAAGTCCCCAAGGTGGAAAAAGCCATGATGCGCTCCATCCAACGCCGGGACCCCTTTCCTTATGGTGAGGCCCTGTGCGTTCCTTTGGAAGAGGTGGTTGAGTTTCGACAGACCAGCGGTACGACCGGACAGCCGGTCTACCAACCGGATACCTGGCAGGATTGGGAATGGTGGTCGGAATCCTGGTCTTATATTCTCTATGCTCAGGGGTTTAGGAAGACCGATCGGGTCTTTATCCCTTTTGGCTATAATGTTTTTGTGGCCTTCTGGGCGGCCCATTATGCGGCTGAAAAAATGGGTTGTGAGGTCGTTCCCGGAGGGGTTTTGGATACGGCGGCCCGCATCCTCAAGATCCAGGAATTGAAGGCCACCGCCATGATGGCTACCCCCAGCTATGTCCTGACCATGGCCGAAACAGCCAAAAACCGCCTGGGGATTGATCCGGCCAAAGACCTGACCGTTAAAAGGATCGTTTGTGCCGGAGAACCGGGGGCCAGTATCCCCAGCACCCGGAGAAGAATGGAAGAGGCCTGGGGGGCAAAAGTATATGATCATGTGGGAGCAACCGAGATTGGGGCCTGGGGGTATGAATGCCGGGAACAATCCGGGATACATATCAATGAGGCCCTGTTTCTGGTGGAAGTGGAAGACCTGACAACCGGAGAGCCTATTACTCAAGCCGGCCGAAAAGGGAAAATGGTCATCACGGCCTTAGATCGTCTGGCCCAACCCTGCATCCGTTTTGATTCCAAAGATGTAGTTGAATGGAGTGAGTCACCCTGCCCTTGCGGACGGACCTTCCGGGTTTTTAAGGGCGGGGTATCGGGTAGGGCCGATGATATCACCAAGGTCAAAGGAGTCCTCCTTTCACCCTCCGCCATCGAAGAAGTGGTCCGTAGTTTTTCAGAGCTGAGTGACGAGTATGAGGTGATGGTCACCAAAAAAGGCGACACGGACGATATTTCCCTGAAGGTAGAGATACTGCCTGGACAGGAGGGGACGCAGAAGGAGATCCTGGCCCGATTAAAAGACCAATTAAGACTTCATACCAACCTGAATTATCAGATAGAAGTGCATCCTTTCCAAAGTCTGCCTCGCCCCGAAGGTAAGGCCAAGAGGTTTAAGGATTTGAGAAGGCATTGATATCGATTGGCAGACGCCTTATTTGATTGAAGCAGGAGCACCTCATGAAACCAGAAAATATTGAACAGCTTAAACTGATCGCAGACCAAATTCAGCTCATCAAAAATGCGGCCCAGGAATTAAAGAACCTGTCTGATGGGATTCAGGCCCTGGACTGCAACGTCAATAGAATTTTGGCCAGCACTAAAATGCTGGAAATCAATTTCAGTGATATTGTCGGCCTGGACTGATCCCCCAGGTGAATACATAATCAAATAATATTAAAAGGTTCCAGAAGACATCCGGGGGAATACGGGCCGGTTTTTTTTCTTGACAACTTTCTTGGATTCTCAGTATACTTTTAAACATAACTATATTATAGTTATATTGTATCCATGTCAGGCCAATTGACATAGTCGAGAGGAGGTGAGGACGGACTCGATTCTTTAGTTTTTCTAAACACCCGGACAAACTGGCTTGATCAAATCATTAAAGTCAATGAACAATTTTAAAGGAGGGTATTCATGTTTAAAAAGGGATTGTCTTTTATTATCGTCGGCTGTTTTCTGTTTTCCTTTCTCGTGATCGGGGTCGGCACTTCCCAGGCCGCAACCGATCTCACCTATTCCACCTTCTTTCCTGCTACCCATACCCATACCCTGTTGGCCATAGAATGGGGTAAAGAAATTGAAAAACGAACCAACGGGGCGGTGAAGGTTGTCATGTTTCCCGGGGCTACCTTAACACCACCTAACCAGTCTTACGATGGTGTCATCAAAGGTATATCCGATATTGCTATGACGGTATGCAGTTATACTGCCGGTCGGTTTCCTTTGATGGAAGTCATTGATATGCCCTTGGGGTATAAATCCGCTCTTCAGTCCACTCGATTAGTCAATGTTTTTTATAATAAATTTAAACCCAAAGAATTTGATGATGCCAAGGTGATGTATTTCCATGCCCACGGTCCAGGCCTCTTACATACAAAAAAGCCGGTCGCCAAGCTGGAAGATCTGAAGGGAATGAAAATCCGCTGCACCGGGACCTCCGCCAAGTTGGTTTCCCACCTAGGAGGTACTCCGGTGGCCATGCCCCAGACGGAGACCTATGACGCCCTTCAAAAAGGGGTTGTGGAAGGCGTTATGAATCCTTTTGAAGCCCTGAAAGGATGGAAGATTGCGGAAGTCATCAAATCGAGCACCATGAATTACGGGTCTGCCTATTCCATGGCCTTTGTGGTAGTCATGAGCAAGAAGAAATGGGACTCCTTCCCTAAAGACATCCAAGCGACCATTCAAAAGGTCAATGAAGAATGGATTGAAAAGACAGGTAAGGCCTGGGATGATATAGACAAGGCCGGGATCGAATTCACCAAGGCGAAGGGAAACCAGGTTATTCCCTTATCCAAACAGGAAGATGAACGCTGGGCTAAACTGGTCCAGCCCATTTTAAATGAGTATGTTCAATCGATGAAATCCAAAGGATTACCGGGCGACGAAGCCTTGAAGTTCTGCCAGGATTGGCTGAAAAAGAACTAAGCCGCCATGCCCGGCCTTTGGGGGCGTGGCACCACGAAACATGAAAAATAGAGCCAGGCTAATGGTGAACCTATGAATCTATTTTCGTATTAACCACTTTTCAACCCTACACATCCCCCCCCCTTTATCCCGGGGGGGATGTGTTTTATGGAGTCCCCGATGAAGACGGTTGTTTCCATAATACGCGGTATGTCCCGTTTGATGTACTGGGTTGCCGGCGTTGCCCTGGCCAGTATCGTGTTTCTCACCGTGGCCGATGTTATCCTGAGGTCTTTTAAAATACCGATAGTCGGTACCTATGAGATTGTCTCCCTCTTGGGGGCCGTTGTCATCGGGTTTGCCATCCCTCAGACCTCCTTGGAAAAAGGTCATGTGCTGATGGATTTTTTGACCGGCCGGCTCCCTTTTGGCGGTCAAAGGATTTTTCATTTTCTGGCCAGGGTATTGGCTATCATCACCTTTCTTATCCTGGGTTGGAATCTTTTGAAGTTGGGCTTTGACTTAAGACAAACCGGAGAGGTTTCCCTGACCCTGAAAATACCCGAATTCCCGGTTGCCTTTGGGGTTGGAATCTGTTGTTTTATCGAGTGTCTGGTCCTGGCAACCGATTTGATTTTGAAAAAGGAGGCCAAGGTATGAGCCTGGAAATGATCAGCCTGTTAACGGTCCTACTGTTATTTGTTTTTTTCCTCATGGGGCTGGAAATTGGTTTTTCCATGGCCTTGGCAGGATTTATCGGCTTTGCCTGGATCGTCAATGTCCCGGCGGCTTTGAATTTAGTGGCCAAAGATATTTATTATGTCTTTTCTTCTTATGGCTTTACAGTCATACCCCTGTTTGTCCTTATGGGTCAGGTGGGCGCCAGCGGCGGCATTGCCAAAAATTTATATGATTCGGGGTATAAGTTTATGGGTCATATCCCCGGGGGCTTAGCCATCGGTACCGTAGCCGCTGCGACTGTTTTCAAGGCCATTTGCGGTTCCTCGCCGGCCACGGCGGCCACCTTTGCCACGATTGCCGTCCCTGAGATGGACCGTTATGGATATGATAAACGATTGTCCTGTGGAACAGTGGCTACAGTGGGAACCCTGGGGGTGCTTATCCCGCCCAGTGTTACCCTGATTATTTACGGAATCCTGACCGAGACCTCCATCGGCAAACTGTTCCTGGCCGGGATTATCCCCGGCTTAATCATCGCCTTTTCTTTTGTGATTACCCTGTATGGCTGGTCCAAGATCAATCCGGCACTCGGACCCAAAGGGCAAAAATTTACCTGGAAGGAAAAAATCGCCTCTCTGCCTCCTGTCATCCTGGTATTGATTATCTTTCTGTTGGTGGTCGGTGGATTAATGCAGGGATTCTTTACCCCCACTGAGGCCGGCAGTGTCGGCACCTTTGCGGTGCTGCTCCTGACCCTGGCCAAGAGGGATATGGATCTGAAACGATTTATCAAGGCCATCACCGATACCTTGCGCATTGCCTGTATGGTAATCACCTTGATTGCCGGGGCGACCATCCTGGGACATTTTTTTGCCGTCACCCGGACCCCCTATATGGCGGCCGAATGGCTGGGGGGACTTCCGGTAGATCGAAATATTATCATGGTCCTCATCTTTGCGATCTACCTGATCGGAGGTTCTTTTATTGAAGATATGGCCTTCCTTATTCTGGCTACACCCATTTTTCTGCCACTGGTCCTGAAATTAGGCTACGACCCGGTTTGGTTCGGGGTTATCGTCTGCGTTATTACCATGATCGGGATTATCCTTCCGCCCATGGCCATCAATGTCTTTGTGGTCTCCGGGGTGACTAAAGTTCCCATCAGTACCATCTATAAGGGGATCTATCCCTTTATCGTGGGTATGTATATCTGCTTATTTATCTTTTTATTTTTCCCCCAGATCTCCCTCTGGCTCCCCAACTTGTTTTTTAAGTGATTTTGTAGTATCATCTCCTGTCATTTAAAACTTCCCTTGTTTCCGCCTCTGAGGTGGGGGCAAGGGGAGGCCTGATTATACCGGGGGAGCTTCACCATGATTCCCAAAGTCCCTTTAAAAGTATTATTTGTTGCCTCGGAAGTGGTCCCCTTTGCCAAAACCGGTGGTCTGGCCGACGTGGCCGGGTCCCTGCCCAAGGCCTTGAAGCGTCAGGGATGCGAGGTCCGCTTAGTGATGCCCCTTTACAACCAGGTGCGCCAGGGGAAACAACCTCTTAAAAAAATTTTGGAAAATTTTCCCATCCCTTTGGGAAGACGTCAGATTGCGGCCGATATCTATCAGGGAGAACTGGAAGAAGGCCTGCCGGTCTATTTTATCGAGAGGGATGAGTTTTATGATCGGAACAATCTCTATGGAACCGCCAAAGGCGATTATTTCGATAATGACTCCCGGTTTGTCTATTTTTCCCGGGGAACCTTAGGTGTTGCCCAGGCCCTGGGGTTTAAACCGGATATCATCCACTGCCACGACTGGCAGACCGGTCTAATACCGGCAGAACTGCATTTTCGAAGCCCCGACGATCCCTTCTATCAAACCACGGCTTCCATTTTTACCATTCACAATCTGGCTTACCAGGGATCTTTTCCTAAAGAGATTATTGAATTGGCGGGATTACCCGGGGATTGTTTTTCACCCTCAGGATTGGAGTTCTGGGGGAAGGCCAATCTTCTAAAGGCCGGAATCGTTTACAGTCAGATCATCAATACGGTCAGTCGAAAGTACAGCCAGGAGATTCAAACCGCCGAATACGGCTGTGGCTTGGAGGGGATTTTGCATTTTCGGAGAAATGATTTGTTCGGCATCGTCAACGGGGTGGATTATGATCTCTGGAACCCGGAGACCGACCCCTATCTGGCTGCCCCTTATAGCCGCCGGGATCTTTCAGGGAAAAAGGCCTGTAAAAAAGAATTGTTGCACCTTTTTCAGTTACCTGAAGATCGCGGGGAGCATCCGGTTCTGGGGGTTATTTCCCGCCTGGCCGATCAAAAAGGTTTTGACCTCCTGGCAGGGATTATGGAACGTCTCCTGAAAGAGGAAGTCTCCTTGGTCGTTCTGGGTACCGGAGAGGAAAAGTATCACCAATTCTTCACTGAATTGGCCGAACAATACCCCCGGAAAATAGGCCTTCGCTTGGCCTTTGATAATGCCCTGGCCCATAAAATCGAGGCCGGCAGCGATCTTTTTCTCATGCCTTCCCTCTATGAGCCCTGCGGCTTAAACCAGATCTATAGCCTTAAGTATGGGACCATACCGGTGGTCCGGGCCACTGGCGGCCTGGATGACACCATTATTCCTTATGATCCCTCTACCGGAGAAGGGACCGGATTTAAATTTACCTTATATCGGGCCGAGGAATTGTGGGCGGCCCTTCAAAAGGCCTTAACGGTCTATCAGAATCAAACCCAATGGGTTCGATTAATGGAAAATGCCATGGCCAGGGATTTTTCCTGGGAGGTCTCGGCACGGGAATATATTAAGCTGTATCATTCGGCCATGGAAAGGCTTGAAGGATTTTAGATTGCGGATAATAATTAAAATTTTTTTTTCTTTCTTGATAATCGGAATAGCCCTCAGTCCGATCAGGGTTGGGGCTTTTCCTCCTTCCCGGGGGCCGGACCGCTGGGCTGACAATTTAAATCTCACCTCGGAACAGGCCCAGACCTTAGAAAACCTTCACCGGCAGTTTCGCCAGGAACTGATTCAACTCCGAAAAAAAATAATGCTCAAGCGAATGGAACTCAGGACCTTGACTTCCGAAGAATTGAGAGGAGATAAGGGAGATGAAGCTCGGCGCCAGATTCAATCCCAGATGCTCCAGGCCCGGGAACGAGCCCTGGTTTATCAAAAGGAAGCCCTGGCGGTTTTGACCCCGGAACAACAGAAAAAAATGCCGGCTGAAACCGATTTGGGATTTCATTGCGGGGGATGGTTTCGCCGAGGAGGAGGTCTGGGAATGGGAATGGGCAGGGGAGGATTTCTGTCCCCTCCTTTAAAAGAAACCGGGACCAACCAACCATGAGGGTCTTGAAGGTATGATCCCCCTGAAACGATGGTTAGTTCAAAGGCCGTTCAGTTATCCCTTTTATCTTTTTTCAGTCTTAATGGTCTTGATCGGTATCCTGATAATCAACGGCTATTTTGAAGTTCAGCGCACCCGCAGCCAGTTGTTTAACATTTTAGAAACCGAAGCCTTAATAGTTATTAAAGGGCTGGAAAAAAATTCCGGGAATTTGATAGCCGCCTTTTCCCTGGTCCATTCACCTCTTCCCGGTCCCGGGGGTGGAGAAAGTTCTGAAGAGTCCTTGGGTATTGAGGACCTGCTGATTGAGCGTCTCATCAACCTGGCTCTGCAACTGGATCAGGAGGCCGGTTCTCAACCATCGTCCCTACGATCCCCGAAAAACAGACTGGGCCAAACAGGGCCGAAACAAATTTTTTTTCTAAAATCAACCCACCGTGATGCCTCTTGGACTGAATTGCCCCGACCCTTAAAGACCAAAGTCCCATTTTTTCAGAAGGTGTTGACCGGGAAGGCCCGTCTGGCCATCTTCCGGGGGGAAGGACCCTTACGTCAAACACTTCCCCTGGCCGTGGCCGTGGGCCGACGGGTTGACCAGGGGGTAATCCTGATGATTCTGTCTCCCGAAGAATATGTTTTTTGGGGGCGACAGATTATTATCCAGGGGTTTTTAGAAGATTTTTCAGGAAAAGGGAATATCGCCTACCTGAGGATTGAGGGACCGGGCGGGACGGTGATTGCCCGACATGGAGGGGGTGACATTGCCAATCAGGCCCCCAAATTCCAGAAAACAGAGGTCCGCTCAGGAGATCCGACCCTTTCCTGGATTCGAGGGCCGGGGGCGGATTTTTTAGAAGTCGTTCGACCATTCAGGCCCGCCGGTCAGGATTTGGGTCAAGTCCGTCTGGGACTTTCCTTACAAGAAGTCAATCCCATCCTCGACCAGGCCAGGAGAACCATTATCCTTACCAGTCTGGTTCTCTTTGGACTGGGCCTGATCAGCATTTTTTTAATCTTTCGCATGCAGGGCCGTCATTTTAAAAATATGCAGGAACTGGAAGAACAGATCCGTTTGAGAGAAGAATTTTCGGCTATGGGACAATTGGCGGCCGGCGTGGCTCATGAAATCAAAAATCCCCTTAATGCCATCAGTCTGGTGGTTCAAAGGCTGCAACAAGAATTCGTCCGGGACAATCCGGAAGAACAAAAGGAATACGAACGCTTTACCGGGATTGTTCGAAATGAGATCGCCAGGGTCAACCAAATCATCGGTCATTTTTTGATGGTAGCCAAGCCGCTGACTATCAAATTAGAAGACCATTCTGTCATTGACATCTTGGAATATGTCCTGGAGTTAATGGGGGAGGAGTTTCGGCAAAAAGGGATCCGGGTGATAAGAGAGTGGGATGATAAAACGCCCCTGATCCGCTCTGATCGTTTTCAACTGACTCAAGCCTTTTTAAATATTTTCAATAATGCCCTTGAGGCCATGGCCGAGGGGGGAGAGATTCGCCTGACGGTCAATCAAGTTCGGAGTTCGGACCCCGGCCCGGGGAGGCTTATGTCCCGGCGAGAGTCCGGAGTTCGGAGTGAAAAAAGAACCGGCTCAAAACGGACCACTAACCCCTCCGAACTCCACAGAGATTTCATAGTAATCTCTGTGGCCGATACCGGACAAGGCATACCTCCTGAAGGATTGAAAAGGATTTTTGCCCATTATTATACTACTAAAGAAAAAGGAGTCGGTTTGGGACTGGCCATTACTCAAAAGATAATCCAGGCCCATGAGGGGACCCTGGAGATTCAAAGTGTCTTCAATCAGGGGACCATAGTGACCATCCGATTGCCCTTAGGGCCTCCTGATGCTAAGGAATCTTAGCACGAAAAATTATAAACTTGACTTTTGACTTAAATAGTGACAAACAAAAAAATTTTAAAGTGGGTTTTTTCGCCGAACCCATATTACTGCCCGATAAAATAAGGATTGATCATGCTTAAAAAAATTCGCTGGAAATTTACTTTCATCGGCCTTTTAGTGGCCCTGTCCGTTATTTTCATCATTCCGTCCCTGACCAAGAATTTTCCTTCCTGGTGGAACAAGGTTTTACCCAGCGAAGGGATGCGGCTGGGTCTCGATCTCCAGGGGGGGATGCATCTAATCCTGAAGGTTGATTTAGAAAAAGCCGGCCAAAATTATCTGGCCCTTTCGCAACAGGATTTGCGGGAGAGTCTGCGGAAAAAGCAGATTCCCGCCAGTCGAGGGGAAGCTACGGGCGAAAAACGAATGACTTTTCTTTTGCCCAATGCCGATCAACTTCCAACCGTTCAGAAGACGATGCAAGAGGAATTTCCCAACCTGACCGTGGTTTCAACGACCCCCAAGCTCGATGGTGTCCAGATAGAAATTACCCTGAAACCAAAAGAACTCAAATCCATTACTGAAAACGCCCTGTCCCAAAGTTTGGAAATTATCCGGAACCGGATTGATCAATTCGGAGTAACGGAACCGGTCATCATACGTCAGGGGGCCGATGAAATCGTGGTTCAACTCCCTGGGGTCAAGGACCCTCAGAGGGCCATGGATCTTATCGGCCGGACCGCCCAACTGGAGTTTAAATTGTTGGATAGCGAGAGCAAGATTGACCTTTCGGGCCTGATTGAACAGGCGCTAAACAGCGGAAGATTAAAAAGGGACTACACTAACAGCGACCTGAACCAGGCCTTAAAAGACTTGATCCCTCCGGAAAGGGAGGTCTCGATCCGTAAGGAGACCAACCGGGAGACCGGAAGGGTCAGTCGCGTTCCTGTCCTGTTGTTCTCCAAGGCCCTGATGACCGGCGATGCCATTAAGACCGCCCTGGTCCAGATCGGCGGCAATTTTAACGAACCGTATGTCAGCGTGGAACTCAATGCCCACGGGAGCCGTGTTTTTGACCAGGTTACCCGGGACAATGTGGGACGCCAGTTGGCGATTGTCCTGGATCAGGTCGTCCAGTCGGCACCGGTTATTCAAGAACGGATCTCAGGCGGCCATGCCCAGATTACCGGATCATTTTCCATGGAAGAAGCCACTGACCTGGCTATAGTCCTGCGGGCCGGGGCCTTACCGGCACCGGTGCACATTGTTCAGAACGTAACGGTCGGACCGACCTTGGGCATGGATTCCATCCACAAAGGATTTATCTCCGGTCTGATAGGTACTGCCTTGGTGGTCTTATTTATGATTTATTATTACCGTTTTTCCGGACTGATCGCCAACTTTGCCTTAGGGCTGAATATCGTCTTTATGATGGCTGCCCTGAGCCTGGTCCGGGCCACCTTGACCCTGCCGGGCATTGCCGGCATTATTTTGTCTATCGGTATGGCGGTAGACTCCAATGTCCTGATCTTCGAGCGGATGCGGGAGGAATTTCATCAAGGCAAGCCGGTCAAGTCCGGGATAGACGGGGGATATGACAAGGCCTTTTGGACCATTATCGACTCCCATGTTACAACCCTAATCACCGCCTTTGCCTTATTTCTTTTCGGTTCAGGGCCGATCAAGGGTTTTGCCGTTACCCTGAGTGTCGGTGTTATTTTCAATCTCTTCACTGCCCTGTTTTGCACCCGGGTGGTTTATGATTACTTAAGCATCAAGCGGCGACTTAAATCCATTCATTTTGTTGAGATTTTAAAAAAGACCAAGATCGATTTCATTCAATTTAGAAAATATGCCTTCATCTTTTCAGGAATTCTCTGCTTGCTGGGATTGATCGCCTTTGTTCAGGTCAACCGGGGACAGGCCAACCTGGGTGTGGAATTTTCCGGAGGGACCATGGCCCAATTCAAATCAGCTCAGCCTTTTAGATTGGACAAGGTGAGAAGCGCCTTGACACAAAGGGGATTCAGAGACCTTGAACTGCAACAGGTCGCCAATGAAAACATTTTAATAGTCCGGGCTAAAAAATCAGAACAATCCGTGGGAAAAGAAACCGATGCCATTGCCAAGGCCTTGCAGGAGGACTTTCCGGAGCTCAAATTCAGTGTGGAAAGCAAGGCCGAGATCGGGGCTTCCGTCAGTTCGGCCTTAAAGAAGGCCGCTTTGCTGGCCATTGCCATCTCTTTGGCCGGCATCATTATCTACCTGGCCTGGCGATTTGAGCTTCGTTTTGGGGTGGCGGCAGCCATTGCCACCTTTCATGATGTCTTGGCGGTCTTGGGGATTTTTTATCTCTTCGATATTGAAATTACCCTGCTGATTGTGACGGCCCTTTTGACCCTGGCCGGGTATTCTTTGACCGATACGGTGGTGGTTTTTGACCGCATTCGCGAGACGATGAACCGAAGCGCTAAAAAGGACTTTGGTGAGATTATTAATGTCAGTATCAATGAGGTCCTTTCCCGGACCATCATCACCTCTTTGACAGTCTTCCTGGTTGTGCTGGCCCTCTATTTCCTGGGCGGGGTGGTCATTCACGACTTTGCCCTGGCCTTGCTCATGGGGGTGATTGTGGGTACCTATTCTTCCGTCTTTGTGGCCTCACCCATCGTTTATCTCTGGCCCGGGAAAAAGGCCAAAGGAAAGAAAGCGAAAGTGACCAGTAAAAAAGGTAAGTAGCCAGACACCGGGACCGGACTTTTAAGAAAGACTGGAGCCTGGTGTTATAAGAAGTGAGATGGCCGAGTGATCGCCGTTTCTCCGGCTTGCGACCGTTTCATCTCTTTTTTCCCGCCTGCTGGATCTCTTTTTCGGCCATTTTGACCAATTCCAGGCCGATCTCTTTCTCCCAGTGTTCATAAACCGGTTTAGTTTTAATCATGAAGGCCTGGCTCTGCTCCGGTGAAAGGACCGTAACCTCCAGGCCGTTTTTCCTTAACAAGTCCAGGGCCGGCCTCGACCCTTCCAACCCTTCGCGAGCCCCTTTTTTCTGCCACTTGAGGGTTTCTGCGGCCGCCTTTTTTATGGCCTCCCTGTCCTTCTGAGGAAAACCGTCCCAGACTTCTTTATTTACGCCCAGGATGAGGGGATCGATGGCATATTTCCAGACGGTCATATATTTATGGACCTGCCATAATTTGTTGGGAATAATGACGGAAACCACCGGATTTTCCTGGCCGTCCACCGTTCCCTGCTGGAAGGCCGAAAGGGCCTCGCCCCAGTTCATGGAGACCGGGTTGGCGCCCAGGGCTTTAAAGGTGTCGATAAAGATGGGAGAGCCCACCACCCTGATTTTGAGGCCCTTTAGGTCTTCAGGTCTTTTTACGGCTCGTTTACTATTGGTCAGGTCCCGGTAGCCATTTTCCCCCCATCCCAGGCCAACCACCCCTTGGTCTTCAATAATTTTCATCAGGCGCCGGCCGGTCTGACCGTTTTCCACTTCATCCAGGGCCTTATAGTTGGGGAAGATAAAGGGGAGAGAAAAAAGATTCAGCTCTTTGATGGTGGTCGACCAGTTAATAGTCGAGCCGAGGGCGAAATCGATGACGCCTTGTTTCATCAGGAGAAATTCATTGGTTTGCTTTCCGGCAAAGAGTTGGCCGCTATAGGTGGGTTTTATGTTAATACGGCCTTCGGTGGCCTTTTTGACCGCCTCAGCAAACCGGGCCGCGCCCTCTCCCCAGGGTCCGGTGGGACCTACCACAATACTCATCTTATATTCCGGTTTATAGGTCAGGCACCCCCCCCAACTTGCAGACCCCAGTAGAAAGATAAGAGTGATTAACGTTCCGAGACATTTTTTTTTCATAATGGTTCCTCCAGATTATTTTTGTTTATAACGAAAATAACATTTTTTGGCACGGATTTCACGGTTCAAGCTGGTCTTAAGAAAAGGGGAGCCCCTTTTTTTGAGAAATAAAATGGTTTAACCTTGTAAATTCTTTGAATCAGGCCTTGCCTGATCCTTGTGTCAGGCTTTGCCTGACCCGTGCCCAATTAAGTCTTTGACTGTTTATTTTCAGGCCTGGTGGGGTCTCTTAGAACACTGAGGGTTTCCAGGTCAATGGTCAAAAGGCCTTTCCGGCCAGGCCATCTTTTCGTACCCGCCAGAAGTGGTAGAAGACCAAGAGGATCATCACTCCGGGCAAGAGCAGGCAGTGAAAAATATAAAAACGGAGCACCGTGGCCTCTCCGATTTGATCTCCCCCCACCAAAATCCGATAAAATAAAGTCCCGATCCCGGGGATCTCGCGAATCAGGTAAGTAGCCACCCGAGTGGCCGACCAGGTATCGGCATCCCAACGCAAGACATAGCCGCTGAAATCTTCTCCAATAGTTAAAACCAGCAAGACCAGGCCCACCAGCCAGTTAAACTGTCTGGGGGGACGATAGGCCCGATAATAAAACACCCGAACCATATGAAGGAGTAATGTGATCACCATCAGTTGGCCGGACCAGTAGTGGATATTCCGTATAAACCCTCCATAGGGGACCAGGTAAGTGATGTCGGCAATGCTCTGATAAGCCTTGTCCGAGAGGGGAAGATAATAGAAGGTCAATAAAACCCCGCTGAAAATCAGCACCAGAAACAGGAGAAAGGTGCAACCCCCCAGACAAAAGGTGTAAGTGAAACGGATCGATTCCGGTTGGAGTCGTAAAGGGTGGAGGTGCTTCCAAAAGCTATCATCCCAAGAAGGTTTTTTCATGCCCCGACCCTGAAGTGGCGATCCACCGTTCGCTGAAGATCCACCCAGATTTCTTGATTGGGCTTTACCCAGAGGTAGGGGCGGCTTAGAGGACGAAAGGCCGGGCCTTTAAGGACTTCTCCCTTGATATTGAACCGGCTGCCGTGACAAGGACAGACCAATATCTCATTTTTTGAATCCCAGGCCGGTTGACATCCCAAATGGGTGCAGATATTGATCAGACCATACCAGCCCTGATCGTCCCGTATCAACCATACCCCCCGGAGAAATCGGGTCCGGGCTGGGTTCTGATTCAATTCCTTCCAACCGGTTAAAGGAAAACGGCCGGCTTTAGCCCGGGAAGCCGGTTGTTGGAGAAAGGAGAATAGGCCCCGAAGGGACAAATAGAGCGCCCCTATCCCGGAAATCAGTCCCAGGGACAGGAAGGCCCGCTTGGTTAGAGGATGATTAGAGAGATTGACAGGCTTCAATTTACAAAATGCCAACGTTGACTCGAGTGAACGACCTTGTTTATCCGGTTCAATTCCTGTATACTACCAGACCATGGAAAAGGACACTGAGAAAATAACCCGGGATCAGCTTTTATTCAAGGAATTTGTTACCGGGATATTCATTATACTGTTGATTTTTTGGGCAGCCCTCCTTTTTCCATCCCCTTTAGCGAACCCGGGAGGTGAAACGGGTTCGCCGGTGGTCACCATCAAAGCCCCCTGGATTTTTCTCGCCGTCCAGACCCTGCTTCACTATCTGCCGCCCATTTGGGGCGGCCTGATCCTGCCGGCCGGAATCCT
>JAZDOU010000208.1:0-12427 GCA_043798385.1 Pseudomonadota bacterium
GCTTTTTCTCTCTGAGATGAATTCCTGGCTTCAGACTAACTTAGAAATCAGGGCCGGGTTCGGGCGATGGACTCCCCTTTGGACAATCCTCAAAATCAATACCCCCAGATGCCTCTTAGCACGTAACTTTGGGACATTCCCAAAATTAAAAACCCGACTAACCCTATGGGGTCTTATTCTTTGTTTTTAAGGCCGCTACGATCTTTTCCGGGGTAATAGGTAAGTCGTTGATCCGTACCCCGATGGCATCAAAAATGGCATTGGCAATGGCCGGGGCGGTGGGGACACACCCCGGCTCCCCGATCCCTTTGGCCCCGAACGGCCCGTTTAAGTCATCGGTTTCCACCACGATCGTCTTGACGGGTATGCGGTCCTTGCAGGTCAGCAGCTTATAATCCCGGAAATTGGGATTCATGACCTCGCCCTTATGCAGGATGAGCTGTTCGGTCAGGGCATAGCCTACCCCCATGGCCACTCCCCCGTAAACTTGGCCTTCGAGGAGCATAGGGTTAATGGCCCGACCCACATCATGAGCGGCCACATAGTTCAGGATCTTGACCTTGCCCGTTTCTTCATCGACTTCAACCTCCACCCCATGAACCCCATAGGCATAGGCCATGGATAAATTCCCTTTAAAATCCCGGTCCAGGTTTTCATTGGCCGGATCATAAAAATATTCGGCCATGATCATCTGCCCCTGATTGCTGTAATGGGCCTTGCGTAATAGTTTGTCCAAAGGCAGGAAACGATCCGGGCTCCCTTTGACAGACACCTTTCGGTCTTTCAATTCCAAGTCCTGCGGTGGGACCTCTAAGGCCGGCGCGGCCAGGGCCAAAAGCTGTTCTTTGATCTTTTGGGCGGCACCACGGGCGGAATTACCGGCCACAAAGGTGGTCCGGCTGGCATGAACCCCCACATCCCAAGGACAGACATCGGTATCGTTATTGATGATGTTGATATCTCTTACCCCCAGCCCTAATTCCTCGGCCACGATCTGAGCAATAACCGTATCCGAACCCTGACCGATCTCGGTGGCTCCGGTAAAGACATCCACCCAGCCGAAGTCATCCATCTTGATGATGGTCCCACAGCCGTCCGACTTGTAAACCCGGGCCCCACCGCCGACATGGATTAAGGAGGCCATCCCTACTCCGCGTTTTTTCCCCTGGCCTCTTTTTTCTTTCCAACCCAATTCCCGGGCCACGGCATTCAAACACTCTTTCAATCCGCAGGTGGTTATTTTAAATCCTTGCGGGGTCTTCTCTCCCGGTTCGTTGCAGTTGATCAATCTAAATTCATAGGGATCAATACCGGCCTGTTTGGCCAGGATATCGATTTGGCTTTCGATGGCGAAAGTCGCCTGGGGATTTCCATAACCTCGCATGGCCTGACTGTAGGTGTTGTTGGTATAAACGCACTTGGCGATATAGCGCACATTGGGGACCTTGTACAGGGAGGATATAGGCATCATCATGACGGAAGGGGTCGTAGCGCCCCAGGAGGTATAGGCCCCATTGTCCAGGATCATGGTGATATCGCGAAAAGTTAATCGTCCCTCCTTAGTACACCCCTGGGCAATCTCAATGATGGCCGGTTGGCGGGTGGAGGTGGCTATAAATTCTTCTTTGCGGTCAAAAAGGATCTTGACCGGTTGGCGGGTCTTCTGGGCCAAAAGGATGGCCAGGTATTCAAAGGCAAAGGTGTCTAATTTACTGCCGAAGCCGCCCCCGATACTGGTTTGGATGATTCGAACCTTGGAATCCTTTAAACCCAGGCCTTTCAAAAATTCCAAAAAATCTTTCTGGGCCAGGGAGGGAATCTGGGTGGTGCTATAAAAGGTCAGGTTATTCCTTAAGTCAAAATCAGCGATACAACCGCTGGCACCCATACGGCAATGGGTTACCCAGGTGACCTTGAAACGATCCTGGGTCACGAAATCAGAGGTCTTGCGAGCCTCTTCCACGTCCCCGCAAATCAGTTTCCAGGGCACCTTTAAGACATTGGTCTTATGCCCTTCATGGACCAGGGGAGCCCCCTCTTTCATGGCTTCTTCCGGGTCAAAGACCCCCGGTAGAGGGCTATAGGTGACTTCGATTAAATTCAGGGCCTCCTGGGCAATTTCAGGGTCGGTGGCTGCAACGGCCGCTACCTCATCCCGATAAGAACAAACCTTGCCGGCCTTCAGGGGAACATTATCTTTATAAAAACCGAATTTCAAGGGAGGGATTTGATCGCCGGTCAAGACAGCCCGGACGCCGGTCAACTTTTCCGCCTTGGAGGTATCGATATGCACAATTTGGGCATGGGCATACTTACTATATAAAATTTTTCCATACAGCATGCCGGGAAGTTTCAAGTCCTGGATGTATTTGGCCCGGCCGGTGACCTTATCTATGGCATCGATTTTGGGAATCCGTTGGCCTACGATCTTCAATTCTTTCATAATGTCCCTCGCAAAATGTGTTGGGTTACTGGATACTGGATACTGGATTTCTGGTTTTATCCAGTATCAAGCATCCAGTATCTAAGAAGGTTTATTCCTCACCCCGCGGCATTATTGAAACCGTCTTCTCTTCATAGGCTCCCAGGGATTGAATGGCCTGAATGATTTGGGTATAACCGGTACAGCGGCAGAAATTGCCGGCCAGGGCCGATCGGATCTCTTCCTCGGTAGGATGGGGGGTTTCATCCAACAAGGCTTTGGCAGAAAGGAGCATCCCCGGGGTACAGAAACCACACTGTACGGCCCCCTGATTGATGAAGGCCTGCTGCAGGGGATGGAGCTCTCCTTCCGGGTTCATTAATCCTTCAACGGTTATGATTTCGGCCCCCTCGGCTTCTAAAACAGGAAAGAGGCAGGAGTTGACCGCCCTTCCATCTACCAGGACCGTACAGGCCCCGCATTCGCCGCCACCACACCCCTCCTTGGTGCCTGTCAACTCCAGGTGATCTCTTAAAAATTCCAAAAGGGTCCAATGGGGCTCTACCAACGCCTCCAGGGGATGACCATTCAACTGAAAAACAATCTTCTCCATTAGCTTTTGAACCTCCTCATAAAGTATTACGAAGGTGAATTAATCCGTTCCAGGCATTTCAGACCTAAGCGGTTAATGAGCACAGGGACCATTTCCTTCCGATACCAGGCCTGACCGCGGATACTGTCCCGCATTTTTGTTTCTTTGGCGGCCACCTTGCCGGTCTCGGATAGAGTCTGGATAGTGACTTCTTTGCCGGTCAAATAGTCCTCGGATAGAGAGGCCCGGATAGGGGTAGGTGCGGCGACCCCCAATCCAATCCGGACCTTGAGACAGGTTTTATGGTCTTCGGCCAGGGATAAGACCATCCCCACTCCTAAGATCGGCAATTCCATAGCCTCGCGGCGGGTGTGCTTAATATAGGCCCCGCTGGTCCGAGGCAGCAGAGGGGGAATAAAAAATTCGGTTAGAATTTCCCCATGGTCCATCAAGGTCTGGCCCGGTCCGAGAAAAAAACTTTTTAAAGGCAGGGACCGTTTTCCTTTAGGACCTACCAGGGTCAGATGGGCTCCCAGGGTCAGCAAGGGAATAACCCCATCCGCGGAAGGTACGGCATTGCAGATATTACCACCAATGGTGGCCACATTGCGGATCTGCACCGACCCGATCTGTTCGACCGCATCGAAGAGTCCCGGATAGTGTTTTTGAATCAATGGCGATCTTTCCAACATTCGGTGAGTGGTCAAAGCCCCGATACGTAAAATCCCCTCCGGATCCCGTTGGATATAAGCCAAGGCAGAAAGACGTCGCAAAGAAATTAAATAGTGAGGGGCGATTTTCTTTTCTTTGATCTTGACGATGACATCCGTTCCCCCGGCAATGACCTTAGCCTTTTCACCATGGGATTCGAGTAATGAAATAGCTTCGTCGATTGATTTTGGTTGTAGATATTCAAATTTTTTCAAGATACCCTCCAGCCTTTACCGTTTAATTTACAGACCTGGCCATTTAACCTTGTCCTGATGTTCAAACCAGCCGGATCATTTTACCAGATCCGACAAAACCAAAACCGTCCAGTACGGGGATAACATCAATAGAATAATGGCAATGATATATGAAGGCAGGTAATAAGCCCCGCCTTTAAAAACGGTCGCCAGGGGTATATCCTTGGCCATCCCGGCAACGACGTAACAACAAATACCTATGGGGGGCATGATGGCTCCCATGGTCGTGACGATAGTAATGACCTGCCCGAACCAGATAGGGTCATACCCCATATGCATGACCAAAGGGTAGAAAATGGGCAGGGAAACCAGCAGGAAGGCCAGGGCATCCATGACACACCCGCCGATAATATAGCAGCCCAGGATGATCCAGAGCAAAGCCCAGGTGGGCATGGCCAGAGAACTGATCCAATCGGCAGCTTCAAAGGGCAGGCGGGTTAGGGCCAAAAAACGTCCAAAGATCGTGGCCCCGGCTACAATCATAAACACCAGGCAGGAAATGCGTAAAGTATCAATGATCGATTTCTTAAATCCGTCCCTGGATAATTTTCGGCGGACCAGACACAGAATCAAACCCAGAGTACAACTGGCGGCGGCCGCCTCGGTGGCCGTAACCACACCGGTAAACAGGGCATACATAATGATGGCAAATAAGATCAGGATGTCAAGCGCTTCGGGAAGGGCCTTCCAGCGTTCCTTCCAGGTACTTTTCGGTCCCTTCGGTCCCCAGTCCGGATGACGATGACAGATGAAAATGACCGTTGCTGCTATCAACACCGTCAATATGACGCTGGGGATTACATTACCGAAAAACAGTTTACCGATCGATTGTCCGGTATATATCCCATAAACCACCAGAACAATACTGGGAGGGATCATGACGCCTAAGGTTGCCCCGGCCACGACCGATCCGGCATTGAGCATGGGATGATACTTATATTTTTTCATGGCCGGTATCGCCACGGTACTCATTGTCGCTGCGGTGGCGGTGTTGGACCCGCTGATGGCTGAAAAGGCCGCACAGGCCATAATGGTCGTTATAGCCAATCCTCCTTTGTAATGGCCGAACCAGCGGTAGGTGGCAAAGTATAATCCGTCATTGTAGCCTCCATAATGGACAAATTCGCCCACCAGGATGAACATGGGA
This sequence comes from Pseudomonadota bacterium, assembly GCA_043798385.1. Classification (GTDB taxonomy): domain Bacteria; phylum Desulfobacterota; class RBG-13-43-22; order RBG-13-43-22; family RBG-13-43-22; genus RBG-13-43-22. The sequence continues at coordinate 5,127 of JAZDOU010000208.1, forward strand.
ATAACGGTTAATCCGTAATTGGAAAAGATGTTCCACATATCCGTACCGATCATCCCCAGGGCGGCCTTAAAAGAGGTCACGAAGGCCACCCCTAAAAACCCGACCAGAGCCATGGTGAAACCGGCCGGAATGCGGAGCAGAAAGAGAACCAGGAACATAATAATAATGCCGTAGACACCTACAATAGGACCATCCATTTTTGGATTATTCCTTTCGACCCAAAAGAGTCTGCAGAAAATCAGTCAACAAGGTAAGCGAAAAGACCGCGAACCCCAGAGCAACAGAAAAAACAAAAGGGTAATAGATGATTTTCAGTGTTTCGGAAACTTCATTGGCTGCAACCAGCTTATTTCCCCAAACAACAATCTGCCAGGCAATGATAGCGAAAAAAATCATCGTAACCAGATAATTGATCGTATCCAGGAAGCGGTTGGTTTGTTTTGAGAATCGTTCAGTCAGGATATCAACGACAATATGGTCTTTTCGTTGCTGGGTATAACCGAGGGCAAAGGCAATGACGATGGCCCCCAGAAATCCTACGATTTCATAGGTACCGCGGAAGGGGGCATGAAAGACCCTCAAGGTCACATTGCCCGTAGCCAGGATCATCAAGGTCAGGACGGCGATCCCTCCCAGAATCAACATAATTTTATTTATAAATTCTTTGATTTTTTGAAGTATGTCCATAGAGTCCTCTCTCTTGGGTCCTTCCTATCCCACCCTTATCCCTCTGAGGCAGAGAAAAGGGTGGGATAGATGGGATAGAACAGGAGATTACTTTTTAAACTGCTTTTCGTATTTATCCTTTAACGCCAGGGCATCCTTCAGGATTTGATCACCCGGTAATCCGGCTGCCGTAACCCGCTTTACATAGTCATCCAGCATGGGTTTCAAGAGTCTGGCAACCTCAGCCTTGTCACCGGCTGACAGTCCAAAAAGCTGATGTTTATACTTTTCCTTGGACCAGGCCAGGGATTCTTTGACATGATTGTCCACATAGGTTCCGGTCCAAAGGGCCTGTTCCCGCCGTAAATCGTCCAAGACTTTTTTGACATCGTCCGGCAGGGAATTCCATTTGTCTTTGTTCATGACCACGGCAAAAGTCACCACAAAGAGATTGGCCTCGGTGGCAAAAGGAGTGTAGGCGGCAAAGTTGAAGTCCTTAAGAATTTCCATGGAAGAAACCATTCCTTTTACCACACCTTTTTGAATGGCTTCCGGAGTCTCCGACTGGGGCATGGCAATCGGTATTCCGCCCAGACGTTTGATGACATCGGCCCCGGTTCCGGCCACTCGCAATTCCATCCCTGCCAAATCTTTCAGTGACTTGACCGGCCTGGAAGTCATAATATCCGCCGGAGGGCAGGTAAAGAGGGTCAGGATTTTGACTTTTTCAAACTCTTTGGGTTGGTATTTCTCGATCAGATCAAACAGCGCCAGGCTGGCGGCCCGAGCACTGGAAAACCCCAGGGGCATATCAATGGCCTCGGAGACCGGGAATCGCCCCGGCTGATAACTCATGGCCAGATTACCGATATCCGCTGTCCCGGTGATGACCCCGTCGAAGATATTTTTGGCCGGCAGCAGGGTTCCCCCGGGAAAGGTCTGGACGTTCACTTTTCCCTGGGTTCTCTTTTCTACTTCGGCCTTCCACCGTTCCATTTGGACACAAGGGAAGGTAGACGACGGTGGGAAATTGGCGTAGGTTAACTTTAATGCCGCTGCCTGGGCTGAAGGGATAACAACAACCCCGATAACCAATACGAATACGGCCAAAAGAAATAAACCAATACATTTCATCTTGTTTTCTTTTTTCATTTTTTCCTCCAGATAATCAAGAGATGGAATAGTGAAACCAGCAATCAAACCAACCGTTTATAGACCTAAGCTTCAATGGGTTAGGGATCACCTCCTGTTCTTCAACCTCTGATGTCATAAACCCGTTTACTCTTTCTGTCGGACCTGGGCAGGGATCCATAGTCCACAATCTCACTTTCACAACTGACCAGAATCTGTTTCTTAACGGCCTCTTTAATATTTTTTATCCTTTGAGGATCATCAGAGGACAGGGCCTCTTTGGCCCGTTCCACCTTCAAGGTCATATAGTCTTTGCCGTCTTCTTTGGAAAAAAGATGGATCTGATACTCACTGCCGATCCCTTCCATTTTCGAGAGAATTTGATCAATATGACCCGGATATAGATTAACACCCCGCAGGATAATCATGTCATCTGATCGTCCCAGGAGTCGATCATGCATCGGTAAAATATTACCGCAGGAACAAGGTTGATCAATCAATCGGGTCAGGTCACGGGTTCGATAGCGAATCAGCGGGGCGGCCTCTTTGGATAAGGTGGTTACCACCATCTCTCCGGTTTGACCTGGTTCAACCGGCTCCAGGGTAAGCGGATCCAGAAGTTCCAGGATATAGTAATCGGCCCAATAGTGAACCCCTTCATGAAAGTGACAGTCCAGACCGGTTCCGGGCCCATACAGTTCCGTCAATCCGGGAATATCAAACAGTTCTTCCAGCCCCAAGAGTTCCTGGATCTTTTTTCGTTGGGCCTCGCTGCTTCTCTCGGAGCCGAAGATCATTTTTTTCAAAGAAACTTTATCCCGCAAGCCCCGTTTTTCCACTTCTTCGGCCATCAGAAGCCCCATGGAGGCCGTGCAGCACATGACCGTGGCTTGCAGATCTTCCAGGAATTGACATTGCAACTCAATATTCCCCGGTCCGACCGGTATAGCCATGGCCCCAAAGCGCTCACACCCCAACTGGAACCCTACGCCGGCCGTCCAGACCCCGTACCCGACGGCGATTTGGACCCGGTCTTCCCGACTGAGTCCGGCCATCTCATAACAGCGGGCGAAAAAATGGGCCCAATCGTCGATGTCTTTCTGGGTATACGATAGAATTTTTCTTTTCCCCGTGGTCCCGGTAGAGGCATGGATGCGCACCACCTTTTCCAGGGGAACGGAAAGCAAAGGGAAAGGATAGCCATCCCGGAGATCCTGGGCGGTAACAAAAGGCAGGCGGCTTAAATCCTTAAGGGTTTTTATATCTTCCGGTTTGACCCCGGCTTGTTCATATTTTTTCCGGTAGAAAGAAGACCCGTTATAGGCATGATGGATAGTCCACTTAAGACCTTTCAACTGATGAGCCTTTAGCTCATCCAGGGATGTAAAATCAGGCATAAAGGTTTGAGACATAAAGTATCCTTTAGGCGCAAGGCGCAGGGCTCAAGGCACAAGGTTTAATTTTTGGACCGGGCTTGGATCAGCCTGGTTAGCATACTTGAAATCGTTTTGCATTCTTTTTCAATATGGTCAAAACTATCTTTGGTGATATAACCAATTTCTAAGGCAATAATGGTTTGGGTTAGAACTTCCGCCAAAGACCCCTTAGCAATAAAGAAGTACCTGACAGATTGCTTATCCGTACCTAACTCATCTCCCTCTGCTATATTACTGGCTATTGATACCACTGCTCGACGAATTTGATCCCTCAGACCAAAGTCCTTCGAAAAGATCCCTTGATTTGTTAACCTATAGATAAATACAGCTAAATCTTTTGATCTCTGCCATACCTTCAATTCTGTAAATTTACCCATCGGTTTTCCCCTTGAGCCGTGTGCCCTGCGCCTTGCGCCTGTTTTTATCCCTCTCCGCCCAGTCAACCTCTTGGGTTGCGGGGTCTATTTCAATTCCATAATCGTTCCGGACCATTTTCAGACTGACATATTCTTCCCGCAGGTCGTCGGCCACCAATTCGGGGTCGCGTTCCAAGGGATGGCCATAGCCGCCACCGCCGGGGGCATCGATAGTCACCTGGTCACCGGGCTTCAACTGGGTCAACCCATAGGGATTTCCCGGGGTCCCGTTGATGAGGAACTGCGCTTTGGAACCGGGCCGGCCGGCAAAGAGCCCTTCCGCCGGGTACCTGAACCTCCCGGCCTGGATTCCCAGGTTGACCGGTGGGATCGGGGCGTACTGATCATCCGGTATCCGGAAGACCTCTCTTTTCCCAAGGCCGCCCCTCATCTTTCCGGGTCCTCCCGAATCGATCAGGAGCTCCCGCTTCTCAACAATAAGGGGGGTGTCGCTTTCAAATATTTCAACCGGGGTATTGGCGCCGTTGGCCGGGAAGATGTAGACATAATTTCCGTCATTGGCTGATCCGGCCCCCATACCGCCTCCCCGGATGATGACGGAATGCCAGGGTTTCCCGTCTTTCCTTCTCCCGTAAAATACGTTCATCGCCGCCGGGGTGCCACCGGATCCGGCAATAACCTTCCCGGGTAACACCCCGGAAAGGGCCCGGTAGATGACCTCGGTCATGAAATGCCCCACCCCCATCCGAGCCGCCACAGCGGCCGGAAACCGGCAGTTGACCACACTTCCTTCCGGGGCCGTTAGCCTGATCGGCAGGGCACACCCTTCGTTGTCGGGGATATCCGGGGCAAACATGCTTTTAATGGCCATGAAGACATAGGCATAGGTAAAATTGTAGACCACATTACCGCCCCAGTCGACCTGGCCGGAAGAACCTTCCAGATCCACCAGGATATCGCTCCCTTTGATCTCGACCTTGGCCTGGATAACGATGTCCTCTTTTCCGCTGGTCTGCTCGATGATGCCTTTGGCCTCATAAAATCCATCCGGGATATCTTCGATCTCCTCCCGCATGCTTTTTTCCGTAAGCTGGATAATCTGTTCGGCCAGATCGTCCAGGTTATCCAGGCCGCTCTCCTGAAGCATCTGAGCGACCTTTTCGGCACAGACGTAGTTGGCTGAAATCTGCGACCGGATATCCCCGGTCACCTCATCAGGCGTCCGGACATTCCAGCGGATCAGATCCAGGACCGATTGGTTGAGGACCCCCCGGTCATAGAGCTTCACGAAGGGGATAAAAAGGCCTTCTTCGAAGACGTCATGATTGTCGGAGGCCACCCGGCCGCCGATATCGGAGTGATGAAACACACAGGCGGTAAAGGCCACCAGTTGATTTTGATAGAAGATCGGGCTCATGACACAGATATCATTCAGGTGGCCCGCCAGGGCCCAGGGATCATTGGTAATAAAGACATCCCCGGGCTGGTAAGTGTCAACGGGATATTGGTTGATCAGGGCCTTCACCCCCAAGGCCATGGCCCCCGACTGCCCGGGGGTGGCAAAGGTCCCCTGGGCCAGTTCCCGGCCAAGCCTATCGGTAAACATGCAGGTGTAATCGTGGGCATCCCGCAGCAGGCTCGAGAAGGCGGTCCGCGCCACGCTGCCGTCCGCCTCGTCCACAATGGCAATCAACCTTCGCCACAAAATTTCCAGGGTGATCGGATCAAATATCCGGCCCATCAGTCGGCCTCCTTAAGATCAATCCAGAGAAATCCGAAGTCATCGGTGGCTATCCGGGCATCCTCACCCACGATGAGGGTCGACTCCTTTTCCTCAATAATAGCCGGACCTGAAAACCGGGCTCCCGGAAACAATTGGTATCGATCGTAGACGGTATAAGGGATAAATTCCCGGGCCAGCGGGGAGTAGGCCGGACGCTGTCCCTTAACGGCCCCATCCAGAGTCTGCTTTCTACTGCCCTGGATTTTAGGCAGTTGCAGGAGCCGCTCGGGAAGGCTGGCCCTGACCTTGAAGTTGATGAATTCCACCTCGGAGTCGGGATAGGTCCGGCCGTAGAGTTTCTCATAGGCCTCATCGAAGAGCTGCCGGACCTTGGCCTTCTCGAGTCGGGTTAAATCGCCGGCCGGCAAAGGGACATTGATTTCCGAACCTTGTCCTATGAACCGCATGTCGAGCGATCGTTCGAAATGAAGGACCTCATCTCCGGCTTCCTTTTTCAGTATCTTGGCGGAATCCGCTTCCAACCCCTGGAAGAGGTGCTCTATTTCATCAAAGACGACCTCCGTCAGGGAAACCTTGTGACTCCGCAGGAGATCAAAGGCCCGGGGAGCGGTGAAAAAACCCATCGCCGATCCTACCCCGGCATTCGGCGGAACCAGTAAACGGGGGGCCCCTAATTTCTTGGCCAGACCATAGGCATGAACCGGTCCCGCTCCTCCGAAGGCCACGATCGTCACCAGCCTGGGATTGCCGCCTTTTTCGGCGATGTGCGTCTTGGCGGCCGCCGACATGGTTTCATTGATGAGATCATGGATCCCCCAGATGGCCTGGATAAATGAGACTCCCAGCGGTTGGGCGATCTTTTCCTCGACGCCCCGCCGGGCCGCTTCCTGATCGAGTTTCATGGTCCCGCCGAGAAAGTAGCCCTGGTCCAGATAGCCCAACAGGAGATCGGCATCGGTCACGCAGGGATCAGTACCGCCCCTCCCGTAACAGATCGGTCCGGGGTCGGCTCCGGAGCTTTCCGGCCCGACCTGAAGGGTGCCCAGCTTGCTCACCTTGGCAATACTGCCGCCCCCGGCGCCGATCTCCATCAGATCGACCACGGGGACCTGGATGGTGAGACCGCTTCCTTTCATGAAACGTTGGACCCGTCCGACTTCAAAGGTCGGGACGACGCCGGCCACCCCTTTCTGGATCAGACAGGACTTGGCGGTGGTTCCTCCCATGTCAAAGCAGAACATTTCCGAGATATTGAAGTGCTTGCCGTAGTATTGCCCCGCGATAACCGCCGCGGTAGGCCCCGATTCGATGATCCGGACCGGAAATTCGGCCGCCGTTTCCAGAGAGGTAACGCCGCCGCTGGAAAGCATGATAAAGAGTTTCCCCTTAAAGCCGATGGCCTCCAGCCGGCCGGCCAGTTTGGACAGATACCTGCCCGTCAGAGGCTTGACATAGGCGTTGGTCACCGTGGTGCTGGTGCGCTCATATTCCTTGATCTGCGGTAAGACCCGGTAGGAAATGGAGACCGAAAGGTTGGGGGCCTCCTGTTCAATTATCTCTTGAAGCATCAACTCATGAGACGGATTCTCAAAGGAATTGATCAGACAGACGGCAATCGATTCCACACCCATTCCCAGCAGGAGACGGACCACCTGCCGGGCCTCTTTCGGGTCCAGGGCCTTGAGGACGCTCCCGTCGCTTCGGATGCGCTCATCCACCTCGAGGCGATAACTTCGGGGGATCAGGGGCCTGGGGAATTCCGCGAAGATGTCATAAGGGGCATAGCGCATCTCCCGGCCGATTTCCAGGACGTCCCGGAAGCCCTTGGTGGTGATCAGTCCTGTTTTGGCCCCCTTGCGTTCGATAATGGCATTGATGACCAGAGTCGTTCCATGAATCAGCTCATCCAGCTTAGTCACAAAATCCGGCGACATGGTTTCCAACATC